>NZ_BAABRO010000002.1:600000-900000 GCF_039545035.1 Novipirellula caenicola
GATGTTTGCCCCCGTCATCGTCTTGTGCTTGATTTGAACGGTTTCGGGATCCTTCAGGTGCTTTTGAGCAATCCGGCGAATCGGATCGGGAAGGGTCGCCGAGAAAAGGGCGATCTGAGTCGACTCAGGCGTTTGGTCCAACACAAATTGGACGTCTTCTAAGAAGCCCATGTTGAGCATTTCGTCGGCTTCATCGAGCACCAAGCAGTCCAACACGCCGACTTGCAGCGAACCGCGTTTGATGTGGTCGATCACGCGGCCGGGAGTTCCGACGACGACTTGCACGCCGCGGCGAAGGGCTCGCAATTGAGGTTCGTAATCTTGTCCGCCATAGATCGCACAAACCGAGAAACCGTCCATGCACGATCCGTAGGTCGAGAACGATTTGGCAACTTGGATCGCCAACTCACGCGTGGGCGCGAGCACGAGGACTTGGACTTCTTTTTTGGTTGGGTCAATACGCGACAGGATGGGCAACGCAAATGCGGCCGTCTTTCCGGTTCCCGTTTGAGCTTGGCCGATCACATCGCGTCCATCGAGCAGATGGGGGATGACAGCGGCTTGGATCTCCGAGGGAGTTTCGTATCCAGACTTCACAATCGCTTCTTGGACTTTGTCCGCGAGCGGCAATTCGGCAAACGTGGGGCTTTTCACTTCGGCGGGGCTGCTTTCCAGCTGATTCATAAAGGGCTTCACATATCGTAAGATGTCTGCGCCGAAAGTGCTCTGGCGCCCTCTTGACTGTAAGCATAGCGCCTATTTTACACAACTCAAAGCAACCCAATCACAGCCGATTTTGCTCTGAAATCCGCTCCTTTGCGTTCCCATCGTGCGTACTGCATCGGCTGTACGGTTGAGGAATCCCCCCTTGCGGTTTAACGCAAATCTTTCGCTTTTCTAACTTTGCCCGCCCTGGTTCGGCATCGCTGGCGCCGAATAGCCAAACAATGCTTTGACGCTTGGACGTATCAGCACGAGGATGGTGAACACCCCCAATACGGTTCCAAACGGCATGAACATGCACTCCACTCCCGCGATCACAAGACAATAGGTGTAGCCTTGATGCGATCCGAGTTTGCGTCCAGCGACGATCACACAGCACGCCATCGCCATCCCAATGCCGATCATCAAGGCTGGGAATAAAATAAATAACCAGCCGAAAATTGCGGGAGAGGGGCCCCCATTCGCATTCGTGTCATCGAGCACTCCCGTGACGATCGCGATGCCAAACGCCAGATGGATGATCGGAAACAGCGACATCAATGCGATGACCCCACCGACAACGTAGTGAAAGATCGAAAGCAATCGCAGTTGATCGATATCCTCGCTGCTGGGACGACTCGGTGACGGAGTGGACGTTGGCTGTGCAAACAGGTTGTCGTTGGAGTGCGGAGGGATCGCGGTCATTCAAAGTGTCTCGTCAATCAGAGCCGCCTACTTTTCCGTTGTATAATCTAGCAAGCAGCAAAGAAGTCATCGCAGCGATACGGAACCGTAGTCTAACAAGCATGCGGTGCAGCGTGTTGCTCACTGCAACAGAAGTCGAACCGCTTGGCGAGTTTTAGCACGGCGATGCCCGGACGTTCGCTACAGCGATGCCGTGACGTTCGCGACAGCGATGCCGGGCTAAGTCGCGAGGGCAGCGATTCGTCGTCGCGCCGCTTCACGCCCCGCGTCAATGATGCGTTCGGGATGACTAAAGTCGAACCAATCGACCCCGTGCAGTTCGGGGCGAATGACAAGGTTGGCCAATTCAGCCTTCTCGCGACGCGTCATGCATTCGCCGATGTCCTGCATCCGCATGATCACATCAAGTGCGGTGCTGCAATCATCGACGTGCGAGTGCGACTGACCGACGTCCACCGCGATGGTCAAATCGCTGGCATACGTTTTCGCGATCATCGACGGTAATGCATCGACGACTCCGATGTCGCACAATTGCATGCCATCCCATTCGACGGGCGGAAAGATCCCCGGAATCGCCATCGAAGCTTGGATGGCTTTTCGCAGCGGCCCATTTTCGATGACGATCCGATTGCCGCTTCGCAAGTCCGCCGCCACGATGCTAAGCGGCGTCAGAAGATCCGAAAACTGCAGATCGGGCACCAGGGCTTCGATACCGTCTGACAAAATTGCCTCGGGCATCAACGACCTTCGCGTCGCCGCACGCGTGATCCGGCGGTGAGCCGAATACAGATAGCGAACACGGTTGTACCAAGCCATCACTCCCGATTCGGCATCCTCCATTCGCGAACCGGTGGATCCAAACAACAGGTGTTGGTTACGAGAAAAGGCCGGCGAGAACAGAAATTCGATCGTCTGAGCCTGTACGCGGCGTATTTCTGAATCGAGAGCACACATAGCTCCGACCAGCGCGCCGATACTGACTCCGACAAACCGCTCGGTTTGAATTCCTGCCTCACCGACCACCTGAATTGCTCCGAGATGGGCGAGCCCTCGTGCTCCGCCTCCCCCCAACGCGATGACGGCGCGGCGTTGGCGTTTTCGCGGTTCAACCGCGGGGGATGTCAGCTCGGGGGATCCCAACCTTGATGGTGTGCGAAAACCAAACAGGTCGACTAAATTCATGGTGCAGCTCCTTAACCTCTCCTGATGTTGCGCATGCTTACTTGTACGGCATCATGATTTCCCCCGATGTCACTCCATCGAGTTCGCTCCACCCCTCGCTGGCAATCTGGCTGCCGAGCTGCGTGACTTGCCGGAAATCCGCGTTACTGGCTTTGCCACCGGTGATCCTTAATCGCAATTCGCGACACACCGCGTCGGCTGCAGCGCGTGTCACCGGATCATTGGATGCCTTGGCATACAGGCTAGTGACCAACATCACGACCGCGTTTTGGATGTCCAGCGACAACGTGGACATGCGGCATTGACGATCCGCCAACTTCAATTGAAACGTCCGCATCGTGGTACTGATTCGCATCCCGCTTTGAGACAAATAGCGCTGTGCAAATTTGGTATGCTCCGCCAATTTTGGATCCGACAACGCGATCGGTGACCAACGTGCCGCCGAGACTTGGTGCCCTAGCCACCATTTGGCATAACTCGAAAGCGGTTTACGAAGGGCCCATGCGTGCCGCGGGTTTAGCGGATTCGGTTGGGCAGTCCCCAGTTCGCTGAGTGTGCGGCCAATCGGTTCAAAGAAGATCTTGCCATGGTGTTTCACCAGCGATTTGAAAAACGCCATGCCCAACATTTCGCCTTCGCCTTCGTAGATACACGGCGCCAAGAACTCGTGAACGTTATCGCCGAACAAATGGCCTTCTAAAAACGATCGGCCGCCATGCGTTTTCATGAACAATTCAATCGCTGCTTCCTTTTGCGACTCACTGCCAAAGATCTTGGCCACGATGCATTCCATTTCGCCGCGATAACCTTGATCAAGCAAATCGGCGCACCAAGCGGTCATCGCGTCACAGGCGACTATCAAACCAGCAAGCCGGCCAATCCGGCGACGGACCAATTCGCGACGGTCAATCGATTGACCATAGGTTTCACGATACGCCCCCCAAGGCAACATCTCAGCGAGCATCCACCGCATCGCACCGGCGGCATTGGCACACAATGAAACGCGGCCCAAATTCAATCCGTGATAGGCAATCGTCAACCCGTCGCCACGCGAGGGCACGAGCAAATTGGATTTGGGGACGCGGAAATCTCGAAAGATCAAGCCATTGTTGTTGGCCCGGCGAAGGGCGTAGATGCCATAGCGTTTCAATTGAAAATGCTCGTTTTCTTGCTCTGGCAGATCGACAACCAATACACTTGGTTTGCCATCGATTTTGCAGACCAACCCAATCGTCCGACCGGGGATCGCATTGGTGATGAACAATTTCTCGCCATTGACGACGTAGTCATCGCCGTCCAGCACCGCGGTGGTACGCAGTGCGGTCAAATCGCTACCCGCCCCCGGTTCGGTCAACGCAAACGCGGACAATCGCCGACCGTCAGCCAATTTGGGTAGGAACCGTTGTTTTTGCTCGTCGGTTCCAAAGGACCGTACCGGATCGACCGCGCCGATGCAGCCGTGAACCGACGCCAACCCGGCGACCGTCGGATCGATTGTCGCCATTTGCGTGATCATTTCGGCGAACTGACGCATCGTGGCTCCCGACCCGCCAAACTCAGGCGACACCAACAGCCCCCAATAGCCCACCGATCCCAATTCAGCCAACACCTTGGCCGTGATCTTTCCTTTTTCGTCCAGCAAGGTGCCACCATCTCGATGCTTGCGAACGATTTTCAGCGATTGTTCGACGACCAGCGACACCGTCTCGTTTTGCGGCATCGCATCGACCTCGAACAATTCGGTCGGCACCTGTTTATCCCACACCGCTCGATGTACCGGGCTGTTGGTGGTTTTGTATTGAGCCGCAAACAAATCCTCGACTTGATCATCGGCGGTATCAATCAATCCGGTTCGTTTGGATTCGTCGACCGATGCGCCGCCTAGGCGAAGCGCCACCTCGGCGAACGATTCCTTGCCCGCCGTGGCAGCCTCAGGATTCGCGGCGTCGGGATTAGCAGATCCAGAATTCGTGGTCGACGAATTGGGTTTTCTCGGTTCGGAAGGATGGATATCAAGGCTCATTGGATTGCTCCTAACATGGTCAACGTCGTTTACGGTGTTTCCCCTTCGCGTGCGACTCGGAATCACCCTTTGGTTACCGCGTGATCGTTGTCCTCGGTGTTGGATTCAGTAAAAAACAACTGATGTTGTTCTGCCATCTCTTCGAGCAATAACGGGCTGGCAAAACGGTCGCCATAGATCGATTGCAGGTAGCCTAAATTGGCATGCACGATGTGCTCGCCAATCGTGTCGACCACGTGCAGAGGTCCACCGCGGTGCGGTGCAAACCCCGTCCCCAGCACCATCGCCAGATCGATCGCCCACGCTTGTTCGACGATATTGGCTTGTTTACAACGAATCGATTCGGCCAGCATCGGGTAAATCAGCCGGCGTTGCTCGGACGTCAACCCATCGGAAACGA
Source organism: Novipirellula caenicola (assembly GCF_039545035.1). Classification (NCBI taxonomy): domain Bacteria; kingdom Pseudomonadati; phylum Planctomycetota; class Planctomycetia; order Pirellulales; family Pirellulaceae; genus Novipirellula; species Novipirellula caenicola. Next base: position 605,013 of record NZ_BAABRO010000002.1, read on the forward strand.
AATGATCTTCGCGGATTCGTTTGACGGTGCGATGTCCGGATCGCGGATTGGTCCGCGGAAAATCGGCGGCACCGTCGCGACGCCCCTTCTTGTATTGATAAAAACCGCAATCGGTTTTCTTGCCCAACATGTTTTCGTTGACCATCAGCTTCAATTGATCGACCACGGGACTGACACCGACCAGCACACTGTCGAGCGATTTTGCTACGTGATAGGCGACATCGATACCGACTTGGTCCAATAATTCGAGCGGCCCCATCGGCATTCCAAACGCTCGCACCTGTTTGTCGATGCGGTGGACGTCGTGACCTTCGGAAACCATCACCACGGCTTCGCCCAAATAGGGAAACAACACGCGATTGACGAGGAATCCGGGTGCGTCGGCGGTCACAATCGGCGTTTTCCCGAGCGCGCGAACAAAGCTGACCAAACGGGCGATCGTCTCGTCGCTGGTCTGCTTGGCTCGCACCACTTCGACCAATTCCATCTTGTGAACCGGATTGAAGAAATGCAGCCCCGCAACCTTATCGGCACGTTGCGTCGCATCGGCCATTCGCTCAATCGACAGCGACGAGGTATTGGAAGCCAAGATCGCATCGCCCGCCAACCTTTTATCCAGCCCGGCAAAGACCGCATCTTTGACCTCCGCGCGTTCGACAACCGCTTCGACCACCAAGTCAGCACCGTCCATCGGTTCGTCGCTAGTCGTGACATGAACTCGGTCTAGGATCGCCTCACGATCTCGTTCGGACAGATTCCGATGTTTGGCCAATTTATCGACCAGCGAAACGACTCGTTTGCGTGCCGCTTGGGCTGCGCCCTCATCAATTTCTTTGATCACGACGTCATAGCCTTTGCAGGCAGCCAATTGTCCGATGCCGGCGCCCATCGCGCCGCCTCCGATCACTCCGACTTTGCGAATCGGTTCCTGATGCAGCGCCGTGGTGGGTGATGCCCATGTGCGAAGATCGCGTGCGGATTCTCGGGCAAAGAATAACTGCAACAGATTGCGACACGTTGGGGTGGCCAACAAATCGACAAACTCGTTCCGCTCGGCCATCAGCCCATCTGGTCGCAATCCATAGCTGCACCGCACCGCTTTGATCGCTGATTTGAGTGCCGGGTAATGCTTTGCCTTGGAGCGGATCTTCTTCTCGGCCGCTGCAAAAATCAATTTGCGTCCAAGCGCGGTCGCCTCGAGCCACTTTTGCAGCATTGGTTGCTTGCGTCCGCTTTGGCTAACCACATTTTCATCCAAAATGTCGGAGATAAATTCCGCCACTTCGTTTTCCCAATCCTCGGGATCGATCGCCCGATCGATCAACCCGATCTTGGCCGCCTCCCCAGCCGACAAATGCTTGCCCTGCAAAATCATGCTCAGCGCGTTGGTCAATCCGACCACCCGTGGCAACCGCTGGGTGCCACCCCAACCGGGAATCAAGCCTAATTTGATTTCAGGCAGACCGATTTTGGTACTGCTGTTATCGCGAGCGATGCGGTAATCACACGCCAGCGCCCATTCCAGCCCGCCTCCTAAACAAGGACCATGGATGACGGCAAGCGTCGGCATCGGCAGCCAGCTGATTCGGTCAAATAGTTGTTGTCCGCAATCGATTAACTGCGTTGCTTGTGCAGGCGATTCGATGTTGACGATGGCGTTGACGTCGGCGCCCGCCAAGAAACCGCTTTCCTTGCCGCTACGAAAGACAACCAACTCGCAATCACCCCGATGTTCCAAATCGTGGACAATCGCCTCGAGTTCACTCATGACGACGCCGTCGAGAATGTTCAGCGGACGCTCGGGAACATCGAGCGACACCGTCGTGACACCTCGCCCATCGTTGACGACGCGAAATGCTTTGTAAGAATCGGTACTCATACTAGGTCTCCAGTTCGGTTTCGAGAGCGATCGCAACGCCTTGGCCTCCACCGACGCAAAGTGTCGCAAGGCCTCGGCGTTTGCCCGAGGCCCGCAGGGCACGAAGCATCGTTAAGATCAATCGGGTGCCAGTCGTCCCGACGGGATGGCCCAAGGCAATCGCCCCGCCGTGAATGTTGACGATGTCAGGGTTCATTTGTCCGATCGCGGTGGAACGCGAAAGTTCTTTTTCTGCAAACGATTTCGATTGCATCGCACGATCGCACCCGATCACCTGCGCTGCAAAGGCTTCGTTGATTTCAATCAGTTCAAAATCCGATAACGACATGCCGGTTTCTTCCAACAGTTTTGCTGTTGCATATACCGGACCAAGCCCCATTCGTTTTGGATCACAACCGGCAATGGCGGCTGCGGTGATGTACCCCAGCGGCGGCCGTGAAAAACGATCCAAGTCTTTGATCGCCGAAAGCACCACCGCTGCAGCCCCGTCGGTCAGCGGGCAACTATTGCCTGCGGTCACCGATCCATCGCGTTTGAAAATCGGCTTCAGTTTGGCCAACTGCTCAAGCGTTTGGCCCTGGCGAATGCAGTTGTCTTTGTCCATCGGTTTACCGCGAGACAGGGGAACCTCGACGATTTCACCGGACAGGAAACATTTCTCTTGCGCCGCAGCCGCCTTGTGATGGCTGGCTAACGCGAACTCGTCTTGCTGAGCCCGCGTGATCGCGAAATCATGGGCTAACACCTCAGCAGTCTCGCCCATGTTTAATCCCGATACGGGGTCGGTCAGCCCCAATTCAACGCCGGCAACCGGTTTGAAATGTTTGGGACGAAAAGCTGCAAAGGCTGCAATTCGCTGCGTTAACGTTTTTGCTCGCGCCACTCGCATCCAAGCCTCGGTTGCCTTGCGACTGTACAGTAGCGGGATCTGAGACATCGATTCGGTACCGCCGGCGACAATCGTTTTCGCGCGACCGCTGCGGAGGATACTGCAGCCTTGCAGAATCGATTCCATTCCCGATGCGCAGTTGCGGTTGACGGTATGCGCGATCCGGTCCACCGGCACTCCGCTTTTCAACGCGATGACACGCGCCACGTTGGCCGAGTCGGCGGGACCGGCGACATTACCAATGATGACCTCGTCGACCGCATCGGGCGTCAATTCGCACCGCTGCAACGCCTCGGTCACGACAATCCGTCCGAGCTCGACCGCCGACACGTCGGCCAGTTTGCCAAACGCTTTCGCAAACGGGGTGCGTACACCTGAGACAATGGCAATGGGTTCCATCATTGAATCTCCTATTTTTCTTTTCAAAACTCCGCTTTTACTTCGCTAATCACGATTTACAGCTGAAACCGTGCTTGACGGCTCACTCTCGCAGTTTGCGACGCACCACCTTGCCCAAAAAGTTTCTCGGCAAATCCTCGATGCATTGCTCGTAGATGCGAGGTTGTTTGTGTTTCGATAGATGACGGCGACAATGTTCTCGCAGTATCGCTTCGTCCCAAACCGCTTTGTCGTGCATCCGCACGAATGCCTTGACCACCTCACCCCGCTGCGGATCGGCGAACCCGACGACCGCCGCGTCACGAACGCCAGGAGCGTCGCGCAACACCGCCTCGACTTCGGACGGGTAGACGTTGAATCCCGACGTGATGATCAAATCCTTTTTGCGTCCCACGATGCTGTACAAGCCATCGGGATGACGGACCGCCAAGTCGCCGGTGTAGAGCCATCCGTTGCGAATCGTAGTCGCCGTCGCTGCGGGGTCATCCCAATAACCGAGCATGACTTGCGGGCCGCGAACGATCAGCTCTCCGACCTGTTCATCCCGCAAGTCTTCGATTCCGCCATTGGGGTCGACGATACGACACTCGGTTTCGGGCAATGGCAATCCGATCGTGCCATATTTGGGTTCAGCAAACAGATCGCCGACATGCGTTACCGGCGAAGCCTCGGACAACCCGAAACCTTCGACGACGAGGGCGCCGCTGTGTTCGCGAAACGTCTCGCCGACATTCGCATCAAGGGGCGCGCCACCGGAGATCACCCAGCGAATCGAGCTCAAATCCGCAGGATACTCGCGCAAGCGATCGTTCAGCGCTACCAACATCGCAGGCACCGCGTGCAACACCGTCGGCCGATTTGTCTCGATCAAATGAATCACTTGACGCGCATTGAAGCGATGGTGCAGCACCAACGTTGCGCCCATCGCCGCCCCTCCGAGAACGATCGCCGAAACGCCATAGCTGTGGAAAAACGGCAACACCGCGATCATCGTCTCGGTCGCAAACGAGCGATGGGTCCATTCAAATTGCTGCCACGCATTGGCAACCATGTTCTGGTGACTAAGCGTGACCGATTTGGGAGTTCCTGTGGTACCTCCGGTTGGCAGGATGTAAGCGGGATCCGATGACGTGTTGATTTCCACCGGCTTCCATTCTCGACGCAACTCCTTCAACTCCTGCCAAAACCAAGCATGCGATTCGTTGCTAGGCAGCGACCATTGACCGGTGCGTTGATGACGTGCCCACAGATACCCGAGTTGTTTCAGCGATGGTAGATGCTCGCGAATCGAAACGTACAAGGTCTTCGTCAATTCGGATTCGCAACCGACTAACATTTGCGCCAACATGTCCAAGGTAATGACCACCTTGCACTTGGTGCGGCGAACAATTTCGGCCACCTCCTCTTCGACCATCAACGGGCTGAGCGCGACCGCGATTCCGCCGGCACGCCAAATGCCATTGACCGCGATGATGAACTCCGGCACGTTGGGTAACAGGACGCCGACGCGATCCCCTTTTTTGATTCCAAGGTGCTGCAACAGAGCCGCCGCCCGCACCGCGTCGTGATTGAGCGCTTGGTAAGTCCAAGTCATGTTGCCATAGACCACCGCTGTGCGATCGGGAATCACATCCGCTGCATGCCGCAGCAACCCAAATGCGGGGACACCGCGGTAGTGCTCTATCCCACAGGGGATTTCCAAAGACGCGTCGGATTCATTGATGTGGGACAAAGATTCTTCGGCAATGCGAAGGACACTTGCATCTGAGCGTGCCTTGATCGAGCGAACCCGATCCTCAGGCTCGGGATACCCTGGATTCCCTTGCAGCATGTGGCCCATGGCTGTATCTCCCTGATAGAAGCCGCTGTGGCGAACTCGATCCTCCGTGAGTTAAGTGCAATTTGCTCGGCGTTTGCTTGGACGAGTCAAACCGCTCCGATCGAAGTCGGCCAGAGAAGGGCGTTTGACGGCGCTCTCAAAGCCGACCGCAGTTGCGGCTGTCGGCTCGGGGCCAGCCAATAATCACTCAAATGAAAAGAACTCGCGGCCGGATTGTATAGGGATGCGCTCTCCTGTCCGTCGACGCGAACACGAGAGGGTCGGCCGTGATAAGCACCCCCGAAACCGATAACCGAGCCGTAGTCGCTTCAGGTTGCTTACAAATTGATCTTACGTTGCGGAACCACGAAAGGCAACTTTTTCCCCGCCACAATCTCGCAAAGTGCACTTTCGCCCCTTTGTGAAGTTTCTCACGAGGCGGCATTTGTCACTTCCAAGGGGTACTCATTGTGGGTGGCGAGCAAGCGAATCAGCTGCGGATGGCTGATCGCTGAAGTTCGGCCACCACATCGTCGATGACCGATTCCCAATCTCCCAATTTCGGCTGGCGAAACAGTCGCATCGAATCGTACCACGCGGTGTCACTCGATTCGCTCCTCCACCGCCAATCACAAGCGGTTGAAACCAAACACCACACCGGAACCCCGGCGGCCCCGGCAAGGTGCGCCAACGCAGTATCGGAGGTCACCACGAGATCGAGATGCTGGATCACCGCGATGGTATCGACAAACGCACCGTCCGCATCGAGATCGTCAAAACGGACCAGCGGAACCGCCGTGTCGTTCTCCGATAGCTGATTCAAGCCATCGTGTTTCTGCAGACCCACCAGCGTGACGTTGTCGAGTCTGGCAAGTGCGGCGAAGGACGAAAGCGGAATGGAACGCCAAACGTCGCCGTGAAACGTCGGACTCCCCTGCCATCCGATTCCAATCTTCAGACCCGGCAAACCTTCAATCCGATCTCGCCACGCTTTCACTCGCTCGGGTTCGGGATGCAAGTAAGGCGTCGCGACTCGGAATTTCTCGGGACGATCCAGTTGCAATAGCGCCGGCAAACTCAGTAGCGGCGAATACAGATCAAATGCAATTGCCGCGGGTTGGTCCACCGGCATCCAATGATCCACTCCGTCGACATTGCCCAACAACCGACTGAGTGGCTTTTGCACCGCCATCCACACGGTCGCTCCAAGACGCTGCACCTGCGGCAGGAAGCGAATGAATTGCAACGTGTCGCCGAATCCTTGTTCCGAATGAATCAAGATCGAGCGTCCATCTAGCGGCGATCCGTCCCACCGCGGCAACGGAATCTCGGGTCTTGGTACCGACGCTGCCTTCCATCGCCACTCGTATTCGATCCAACCTTCCTCGAAGCGGCCGATCTTTAATAGCGAAAGCGCTCGATTGAAGCGAAGTCGATCATTTGCCGGGTCGAGCACCAAGCCTCGTTCAAAAACTTGGATCGCTCGCGCTGATTCGCCTCGCGTTTGATACAGCAGTCCTAAATAGGTGTGTGCTGGCACCAAGTCACAACGAATTCGCAGTGCATGCTCGAGCGTTTCAATGGCCTCGTCGATTTGGTGACGACGCGACTGCACTAGGCCGATGACTTCGATCGCTTCGGCACATGCGGGGTGTCCCGCCAAGACGCCAGTAGCGATCGCATGAGCTTCATCGATTCGATTCTGATCAAACGACTGCTGGGCAAGCAACACGTCCGATTGCCAAGCGGAAGCATTCATCAACGTCCTTCCTCAGCGATAGCGAAGACCAGCAGCAACCGTCCACAATCCTAAGCGATTTTTCCGCATGCGTGTGAATGCGGTCCCAAATCGAGCGATGCGGTTTCGGCGAACGTGTTTGAGTTCCTCGAAAATTGTTTTGAGGAGGATCGGAGCGTGCACGCTTACCGCAATCAGCCCTCCCCGGCCACTACCGCGGCCGACCCTCCCGCACACGGGAGGGTGAATCGACGATTGTCGCACGGCTTTCCAAGCCGTTAGCGTGCGTCACGCTTAATCGTCGAATTGCCAAACCACGTTCCATGTCGATCGAACGCTCACCGCAACGCTGCCAGCTTGGAAAGCTGGGCGACTATGGACTCGACCGCAGGCTCTGCGTGGGCCATTGTCGCACGGCTTTCCAAGCCGTTAGCGTGCATCAAGTTTGATCGCCGAAACGCGAAACCCACGTTCCGGGTCGATCGAACGGTCACCGCAACGCTGCCAGCTTGGAAAGCTGGGCGACTATGGACTCGACCACCGGTTCTGGGTGGGGCATTGTCGCACGGCTTTCCAAGCCGTTAGCGGCGTCACGCTTAATCGTCGAATCGCCAAACCACGTTCCGTGTCGATCGAACGCTCACCGTAACGCTGCCAGCTTGGAAAGCTGGGCGACTATGGACTCGACCGCAAACTCTGCGTGGGCCATTGTCGCACGGCTTTCCAAGCCGTTAGCGTGCATCAAGCTTAATCGTCGAATCGCCAAACCTCGTTCCGCGTCGATCGAACGGTTACCGCAGCGCTGCCAGCTTGGAAAGCTGGGCGACAATGGACTCGACCGCAAGCTCGGGGTGGGCCGCTATTGTCGCACGGCTTTCCAAGCCGTTAGCGTGCGTCACGTTTGATCGTCGAAATGCGAAACCATGTTCCGAGTCGATCGAACGCTCACCATAACGCTGCCAGCTTGGAAAGCTGGGCGACTATGGACTTGACCACAAGCTCGGGGTGGAGGCCCGTTGTGTTGGGAACTGAGCGTGCAAGCTTACCGCAACCAACCCTCCCCGGCCGCTACCGCGGCCGACCCTCCCGCACACGGGAGGGTGAATCGACGATTGTCGCACGGCTTTCCAAGCCGTTAGCGTGCGTCACGTTTGATCGTCGAAACGCGAAACCATGTTCCATGTCGATAGAACGGTCACCGCAGCGCTGCCAGCTTGGAAAGCTGGGCGACGATGGACTTGACCGCAAGCTCGGGGTGGAGACCCGTAGTGTTGCGGACTGAGCGTGCACGCTTGCCGCAACCAACCCTCCCCGGACGCTACCGCAGCCGACCCTCCCGCACCATGGGAGGGTGAATCGGCTTGTGCCAAATCGACGATCCGGTCAACAAAACTACGATGCTTTGATGTCTTCGAACGTTCGCAATCCGTAGGGGATTCCGACGTAGTCGAGTACACGGCAGAGGCCTCGCAACGCGACACCAAATCCGTCGGGACCGCTAAAGCCACCAAACTGGCCGCCACCTTTGACGTGGGGTTCGAGATCGATGAAGACGCCGTCGGCGCCACGCGAGGTCATTCGCTTGTGTAACTCGGGCAAAAAGTCCTTCATGTCACGCAAGATCGCTTCGTGACCACTGTCACCACGGTCGGCGGGGACAAAGTTGCTGAGACTTGCTTCGTCGACATGATCGATCCGCGCGGTCGGCGACGGATCGTGGTAATCCTTGATATGAACCCAACCCAAACTTGGCTTCATCGCCAAGTATTGACCGTAGGTTTCATCCGGCGTGAAGCCTTGAGTGACGATATTGGCACCATCAAAAATCGTCAGCATCGCAGGATGATTGACTTTTGCTGCGATCGCTTCGAGCAATTGACCGGTTTGACCGACCAGGTTGGCTTCGACTTCCAAACCAAACGTCAAACCACGCTTGTCGCATGCTTCGGCAATTTGCGAGAGTTGATCAGAGACCTGGTCAATGTGTTCTTCGGGCTTGGTTCCTTTGGGATGATAGAACGCAAAACCACGAATCAACTTGGCTCCGAACGCTTCGGCACGATCACACGCGCGAGCCACGTCCTCTTTCATGTATTGATCAAACGGGACAAATTTGTTCGACGTGCCATCGTCGACATCCTTTAGTTTCACCTTGCCGATCGGCGAACCGATGCTGCTGACTTTCAATCCATAATCACTCTGCATTTTGACGAGATGATTGATCTCGGCATCGCTGAGCATCATGACATTCTTGATCCCTTCGCCGGCATCGATGAACCGAATTGAATAGTATTTCAATCCGAGCGCGGCGAATGCCGAGTACTGTTGTACGGCAAGCTTTTCGTTGGCGGCTTCGTCAGCAAATCCGCTTAGCAAAATCGGAGTCGTCATGATGGAGATTTTTGGGGTTCCGGGAGGGAAGAGGGCAGAGGATCGCCCGCCAGCAGACGGGCACAAAAGGCAGGCATTAACCGAGGGGAACGTCGGGGTATTGAACAATAATATTACTGTTCAAACCACCACGGGGGGTCCAGCGGCTTTCCACCGTCGCTTGCCGCGGCTTTACGACAGCGAGAAAGTCGTCCATGATTCGGTTTGTCACGGCTTCGTAGAAGATGCCTTCGTTGCGAAACCGCTGCAAATACATCTTTAAACTCTTCAGCTCGACACATAGTGTGTCAGGCACGTAGGTAAAGATGATCGTTCCGTAATCGGGTTGCCCTGTTTTGGGACAAACCGAAGTAAACTCGGGACAATGGTGTTGGATCGTAAAATTTCGTGTCGGGCTGGGGTTTTCAAAAACTTCCAACAGCTCGCGAAAATGATTTGAGTCGCTCAATTTGATTTCTCCACTTCGTAATTCAGGATTTTTGCAGGCTTCACCGGAATCGACCAGGGGGACCTTGGCCGAAACGTCAAAGCTGCGCATTTCCGAGACCTTTGTCAGCCGCCAAGGCGAAGGTGCCTTGACCGGAACCAACAGTTTTTTCGTTCGTACCAGCGGCTGCAATCTGCGCTGCTGGTTCTGCGATACCCCGTATGCATCGTGGCGTCCCGAAGGGGATCAGGTGTCGATTGCGGACATCGTCCAAGCCATCGAGGATTCGGGCGTGCGTCACGTGGTGCTGACCGGCGGCGAACCACTGTTACCCAAAGAATCGGTGTTGTTGTGCGAGATGCTGCGAGAACGAGGCCACCATATCACGATCGAAACGGCAGGCACGATCGCTCGAGACGTTGCTTGCGATCTGATGTCGATCAGCCCCAAATTTCGCACCAGTGCCCCAGACGCCAGCGAACATCCGCGGTGGAGTGAACTGCACGAGCAGCGGCGGATGCCGATCGCCACGATGCAAACGTTGATCGAGCAATCGGCCGATTACCAAGTGAAATTCGTCGTCGATGGATCGCGAGATCTCGAAGAGCTACAAGAAATTGTCGCGCAGCTTGGCGTTCCCGCGGAAAAGGTTTGGGTGATGCCGCAAGGCGTCAGCAATGCGGAACTTGACCAAGCCGCGACGTGGTTGCGGCCTTGGACGGCCGAGCGAGGGTTCCAGTATTGCGACCGCATGCAAATTCGTTGGTACGGCAACCGCCGCGGCACGTAGTGACGCGGCGACGGTTCAGCGTGTCCAGCTCAGGCGGAGCATAACCCGACGCGTACGTTTTGATGTTGCGCGTTTGTATTTAGGGGCAAAGCCCCGGTCGTTTACCTAGCCCAGCCCAACGGGCTGGGACCAAGAAAAGCAATGAATTGAAGGGCCAACGGTCCGGCCGTTTACTGGGACTTAATGAGGGCGGCTAGCAAATGGCCGGACCTTTGGCCCTTAGGTTTCTTTGCATCTAAAACCTGGCCCGTTGGGCCAGGCTAGGCAAATTGCTGGGCCTTTGGCCCGAAGAACGAAAAGCGCGCAACTTCAAAACTCACGTGTCGGGAGCTCCGCCTTACGCGTTTCACGGGACCAACGAAACTCTTGGCGAGTTTCGCTACGATTTAATGCCGATGACGCGTCAGGGAAACCTATTTTCCCTTTTTCTTAGCTCAGCGATTTTCGCATCGAGACTTTGGCTTGCTCGAGTGCTTCGGGCAGCTTTTCAGGATCCTTGCCACCGGCTTGAGCCATGTCCGGTCGACCACCGCCGCCGCCGCCCACCACGCTTGCCGCTGCTCCGACCCAATCGCCTGCCTTCACACCACGATCGACCAATTCACGACTGACGCCACCGACCAACAATACCTTGTCGCCTTGAACCGACGCCAACAGCACCGCGGTTGGTTTTTCGCTTTTCTTGCGAATCTGATCGATCCAGCCACGCATCACATTCGGGTTCGCACCGGGCGTCTCGGCGACAATCAACATCGAATCGCCGACGTTTTCCGCTCCCGAAATCAGATCATCCGCAGACAACTTTCCGCCAGCGGTGACTTCGCGAAGCTGCTTTGCCAAACTGGTGCGGTCCGCCATCAAGGCTTCGAGTCGAGTCACGACATCGTCACTGGAAACATTTAATTGGCGTGTGATATCACGAACCGCAGCACGAATCGAATTGTAGTCGTTGGTATCGATCGGCGTTTCCGCCTTTTTGACAACCAATGCTTCGGAATGCTCGACTGGCTTGCCAGCCGAAAGTTCCTTCTTCAGCTGACGCACTTCGGCAAACAGTTGCTTCGTTCCCGCAACCGCATCTTGTGGATCACAACCAAGCGTTTTGGCAACTTGCTCTAGCAGTTCACGCGTCTGCACGCGGTGAGCTTCGGCCCGCTCGCCTGTTAACGCTTCGATGCGGCGAGTACCTGCCGACACGCTCTCTTCGACAACCAACTCGAACGCTTGAACCTGCTTCGTGTTGGTAAGGTGAGTACCGCCACAAAGTTCTTTGCTGAATTCGCCCATTGAAACCATGCGTACGGGATCGGGATACTTTTCGCCGAACAGCATCATCGCGCCGGCCGCACGAGCATCGGCAAGCGGGACGGTTTCCCACTGAATTGGCTCGGCCGCATCAATTCGATTCCACACGTCCCTTTCGATTTGAACGAGCACGTCGTCATCGATCGCGTGTTGGTTGGTAAAGTCAAAACGCAAACGGTCCGCTTCCACCTTGCTGCCTTGTTGTTGAGCGTGATCGCCCACGTTTTTGTGCAGTGCATAGTGCAAGATGTGGGTGGCCGAGTGAGCACGACAAAGCGCTTCACGCTGAGCCGAATCGACGATCGCGGTACATTCATCGCCTTCGTGAATTTCACCACGGGTCAATTTTCCATGGTGAACGATCAACCCTGCATGACGCTGAGTATCGATCACTTGGAATTCGAACTTCTCGCACTTGATCACCCCGACGTCGCCGACCTGACCACCCGATTCGCCATAAAACGGCGAGTGATTCAGTACCAAACGCAGTTCAGCGTCACTGGCGCGATCAAGATGGCTCAGCAATTGACCTTCGTCCTCTTTGCCGCCCACCCCGGTGATGATGCCTTTGACGACGGCCGTTGCTTCGATGGCGTCGTAACCAAGAAACGGGGTTTCGCGAAGCGCTTCCTTTAACGTTTCTAAGGGGCCCGTTTGGAACAATTCTTTTTGTCCCGCACCACTCTTGATCGAATGCTCGTGCATCGCATCGCGATAGCCCGCCCAATCGAAGGTAAAGTTTTGCTCGGCGCTAAGCGTCTGCAACAACTCTGGAGGCACGCCATAGGTCGTGTTCAGTTCCGCCGCTTCCTCACCAGGAACCATCACGGCGGACTCTTCTCGCATTTGCTCGAACAGTTGCCCGATTCGCTTCATGCCGCCGTCGATGGTACCGAAGAACGCTTTCTCTTCGGCTTCGATGACATCAGCAACCCGCTTGGTGGTTTCGCTCAACTCGGGATACGGAACCTTGGCACTCTCGGCGACCGCGTCGACCAATTTGTAGAGGAAGGGTTCGCGAAGGTCCATTTGATAGCCGTCCAAGACCGCACGGCGAATCAAGCGTTTGACAACGTACTTGGCGTCTTTGGGGCCAGGGTAAACGTTTTCGTGGATCGCGAATGCACAGGCGCGAGCATGGTCGGTGATGCGGCGAAGTCGACGGCCGTTGTCGCTTTCGTACTCGTATTTGACGCCGCAAACCTCCGACGCCGCTTGGACGATCGGGAACAGATTGTCGATATGAAAGTTCGTCGGCACGCCCTGCAACACGCTGGCGGTCCGCTCGAGCCCCATTCCGGTATCGATGTTTTTGCTCGGCAGCGGCTTCAAATTGTCTGGTGGATCGCCGACGCGATTGAATTGAGTGAAGACGAGGTTCCAGATCTCGACATCACTACCGTCATCGAGGTGGTAATAAATTTCGCTACACGGACCGCACACTCCATCGGGACCTTCGCTGGGTGCCGAGGCAGGCCAAAAATTTTCGTCCTCTTCCATGCGGGAAATGCGTGAGGTCGGCAGTCCAATTTTTTCGTTCCAAAACTGGAATGCTTCGTCATCGTCCTTGTAAACGGTCACGCTAAGACGCTCGCCAGGAATCCCGAGCCACTTTTTATCGGTTAAAAATTCCCAAGCCCAACGGATGGCGTCTTCTTTGAAATAGTCGCCGAAGCTGAAATTGCCCAGCATTTCAAAAAAGGTGTGGTGAAACGCGGTCCGTCCGACATTATCAATGTCGCCGGTCCGCAAACACTTTTGACAGGTCGTCGCCCGAGTGAAATCGAGCTTGACCTTGCCCAGAAAGTGGTCTTTGAACTGATTCATCCCCGCCGGCGTGAACAAAACGGACGGATCCCAAGTCGGAACCAATACGTCGCTCGGTTTGCGGACACATCCTTTTGACTCGAAAAAAGCAAGGTATTTTTCGCGTAGCTCGTCGGTTTTCATATCGCTCGTCTATGTTCAAAGCTGGGTAATGACTTGGTCCGAAGAGGCCGAAAATTCGCCAATCGGTGAACAAACCGACGCGACATTGCCTCGTCTTCGGACGCGAGTGTTGAATGATCATATCGAAACGAGTCATTTCGGCAGAGGGCACGTCCGATTTCCAGTGCAATTCGCCATGGCATTTTTGGCTGCCCCCCACCATCGAAGACATCTGTATTAGCACGACCGATTGGCACGACATCCCGTAATGGCCAAAACGGCGAATGAAATCAGCAGTCTGCACCGCGACCGCACTGTCGATTCAGCCAAGTCACCTGTCCCAGCATGCCTCCGTCAACAAGTCAACTCGATCGATTGGCCCGATTTGTAGCCAAGAATCATCGGTTAGAATCGAATCCCAGTTAAAATCGATACAGCCAATGGCGCAAGCGATCGAATCGCTGCCAGACACAATCACTCCTCTCCCCATACCTAAAAACGAATCATCTCATGGCAATCCCTCCCTGGACCGTTGAATTACTGCGACGTGGACTCAACGACGTGGCTCGACGTGCACGTGAGCCAGAGACGCTGGAAAAACTAAAAACTCAAGCGACCGAGATCATTCAAGATCTCCCCCAAACGGCGGCCCGCGGCTTGGACGCGGTGATGCGAGCGACCGAGGCGGGCAAAAAAAACGTCCAGCGGTGGTCTCAAAAACAAGTCGCCGTGGCGATTCCGCTGGTCAACGCATCGGGCACACTGGTAACGCCGCTGGGCACGGGGGTGCCGGTGGCCGAACAGGCGGTCGAAGCGGCCTATGCCTGTTTGCACGGCGATGTTCGCCGCGATCATCATGCAAACCAGCGACTGACTCGTGAACTGCACCGCCATCTCGAATCATCGACAAACCTCGAGATTGCCGTCGCTGCTAACTTCAACGCCATTTTGACGGCACTTGTCATCGGAATGAGCCAAGAGGACATCCTGATTCACCGTAGCCAAGCAATCCGGCTGCGTAGCGGTGATTCGCTGGTCGATGCACTCAACTCGCTCGTTCCGATCGTTCAGGAAGTCGGAGCGAATGATTCGATCGAAGCCTCGGATTTTGACGCATTTGATTCATTTTGTCTGATCGTGGCCGACGACGAAACCAAGCCGGATCCTCCCACGCCATTGCAGTTGGACCGATCCGCGGTCACGCAAGTCGTGGTGCTGCCGGTGGCCACGCTCCGCCGAACCAAGGACGCCCAATTGGCGTCCGTCGAAGCGGCAATCGAAGCGGGCGCGGACTTGGTGATCGTCGAAGGGGGCGGTGTGTTCGGAGGCCCTGAATGCGGCATCATGATCGGCAAACGAGAAATTGTGGACGCAATTATCGAGTCTGCCGTGTGGAAGTCGCTCGAAGCGACCAGCGCGGTGCAGGCGATGTTGGTCAGCACGTTGGGCAAATCGGCCAGCGGTGAGCTACCCATCGACGCGCTGCTGCAAACGGGCGAAGAGAATCTGAAAGCCCGAGCCGAACGGCTGGCGATGCGGCTCAGTGCAAGCGATGCGGTCAAGAGCTGCCAAGTGACCGCCGAAGACGCCCGCATCACCCCCAAAGGCCGATGGCGGTATCCATCGCGACAAGTCCGTGTTGAACACCGCACGTTGACCGCGAAAGATTGGGCTGCGCAATTGCGAGAAGAATTGCCATCGCTAATTGTCCGCGAAGACGAACAGGCGATCATCGTCGACCTGAAATGGGTCAGCCCCGCCAGCGACGGCAAGATCGGCGAATTGATTGGCGGATCGCAATCGGCATCTCCCAACGAAACGACGAGCGAAATTCCCTAGTCGCCCCTCGGCACCGCGGCGATTGTGGGGTTTTTACTTTACCTCCCCTCTGGGGAGGTCAGAGTCGGCGGTAGCCGGCTCTGGGTGGGGTTCGCTGTGTTAGCAATAGAATCGTGCAAACGAGAAGTCACCAACCCTCCCCGACCGCTTACTGCGGTCCACCCTCCCAGTGGGAGGGTGAATCTACTTTACCTCCCCTCTGGGGAGGTCAGAGTCGGCAGTAGCCGGCTCTGGGTGGGGTTCGCTGTGTTAGCAGTAGATCGTGCAAACGAGAAGTCACCAGCCCTCCCCGACCGCACCCTGCGGTCGACCCTCCCAGTGGGAGGGTAAATTTGTTTCACCTCCCCTCTGGGGAGGTCAGAGTCGGCGGCAGCCGGCTCTGGGTGGGGTTCGCTGTGTTAGAAGTAAATCGTGCAAACGAGAAGTCACCAACCCTCCCCGACCGCCTCCTGCGGTCGACCCTCCCAGAGGGAGGGTAAATCTGTGTGGCTGGCTCAAAAAGAGATTGCATCTCGCGAGCGTTCGCGGCCGGGTACTCCGTGTACCCGGCCCGTGAGGTCCGTGATGAATCGATCGACAAATGCCAAACGATTTATCGACGTGTATCAGCCCGTGGCCGCAAGCTGACCGCGTAAACCCCACGCGAGGCGAACTCGCGGAAGACGCAATTTATGCACAATCCGTTGCTAGCGCAATAGTAAGCAGGACGAGTAACGCTGTCATCAGACAGCCTTCACGATCCCTTTGATAACTCTAATCAAATCAACGACTTAGCGTCAGTTGACGATCGTACACATCTTCCTGGATTCCGCCTCTGAAAAATGGCGGATGAGTGATGTGGCGACACCGTTAGATTACGTTTTGCAGGTGGCGGGTCAACCACAGTTTTCTCAAATTCGTTTTCAGGGAACAGCCGCTTGTGACATAAAGTGTTCCGCTTGCGGCAGTTAAAAAAGTTTGTGTCAATCGAATGCATTTTTGAGGCTGCATTTTGGGACCGCCATTCGGGTTATTTTTCGCTTGCAAATCGATTGTCCAACTACGAGAAAACGACCGCCCTGACCGAAATCCTGCCGTGTTCAACCCACTGAACAAAACCACTCCACTCCAATGGAAATCGCCAGGCCTCCTATTGGCCACATCGCAAGCCCCCCGGTCATCGACATCGTCACAACCGCCATACCTCGTAGCCCCACAGAAGCAGTTCCCTGAAGTGGACACCGCTGTCCGGTAACCAAGGGGCGGCAGTCGCCCAATATCCTGCTATCATCGGCGTCCTTTCCCGATTCCCAGACGTTAACACGAGGAATTTCATACGATGAGTTCGGTTCCGGTCCATTTGGCTGTCGATTTAGGTGCTTCGAGCGGACGCGTGATCGCAGGGTCACTGCAAAATGAACAGATGCAGCTGGCCGAAGTCCACCGGTTTGCCAACGATCCGGTCACGATCCAACAATCGATGCATTGGAATGTCCACGGATTGTGGGCCGACATCCAAACCGGACTTCGCAAGGCGACGCAGCAGTTTGACGATATCGCCTCGGTCGGTGTCGATACTTGGGGCGTCGATTACGTCTTGGTCGACGACCAAGACCAGATGACCGGTCCGGTACGTCACTACCGAGACCCCCGCACGCGAGGGATGATGCAGCGTGCCTGGGAAATCGTTCCACGACAAGAAATTTTCGAGGCGACGGGACTGCAATTCATGGAGCTCAATACGCTGTACCAATTGGTCGCGGCTCGATTAGCCGGCGAGCATTCGCTGCCGATCGCCGACGGCTTTCTAATGATGGGCGATTTCTTTCACTGGTTGTTGTCCGGCAAACGCAGCATTGAAGCGACCAACGCGTCGACCACCCAATTGCTGGATCCCCGTACTCGCCAATGGTCCAGCGAGCTGATTTCTCGCTTTCAATTACCTGGCAAGCTGTTCCAAGACGTGCTGGAGCCCGGCAGCAACCTTGGGGTTGTCCAGCCTTCGGTCGCCGCATTGACCGGACTCGACAACGTCCCGGTGATTGTTCCGGCCACGCACGACACGGCGTCGGCCGTGATCGCCGTGCCCGTCAATGACTTTGCATCCGAAAAACCAAATTGGTGCTACATCAGCTCGGGCACATGGTCGCTAATGGGCTGCGAGCTGGATCGGCCAAAGATCAACCAAACCTGTGCCAAGCTGAACTTCACCAACGAAGGAGGCATTCAGGGCAGCACGCGGCTGCTGAAGAACATCGGAGGGTTGTGGATTTTCCAGCAGATCCGAAAATCGCTCGAGCGTCGCGAGGCAGCCGAGTCGTGGGACGTGATGGTCGAGCGTGCATTGGCCGCGAAACCATTTGAACTGCTAATCAATCCCGACGATGAGGCGTTTGTAGCCCCGACCGACATGGTCGACGCCATCGTTAGCTATGCCGCGAGGACGGGGCAAAAAACGCCTGAAAGCAATGGGGTGCTGTACCGTGGTGCCCTTGAGGGGCTGGCGCTTCGCTATCGCGTGTGCCTGGGTATGCTGGAAACCTTGGTGGGCAATCGAATTGATGTCATTCATATCGTCGGCGGTGGGTCGCAAAACGAATTGCTTTGCCAAATGACCGCGGACGCCTGCAATCTCGTCGTGGTGGCGGGCCCTGTCGAAGCGACCGCCGCAGGCAACATTGCGGTCCAAATGATGGGGACAGGGCGTCTTGGATCGATCGTCGAAGCTCGAGAATTGATCCGAACCAGCTTCGGCACCAAGCAATTCGATCCCCAAAATCCGTCTGGCTGGGATGACGCGGCAGAGAAATTTAATTCGCTGTAGCGAACCAGCCGTGTGCTGGCATTGCGGTGCTGAGCCTACCTTGACGATCCCGATGGCTCTTTGAGCGTGTCCCCCTTTATTCCCGAGATTAGCATTTGTGGAAATGAACCAAGACGCATTGGCGGAAAAGAAGCAACAGATCCGCACAGCGGCCCACGCTGCTCGGAAGGCATTGGCCAATAAAAACGTGGTCAGCCATCAGATCACCGACCGCGTGATGCAAATGGACCAATACGCCGCCGCCCAATGTGTGATGTGGTACGTCGATATCCGAGACGAGGTACGGACACGGCACGCCTTGCCCGCCGCGGTGGCGAGCGACAAAGACATCGTGATCCCGTATTGCGTTGACGGCAACCTGAAGCTGTTCCTGCTCGAATCAATGGATGAGCTCGAAGTGGGCAGCTACAACATCTTTGAACCCCGTGAATCGCTGCGAAACATCGAGTCGAAAAAGGTCGACATTGCCCAAATCGATTTGATTCTGGTTCCCGGTGTCGGCTTTGACGCTCGCGGAGGGCGAACCGGGCACGGAAAAGGCTACTACGACAAACTGCTGAAAAACGCCAAAAACGAGACCCCATTTGTCGGGTTGGCGTTTGAGTGTCAGATGTTTGACGAGATTCCAATGCAGAGTCATGACCTATTTATGGACAAGGTGGTGACGGAGAAACGCGTCTACGACGGAATTGGCCGGAATGGCCTCGGTCGGCAAGCCACCGCGTGATGCCACAACCGTCTGCGACGTCCGAAACCCTCTGCGATGTCGAGAACCACCGCAGCGCAGCACCGACCACAGCAAGCCCCCTCCCCCATTGCAGGTGGGCCGTTCGCACTATCGACGTTTGTAATTGATTGACTTTTTCTGGTTTTCCATCTAGGATGCCACTGATTGAGGCGGGAAAGAACAGCCCCCTTCGTTCGTTCCGATGACCTCGATCCCACGCCTTTCACACAACTCCCGCCTTTGATCGTCTTCGAAACGTCACCCGTTTCCTTGACGCCCCCTCCCTCAGCCGCTGGATCACCTTGCTGCCCATGGGCGCCGGTGCCAGTCTGCTTCCAACTTAAATTAGTTGCCATGAATCACTCACGGACTCGACGTTGCTCACGGATCCGGTTGTTGCCTGCGGCCCTAATGGCGGTTCCGCTGCTATCGACCGCGTTGCTGTCGCCGCTGGTGGCCGAGGAATTGACGGCCCAAGAATCTGCAACGCAGGAACCGTTGCCCCAGGAAACCGAAATGTCTGGATCGGCAACCTCAACCGATGCGGGCTTATCCAATTCCGGCCCATCCGATTCGAGCGCAACAGCCGCAGCACCGATTACCGCCCCAGTCTCCTCTGCCGAACCGGCGATCGAGATAAACGAGACGATCGATCCGCCGCTTGGCGACGGCATGGTCCGTTTTTCGTTCGAGGGGGTGCCTTGGCGTGAAGTCATCCGCTGGATCGCCGACGAAGCGGGGTTGGCTTTGCATTTCGGTGACCTGCCGCCGGGCAGTTTCACCTACACCGACCCGACCGTATTTACACATCAGCAAGCGATCGATCGCATCAATCTGTTCTTATTGTCCGAGGGCTTCACGTTGGTCCGTAGCGACCAATTGCTTTCGGTGATCAATTTGAGCGACCCGCGAAGTTTGCAGCAGCTCGATGTGTTGGCAAAGTTGATCAGCGTCGAAGAGCTTGCGAGTGCCAACGAACACCACGTCGTCAAGTGTATGTTCTCGCTCGGCGACATTGATGCCGAACAAGCCGTTCAGGAGTTGTCGGCATTAAAGTTGATGTCGACACCTGCGATTTTGTCTCGCACCAATCAATTGATGATCACCGACACGGTAGCCAAGTTACGCAACGTCCAAGCGGTGCTGAGCGCATTCGAACCGGCCGATGCGATGAAAGACGGAACGGTCGTCAAGAGTTTTTCGCTTGAGCACGTCGAAGCCGAAGACATCTTGGTGGTCGCTCGTCCTCACTTGGGTCTGGCAACTGACGAGATGATTGGAATTGACGTCAGTATCTCTGCCGACCTGGAAGGCAAAAACCTGTTCGTGACCGGTTTGGAAGACAAAGTCAAATTGATCGAAGGGCTGGTCAATGCGATCGATAAACCCAAAGCCAGCATGACCACCGAAACCGGCGACATGGTGCTGAAATCGCATCTGGTCGAAGGTGGAAATGTGGAAACGGTCTACAATGTCCTGCAAACGCTGCTGGCGGGAAAACAAGTCCGGCTGTCGGTCGACGAAACCGCTCGCAGTGTCGTCGCTCTGGCATCGCCTGCGGTGCAAACCGAAATTGCAGCCACCGTGGCTCAGCTGCAAGCATCAGAAGCCGACTTCGAAGTCATTCAACTGAAGACCGTTGATCCCTATTTCGCGATTAGCTTGCTTGAGCAAATGCTCGACCTTCCCGATCCGTTGGATGATCCGAAAACCATCGATCCAGACGCGCCGAAAATCGACGCCGACCCAGGCAACATGCGTTTGTTTGTGCGAGCCAAACGACCGCAAATCGATCAGATCAAAAAGATCGTCTCGGGGCTCGAAGTCAACGGCGATGTGACTCACAGCGAACAAACCCGCGTGTTTCCGCTGCGAGGCTCTCGTGCGGAACAGCTGCTCGAAACCGCGACCAAGTTTTGGCGCCGATCGAACCCGATCATCATGTACCCAGCAATCGCTCCAAACGAGAAAACCAAAACCGAGCGAGTTTTACACGACGAGGAATCTCACGAAGAGCGGACGACGCAGCCCGAGTTGAACGAGCAATCGTTTGCGTCGGCTCCTGCTGCCAATGCTCGGGTCAGCTCGCCTCGAACCCACTCTGCTCGTGTTTTGACTGCGACGACGTCCAATCAAGCGAACGCGATTCGTTGCCAATTGACTCCGCGGGGTGTGTTGATGCAGTCCGACGATCCCGAAGCGCTCAACGAATTCGAATCGCACCTGCGTAGCATTGCCGGGGTCATCGATACACCGCCGGTGACTCCGATTGTGTTCTATCTAAAACACACCAAACCCGACGATGCGTTGCGAATGCTGGGCGAACTGCTCGATGGAGGCGACGCTGCCAAAGAGGCTCAAGCGGGCACGTTGGTCAACGGCTATGTTTCGGGCGGATACTCGGGCGGATTGGCAAGCAGCTTTGTCACTTCCAACGACGGCACGACCACGATGATGTCGGGCACGATTACGATCGTTGCGGATTCGCGTTTGAATCGTTTGATCGCGCAAGGCACCGCTAGCGACATCGACATCATCGAAGACTATTTAAAGATCATCGACAAGGACCAAAGCATCACGTCGATCGAAACCTACGGGACTTCGAACGTGATCGAGTTGGTCAATACCAAAGCGTCCGAGGTTGCCGAGGCGATTCGCGAAGCGTACGCCGGACGCATCATGAGCGACAAATCCAAAGGGGACGCCGGCGGTAGCGCCGCATCGGTAGCAGCACAACGTGCCGCCGAAGCAAAGCAGGCGGCGGCTGCCAAGAAAGGATTGAAGACGCCTGACAGCAAGCCCGAACGCGACCTCGAACCTAAAATGACCGTCGCCGTTCACGAGGCAAGCAATTCGCTGATTGTCACCGCGCCTCGCGACCTGTTTAACGAAGTCGAGAAACTTGCCAAACAGATTGACGCCCGTGGCGAACAGACGATCGAGGTCATCACGCCGATGAACAGCGAAGTCTTTGGCGAACTGTTGCACCAAGTCATTTTGGGCGAAGGCAATTCGCGCAGCAGTTCCTCACGCAGCCGAAGTTCTCGCTAGACCGAATCGTTGCTGAACCATCGGCGATCTCGCCCGCCCCCCTGCGATCGCCGTTACCCACCCGTCGGCTTCCATCACCGCGTCGTCCATTTCCTATCCTTGTGCCGATTCCGATGAAACTTCACCCAAACTTTCCGCGATGTTTGATGGTTGCGGTCATGTTCGCCATGGGCATGATGGTTGGCGTCGACACGGCGTCCGCGCAATCTGGATTGCGTGAATCGCTCGAGCGACTCGACACCGACGCCGACGGCGATATCGATCCGTCCGAAATCACTCCCTTGGCTCGCCCTTACCTTGAACGAGTGGCTGAAGCACGACGGATGTCGCTCGAGCGTGCCTATAGTGTCGAGAAATGGCAAGAAGCGGCAAGGATCTATTACGCGATGAACAACGGTGTCTCGCGACGCGAAGTCGACGTGGACGACTACGTCAATCCGATGGACTTTGGAACCGCACCGGATCAACCGCTTGTTCCCGAGTTCGGTTTACCCGAAGTCAAATACCCGTACACGCAAGAGGATATTGACGACGCCGAGCGGACGCTGCGTCGATCGGACCGCAACCGTGATGGATACATTGATCGCGCCGAAGCGCAGCGAGCCGAATGGAGATACCGCGATCCTTTTGCCGAGGATTTTAACAACGATAACAAGCTTAGCCGGCTTGAACTTGCCCAGCGTTACGCGCGTCGCCGGATGCTGTCCGGAGCCGCCAGCGAATTGACCAAGAAAGCCGAGCGGACTGGAAACAGCGTTGGTACGTCGTCGTCGCGTCGCGAGGAATCAAGTTCACGAGACCGATATCGCCGCGGTCCAGGCGGCCGCGATTACTTGACGTCGACGGTGCTGGGGCGATTTGATTCGGATCGCGATGGCCGACTCAGCGCCGACGAAGCCGTCCGCCTCGGTGTGCCGTTTGGCCGTTTGGATGTGGACCGCGACGGCGAAATCCAACGCAGCGAACTGCAAGTTTACCTAAATGAAATGCAAGCCGAGGCAGGCGACTTGACCGCGGGATTGCCCGGATGGTTCTACGAACGCGACTTGAATCGTGACAACCAAGTCGCGATGGATGAGTACACCGATGAGTGGACTGATGAACTGATCGAAGAATTTCGGTCCTACGACACCAACGGCGACGGGCTGCTGACCGCATCGGAAGCCATCGCGGCCAAATCGCTTGTCGGCGGTAGCTACCGCAGCGATAGCGTCGAACCGTTGCCGCCGCGAAAAACCGTCGTCTCGGAAATCTACATCGACGAAAATTACTTGATCGCGGATCTAGATGTCCAGTTGTCGATCACGCACACCTATACCTCGTTTCTGGATGCCTACTTGATCGGTCCGGATGGGACGCGAATCGAGTTGTTCAGCGGCGTCGGGGCGCACGACGACCACTTTGACCAAACCATTTTTGACGACTCAGCTCGCTATTCGATCACCAAAGGACGACCTCCGTTCGAAGGCAGTTACCAGCCCGAGGCGCTCGCCAAACGCCAACCCAGTTTGAGTGCGTTCAATGGCAAAAGCGTCCAGGGTCCGTGGCAATTGGTCATTAGCGGAACCCAGAGCGATCGTTTTGGCATCCTACACGGCTGGGGATTGACCGTCCGTCCACAACCAAACTTCCCCGGCGAATCAAGAAATCCGACAAGCGAAATCGAAACGTTGGACGAACCGGCATCCGACATGGAGACGGTGACAGCACCCGCAGCTGCGGCTCAGGCGACCGGCGAAGCATATCAGCGGGTTGGCGAGCTGCGACAATAGCCGATTTGAAGGGTGAAGTATTGAAGTTACGCTCTTGTATTTAGGGGCAAAGCCCCGGACGTTTACCTAGCCCAGCCCAACGGGCTGGGACTAAGAAAACCAATGAATTGTAGGGCCAACGGTCCGGCCGTTTGCCAGGACTTAATGAGGGCGGCTAGCAAATGGCCGGACCTTTGGCCCTTAGGTTTCTTTGCATCGAAAACCTGGCCCGTTGGGCCAGGCTAGGCAAATTGCTGGGCCGTTGGCCCGAAGAACCTCTAATCGCGCAACTTCAAAACGCGTCAGCGAGGGACCGAATCAAGATCAGCCGTCCCGTCGCTGACGCGTGCGCGGCTCACTGAATAAAACATGCCGAACGGTTTGGCTGCAATCGCAACGGCGCCGAGACATTTTTCAAAAGCATCCAAGTTGAATTTCCTTACGCGTATCTTGCCGATCATTCTGAGTGGATTCACGGTCGCGTCATTCAGCTTGGCTCAAGACGATGCAACGGTAGCACAAACCGCGTGTCGAATTCGCGTCGTCGACGACCAATCGGGATGGCCGGTCCCGTTGGTCGAATTGAGAACGACCAATCATGTCCGCTTTGTCAGCGACAATGCCGGAGTGATTGCGATCGATGATCCGTCGCTGCTGGATCGCGAAGTCTATTTCAGCGTGGTCGGACACGGTTACGAAGTCCCAGCGGATGGATTTGGTTTCCGCGGCGTTCGGCTGACACCCCGCCGCGGCGAAACACGGACCGTCAAGGTCCACCGCACCGCGATCGCCAAACGGGTTGGACGACTGACCGGCGCAGGTTTGTTTGTCGAAAGCCAAAAACTCGGTGATCATCTCGATTGGCACGACGCCCCGATCTTCGGGTGCGACACCGTGCAAAACGCCGTTCACCGCGGCAAAATGTATTGGGCTTGGGGGGATACGCGGATCGCATCGTATCCGCTGGGCATCTTTGCGATGACGAGCGGAACGACTTCGACCACCCCATTCCGTTCCCTGCAACCGCCGCTGAAACCAAAATTCGATCTGTTCCTCGATCCACGCGGACGACCGAAAGGCGTCGCTGCATTTCCCGGTGATGGCCCCACTTGGTTAACCGGCTACGTCAGTCTGAGCGACCAAGATGGCAAACCGCATCTCGTCGCATTCTATCGGAAGATCAAAGGACATTTGCAAACGTACGAAGCGGGGCTGTGCGAGTGGAATGATTCGACCTCCGAATTTGAAATCGTGCGAACGGTCTGGAAAGCATCCGAGGGCGGGTCGCCACCGTCGCTTGCCGAGGAAGGCCATCCCGCGTTCTGGACCGATGCGGAAGGAACACGCTGGCTGTTGTTCGGCAACCCGCTGCCTCGGATTCAAGTCCAAGCCAACTATGAAGCTTGGAAGGACTACGAGAACTGGAAAACGCTGACGCCTCAAAAAACACTTCGCTCGGCCGATGATGACACTCAGATCGTGCCTCACTCTGGCTCGATCGTCTGGAATGCGTTTCGCAAACGCTGGGTCACGGTTTTCATGCAAAAGTTTGGTAAACCGTCCGCCTTTGGAACGCTGTGGTACGCCGAAGCCGACTCGCCGATGGGACCGTGGGGCACCGCCGTCGAAATTCTTTCCCACGACAACTACACGTTTTATAATCCACGATTACATCCCAACGTGACGCCGCAATCTGGTTCGACACTGTTATTCGAAGGGACGTATACGGCCGAATTCGCCAATCACGCCGAACCCACGCCGTATTACGACTACAACCAAATCTTGTATCGACTCGATCTTGATGATCCGGCGCTGCAACCGGCTCAATCATCCGTCCATTCTTTGCACCCTTAAGATTTCCATCATGCATCCTTACCTTCGCTTGATCGCCGCGATGATTGTTATTGGCGAGTTCTCATTCGCAATCGCCGAACCACCGCAAAACCCCACGCCGCTGCGTTACACCAAATGGAGCGGCAAGATCAATGTGCCCGACCCCGTGGCGATCAGTTTTGACAACGAAGGCACGGCGTATGTAACGCAAACGCAGCGGCGAAAGGCTCAGGATCTTGACATCCGCAACAACCGCGACTGGATCACGAACGATGTTGGGTTTCAAAGCGTCGAAGACCGCCGCAACTTTTATCATCAGCGATTGGCCCCGAACCAAAACCAAGACAAAAACCGCAAACGTGTCGACGATCTAAACGGTGATGGATCGCATGATTGGCGAGACTTGACCGTCATCAGTGAAAAGATCCATACGCTGCGTGATCGCGATGGCGATGGCATTGCCGATACGTTCAAGTTGTTCGCAGAGAACTTTCAAACCGAAGTCACCGGAATCGCCGCGGGCGTGCTGTGGTTCAATGGCGATGTGTACACCACGATTGCCCCCGATTTGTGGCGACTGCGAGACACCGATAACGACCTAGTCGCCGACCATCGCGAATCGATTGCATCGGGGTTTGCGATCCATATCGCCTATGCCGGTCATGACATGCACGGATTGACCGTCGGCCCCGATGGAAAGATTTATTGGTCAATCGGTGACAAGGGAATCTCGTTGACCTCACGCGAAGGCAAGCGATTTCACTATCCCAATCAAGGTGGTGTGATGCGCTGCGATCCGGACGGCAGCAATTTCGAAGTGTTTGCGCACGGTTTGCGAAACGTCCAAGAGTTGGCGTTTGATCAATACGGCAACCTGTTTGGCGTCGACAACGATGCCGATCAACCCAGTGAAAAAGAACGGTTTGTCTATATCGTTCGTGATATGGATGCCGGATGGCGGTGCAATTACCAGTACCGCGGCAGCGGTTTTAACCCTTGGACGGACGAACGATTGTGGGTTCCTCATTTCGATGGACAACCCTCCTATATTCTGCCCACGTTAAAGAATTACATCGACGGTCCGGCCGGGTTCACTTTCAATCCTGGAACCGCCCTTTCGTCTGCCTATCGCGACTACTTTTTCTTGACCGGAGCTCCCGGTGGATTCCAGTTTGCGTTTCAAGCTAAACCGGACGGTGCTTCGTTTACGATGGAAAACGAGCACTCGATCGGCAGTGGCATCCCGCTGGTCGGTATCAACTTTGGTCCCGACGGGGCGCTTTACGGTGTCGATTGGGGCGGCGGTTATCCACTGAATCAATCGGGGGCCGTTTGGAAGATTGATGCTCCTGATTCGGATCTCACCGAGATACGCCGCGAGGTCTCGCAACAACTCAAAAAGGGCTTTTCCAAGCTGCCCTCCGCAGACCTCCGACGACTTCTTGGGCACGATGATCAACGCATTCGCATGGGTGCTCAGTTTGAATTAGTCAAACAGCACGACACCGATACACTAAGCAGCGCGTTGATGTCGGAATCGGAAATGACGCGTGTTCATGCAGTCTGGGGACTTGGACAACTTGCACGCGGTGGCGAATCCGCAGCCACGCACGCCTTGATCTCGCTGCTCCGATCCGAGGATCCGGAGATGCGAGCCCAAGCGGCAAGAACCTTGACCGATATCAAGGGTGTCGATGGCGGGATCTTCCTGCCATTGCTTGATGATGACAGTGACCGCGTTCGCTTTATGGCAATGATCGCGCTCAGTAAGCATCCATCGGACGATGCAGTCGACTCCCTGCTACGGATCTCGAACTCGCTTGCCGAGTCGAAACGTTATCTGCGATTTGCGGTCTCGCGAGCGCTGCGAAGCTGTGCGACCGCAGAACAACTCGTCGCTGCCCAAGCCGCTGCCACCATGGTGGGCCGGCTAAACCTCGTCGTGGCGCTTCGTGGTAACGGATCACCGCGTTCACTTGAACCGTTTCTTCGCGACCCCAGTGAACAGGTCGCTACCGAAGCCGCTCGCGCGCTGCATGATGATTTTTCGAGTGACGACCAATTACAGGTGCTCGCCGCTACATTGCCCACGGCGCAGCACAATGGCGAATCGTTCATCCGCCGGCTGCTCAATGCCAATTATCGTCTAGGAGGCCGTGACCAATTTGAATCCGTCGTCCAATACGCGAGCCAAGAAACCCACTCGGTGCCGCTGCGAATCGAAGCGATCAAGATGTTGGGATCTTGGCTGAAACCTGATCCACTCGACCGAGTCGATGGCCGTCGACGCAATGCAACCCAGCCACGCGAAGTGGACGCTCCGCGTATGAGTATCGCGCTGTCGAAATTAGCAAGCGAGAACAACCCCAAACTACAAGCTGCAGCGATCGACGCGGCTGCCCGAACCGGCAGCCGGTTGTCCGCCGCGTCGCTGAGTGAGATTGTTCGCACGACCGACCAAGATGTTCAGCTTCGCATCGCCTCGCTTAAAACACTGGACAAACAAGACCCCGAAGCACTCAGTCAGGTGCTGCCCGCCGCGATGCAAGATCGTGAAACGAGCCTGCAGTTAAGTGCCATCCACTTCTATGCAAAACATCACGCCGATCAAGCCGATACCTTTTTAACGGGATTGGTTTCCGACAGCAAAAAACTTGCGATCAAACAGTATGCGATCGCGGCACTCAGCAAACAGCGAGGTGAAGCATCGGAACAGCGATTGATTGAGATGCTTGAGCAAATCGCCAACGACACATTGCCGGGCGAGATCATTTTGGATGTGCTAGAAACAGCCGAGCAACGGGCAACGAAATCTCCCGCGATTCAGGCCGCGTTTGACAAAGCCAACGCGGCAATCAATCAACGTTTCGCGAACACGCCTGAAAAGTCGCGACCGTTTTTGGTCAGCCGTGACGGGGGCGATGCCGCCAGAGGAAAAGTGATCTTCGACACCCATCTCGGCGCCCAGTGCATCCGATGTCATAAGGTCGGAAAAGAAGGAAGCGATGTCGGCCCCAATTTGCTTGGGATCGCGGCGAGCAAGGATCGTGATTATCTGCTGCAAAGCGTCATCGCCCCCAGCAAGGACATCGACAAGAAATACCAGACCCAATCGTTTTTGATGGATTCGGGACAGATTGTGATGGGGTTGGTGAAATCCGAGGGTGATGACGAGACCATTATCTCGGATAGCCAAGGCAAAGAGATCCGGCTTAGCAATGACGAGATCGAAGACGTGTCCAAAAACGAGGTTTCCATCATGCCTGACATGACCGACGTTTTGACACGCAAAGAGGTTCGCGACGTGGTAGCCTATCTGTCGACCCTGAAATCCAAATAACGTGTGGGCTCGGGGAATCGAACACATGATTCGGCAGAACACTAGACCATGAACGTACTTCGACTGGCCGCCATTGTTTCATGTTTTCTGCTGCAACACGGCTTGATGTGGCTGCACGCCGACGATTCGGTCAAGTACATCGGATCCGATCAGTGCATTTCCTGTCACGAAAATCAACACGCCAGCTTCCTGCAAACGCTGCATAGCAAAACGGCACGTTTTACCGACGTGACGCTCGAACCAGACGCTGGTGAATTTAAACACCAAGCGAGTGGTCATCGGTATCGTGTGGAGATCGCGGATGGACAGATGTTTCACAGCGAGCTGCGACTCAGCGACCAGGGCGAACCGCTTGGAACGACCAAGATGCAAATGAGCGTCACGCTTGGTTCGGGAACTCATTCAATGAGCTATCTAGGGCGAGTTGGTGATTTTCACATCGAATCACCGATCACTTATTTTAGTGATCATCGATCATGGGGAATTTCTCCGGGCTACGACGTCGCCGACCATCAATCGTTTCGCCGCGAGGTAACGGTGAACTGCGTGTTCTGCCACGTCGGATCGATCAAACAGGCGAAGCACGATCAGTACAAGTTCGAAATCGTGGAAGCAACGATTGGTTGTGAACGTTGTCATGGGCCGGGTGAATTACATGCGAAACATCACCGTGAAAACGCAACCACCTCTGACACCACCGGGTACGATGAAACCATCGTCAATCCTCGCGCACTAAACCGCGAATTGTCCGAAGCGATTTGCCAACAATGCCATTGCCAAGGCATCTTCGAACTCGAGACCGTGGGCAAAAACAGCTGGGATTTCCGCCCTGGGTTACGCTTGACCGATTTCCGAGTCGATTATCAGTTACAAACGACCGGTGGCTCGAACAGCTTGGTCGGTCATGTCGAACAATTGCACCGCAGCCGATGCTATACGCAAACCGAGACGCTGACGTGCATCACGTGTCACGATCCCCATGATCCGCCGACCTCCGACAACAAGGTCGAGTACCATCGCAAAAAATGCTACCAGTGCCACGGTGACGACGCCTGCGGTGAACCTCATCCGCAGCGAATCGCGACCAACGAAAATGACTGCACCGATTGCCACATGCCCCGCCGCGATACCGACGTGGCTCATTTCGCACTAAGCAATCATCAAATTGGGATCTATCCCCGAACGAACCTCAAACTCGCAGCAGTGCCTGATCCCAGCACGAACAAAGTCGCGCCGATCTTAGACATCAGCCATCTCAGTGCCGTCGAGCGTCAACGACTTGCGGCACTCAGCAAGTACGAACTGTATCGACGTCGAGGCGGCGATCCGAAGTTTGCCGAACTGATGCTGAATGCGACCGAATCATTGATCCAAATCAAACAACAAGGCAACGCCGATGCCGATGTCGATGCGGCCTTGATTTGGTTGGCACGCGAACAGGGTGCGATTCCCATTGCCGAAGATTTGGCGAAAACAGTTCTGACAACCGAAACTGACACGGATGCGCGTATCGTTGCCGCCCACAGCTTGGCTCGAATTTACTTGGATCGGGGTGAGAGTCGCAAGGCGATCCCACTTTACCAAATGTTGCAACAGCTTCACGTCGATGCGAGCGACTCGTATTTCTTGGGATTGGCCCAGCAGAACGATGGCAACTCGGAAAAGGCCATCGAAGCGTTACTGCAGTCACTCGAGATCGATCCCTCGCAAGTTGCGGCGCGGCGAGCTTTGGAAGCCATCTACGAAAGCTTGGGACGGATGGCCGAGGCCGACGCACAGCGAACCACTGCCGAGCGACTGGAACGATTAAAAAGTAAAAATTTCGAAACTCCATAGATTGCCAAGGGTTCCATAGGTGAACTACACTTTGTGAAGTAAGTGTGTGCCCCCCGGCCACGCCGCGATGTGAGTTTGACAACCACAAAGAGAACCTCTTCCCCTCCCTTCGCTCCCATAGCTCTTCCTTGGGAGATCCACCAACGCCACCCTTTTTTCCGTGGTTAACTCTCGGAATCACCGCACTCGAAATGCGTCTGTAGGTCCAATCCGCATCGAGGAAACCGCCTCAAATACGCTCGCACGCCAGGCACACAGCCGCTCTCTATAGACAGATCCGTCTATAGACAAATCGCTTTTCCAATCCCGTTTGACTTATTTCGGAGTTTTAAAGATGCAAGAAAGATCGCGTTCTGGTTTCACGCTGGTGGAACTGTTGGTTGTTATCGCAATCATCGGAGTATTGGTTGGACTGCTGCTTCCCGCTGTGCAAGCGGCACGTGAAGCGGCGCGCCGAATGAGCTGCAGCAACAATTTCAAGCAGATTGGGTTGGGACTGCACAATTACCACGCAGCCTACGATCAGTTGCCGACTCAAATGACTGGCACCAAACAGGGATCCACGACGGTCGACGAATTCTTTGGTGACCCGCCTGCAAAATCACACAACCGGCTCGAATTGAGCTGGCTTGTTGGCTTGACGCCATTTATCGAACAGCAAGCGTTATGGGAACAGATCAGCAATCCCTTTAACGATCCGTTGGGCAATGGAGCCTTCGCGGCGATGGGGCCTTGCCCGATGAAGGGATTGACCGGCGGCGGAGGCCATTCGGTGACCCAATACGATCCATGGTTGACCGAAGTTCCTTCGTTTCGCTGTCCAAGTGACCCCGGAACGGGATTGCCGGCACAAGGCCGTACCAACTATGGCGCTTGCATTGGCGACTCGCACTTTCGCGCTAACGAAGGCGCGCTGGCCAATAACGGCACCACCGACTCGACCCGTTCCACCGGCGTTCGCGCCGCATGTCGCGGTGTGTTCGTCTCGAGAAAGACGATGAAGTTTCGTGACGTTCTCGATGGACTTGCCAATACGATTTGCTCAGGCGAAATCATCACCGACCTTGGTGACTCAGATGTTCGTGGTTATGCGGCACAAAGCACGATGAACGGCACCGATGGTGGCAACCCAATGTACAACGCCGGCGGTGCGGTTTCATGCCGAACTCTGATCGATCCCGCCCGTCCCCAGTTCTGGAAAGCCGGCATCACGATGGTTGGATCCTCTGAGCAACGACGCGGTTACAAATGGGCACTCGGCCGCCCGATGTACGGAAGCGTCAACACGATCCTGCCGCCCAATTCGGAACTGTGCATGTCCAACACCTACCACGGCACCTCGGGGATTTTCCCACCAAGCAGTCGTCATCAAGGTGGATGCCACGTGCTGTTGACCGATGGTGCTGTGAAATTCATCACCAATTCGATCGAAGCAGGCAACAGCAACAGCGCCCAAGTTTACGAAGGCGGCCCAATCGCCCAGGGAGCGCAAAGTCCATTCGGGCTATGGGGCGCACTTGGAACCCGTGCCAGCAAAGAAACCATCTCGGCCGACTTTTAACAAGCCATTATTCGCAATGTCAGTATCACGGTTCCCTCTCGGGGGAACAGGTCGAACCGGCCCCATTTCAAATCAGACCAAGGAATCTTAAATCCATGAGCAAACTAATCCCACGACGCGGCTACACGCAAAACCGCTTTCGCTTGACCTTTCTCGCCATCGGATGCATGGCAGCCGTTACCGGTTGTGGCGACGGCGGAGACGCAGGCGTGATCGCCGGAAGCGATGAAATCTCGAGGTTTATCCAGGAGCACCCGGAATTGACCGACGAGTCTGGCGAGGAAGAAAAGGCATCCAAGCCTGAGGCGCCGCCAGCGAAACAACAGGCACGGCCAAGCGACGCTTGATCCAATAGCGACCGCGTCACCTTGCACACTTCGCATACGCGGGAAGTGCAAGGGAGAGAACCCCTTACGGCGGAGCGATCAAGTCGCCCGCCGTTTTATCTTGCGTGTTTCAACAATGTCCCGGCTTTGATTTCCGCCCTCGTGTATTCACTGCGAGATGCAGCGCGGAGCATTGATCGCAAAATCCCAAGCGAAAAAAAGTTTTCTCTGCATCACCGAGGCCGACACTCGCTGCCACCCAACCGGAGAATCAACCGCAGGACCGGCGGAAAATGAGCTTAGACTTGGATCGTAAAAACTGCAGAAGTCTATACGTCTACCATCCCGCCAAACGGTCGTTTTGTCCCCTATTTGCCACCGCCAATACGCAGTTGTCCCCCTACCGATCCACTCGCCCCCCGTTGGCAAAAAGCTATAGAGATTGAAAAACGTCTATAGATTTGGGTCACGCATCATCTGTACACCGCTGGTCATTTGTCTCAAACCAATTCGAAAATCTCGCGGTGACACCCACCAAAACGTTCGCATGGGTGTCCCCCATCCGCTAAGGTTGCAGGTACATCATGCACGTTCGGGTGGTCCAAACGAGCTTTTATCCCCCGTTAATTCGTGGCCGCCTTGGACGAGCAATCTTTTCACGCTTGTTCATTGGAGTTCAGAGAGATGCAGACAAAACCGAAAGCGGGCTTCACTTTGGTGGAGCTTTTGGTGGTGATCGCAATCATTGGTGTACTCGTCGGGTTGTTGTTGCCCGCCGTCCAGGCCGCTCGCGAGGCAGCGAGGCGAATGAGTTGCAGCAACAACGTGAAGCAGCTCGGATTGGCGGTTCACAATTATCATGCCGCTTACAAGCAGTTGCCCAAATTGATGACGGGGACCTATGGTCCTGGAAACTTTGTCATCGCCGCCACGGGACACAACCGCTTGGGGCTCAGTGCGATGGTGGGCATGCTGCCCTTTTTCGAACAGCAAGCGCTTTGGGAAAGTATCAGCAACCCCTTGGATGCTGATGGCAATCCCGCGACCACCAACGATGTGTGGCCGCCGATGGGAGGAACGCCCTTGATGAACGCCAGCCACCATGCGGTCAACACCTACCAACCATGGCTCACCGAAGTCCCCGCGATGCGTTGCCCGAGCGATCCGGGGGTCGGATTGCCGGCCGCGGCACGATCCAATTACGCCTTCTGTACCGGCGACTCGGCTTACCTGAGCAATTGGGGAGCCTTGCGAGACAACGGCGTGAATAATTTTGCGACGCTGTCGCGAGCCGCACAACGCGGCATGTTTATCGGGCGTAAAACGATGCGTTTCCGCGACGTGCTCGATGGGCTTGCCAACACCATCTGCATGGGGGAAATCACCACCGATCTCGGTGACGAGGACGTTCGAACTCGCGCGAAACGTTCCACTCTGACCAAGAGTGACTCCGGGCAAGGCATTCGATTGGCCGGCGGCGCACTTTCGTGCGAAAGTTTCAAAGACCCTGAACGGCCTCAATTCTGGGCTTCGGGAACCGGCGTGGGCAACTCTGAACAGCGACGCGGCTACAAGTGGGCCTCGGGACGTCCACTGTACGCCCAGATCAACACCATCTTGCCTCCGAACCGTGAGATTTGTATCGACCAAAACTATCACGGCAACTCACTGATTGCGCCGCCGAGCAGTCGTCACCAAGGGGGTGTTCATGTTTTGATGGGAGACGGTGCGGTCAAGTTTGTCACCGACTCGATCGAAGCGGGTAACAGTAATTCAGCCCAAGTTTACGAGGGTTCGTCCGTCAAGCCTGGTTCGAAAAGCCCCTTTGGTTTGTGGGGTAAATTGGGCACACGTGCTGCCAACGAAACGATTGACGAAGATTTCTAAACGGCCCGCAAGCCATCCCACTTATACGAGAAGTTAAGAAGATGAACGAAATGAAACACGTCGAATTCCGATCGAAACTCAGTCACTGTTTGGCATCACTATTGGTGGCCGGTTGCTTCGTCACAACCGCTGGCTGCGGGGCTGCCAATAGCGGCGAGGGGAGGACCACCGAGATTGAAGAATTAAATCAATTCCTCGATGAAAACCCGGAGCTGCGGAACACCGAGCCTGAGACCAGCGATCTCAATTCCAACGAGTTCGAAGGAATCACAATCACCCGAGAACAAGTGTAAGCGGTTCTGCATCGGCGTCGGTTCATCGAGAGCAATCTCGGTTGATCGATCAGACAAATAATGCGTGACCATGAAAAACGGCGGAGCGACCAAGTCGCCCGCCGTTTTTTCTTGGTCTTTTACAAACCTGCGGATAATCTTGATTACGACCAAACACGGGGGCTGCGGAAACGCAACCGGTTGGCTTCATCGTCCGCAATAAATTCTTCGGTTTTGGGATTGATGGTGAGTTTGCGTTTTAGAATCCATGACAATGCGGCTGCGTGACAGGCGACGTGCGACCGACGCATCACGGTCGGATTGCAAACCGTTTGTTGGCGACTCTTGACGCAATCAAAAAAGTTGCGGGCGTGAGCGGAAACATCGAGCCCGCGGACGCGTTTGTTTTGCGCCAGTTCGTCGTTCAGCGTCGCCGAGCTTGCCACGATCTCGCCTTCGTCGCCGGTTTCGACCGAGCCTTCGCTACCGACAAACCGAACGGGACAAGTGCCAAGTCGGGTGATCCAGCGAGGCCCCCGATCGCCGAACGGATCAGCAAGAAAATCGATCACCAGTTTGACTCCGTTGGCATACGTGCAGACGATGTTTTCGTCCGTCGGCTCGTAATGAATGGGTAGCGTATCGTCAGACTGGTTTGCCCATTGACACAGGTCGACGGTATGAGCCCCCCAGTCCAATAGCCGTGCCCCGCTGTCGAAATCGTATTCACCTCGCCATCGACCGTTAACGTAGCTCGAGTTGTAAGGACGCCACGGCGCGGGGCCGAGCCACATGTTCCAATCGCACACCTCCTTGGATGGCGTTGGCTCGCCCGGTAACCATTCATTTTTCAGTGTCGGAATATAGACTGACGCGTACAGCGTTTCGATTTTTCCGAGTCGACCGGTTTGTGCTAACTGAACCGCCGTCTGGAAATTGGGAACACTTCGTCGCTGGGTTCCCGCTTGAAAGATCCGTTCGGTCTTTGCGAACGTCTTCGAGATATTTTGGCAGTCGCCGATGGTGATTCCGCAAGGCTTCTCGCTGTACACATCTTTGCCGGCTTCCGCAGCCAAAATGGACGCAGCCGCGTGCCACCGATCACCGGTGGCGATGATCACCGCGTCAATGTCGTCGCGGGCAAGTAACTCACGAAAATCACTGACGAGTTGGCAATCAGTGTTACCATAATGCTGATCGACAAGTTGCTTGCCGGCATCGCGACGTGACTGCTGAACATCGGCGATGGCAACACACTGGACATCACCAAGCTGCAAAATCGACTTCATGTCGTACGTGCATCTCGGTCCCATCCCAATCACGCCTAGGGTGATTTTTTCAGACGGTGCAACGTGCTCGGCCGCACCGAGCGAACGTGAAGAAACAAAGTAGGGCGTTGCAATCGCGGCGGCGGAGGCCGAAGCGGCAAGAAAATCACGTCGGTTCGTACGATTAGGCTTTTGCATTGGCAGGGGATCCTGGGGAAGGGGAGTGCAAGGCGAGAAAACGAGCGTCGACAATCAGTCGCGTCGGGGTCTATGATAACTCATTCCGGCGACTCCGGAGGCGAGACCGCACCAGCGCGAAGTTGCGGCGCAAGCAGATTGTCGCCCAGCTTTCCAAGCTGGCAGCGTTTTCGGTGACCGTTTGATTGGCAACGAACGTGGCGGCTTGCGGTTCGACGTTCAAGCGTGACGCTCACTAACGGCTTGGAAAGCCGTGCGACGATGGCTGATCCCCCGCAGAGCGATTGTCGCCCAGCTTTCCAAGCTGGAAGCGTTTTCGGTGACCGTTTGATTGGAAACGAACGCGGTGGCTCGCGGGTCGGCGGTCATGCGTGGCGCTCGCTAACGGCTTGGAAAGCCGTGCGACAATGGCTGGCCTCCGCAGTGCGATTGTCGCCCAGCTTTCCAAGCTGGCAGCGTTTTCGATGACCGTTTGATTGGCAACGAACGTGGCGGCTCGCGGGTCGACGATCAAGCGTGACTCACGCTAACGGCTTGGAAAGCCGTGCGACAATGGCTGGCCTCCGCAGTGCGATTGTCGCCCAGCTTTCCAAGCTGGATGCGTTTTCGGTGACCGTTCGATTGGCAACGAACGTGGTGGCTGACGGGTCGACGGTCACGCGCGAGGCTCGCTAACGGCTTGGAAAGCCGTGCGACATTGGCTGATCCTCGCAGTGCGATTGTCGCCCAGCTTTCCAAGCTGGCAGCGGTTCGGTGACCGTTCGATTGGAATAAAACGCGGTGGCTCGCGGGTCGACGGTCACGCGTAAGGCTCGCTAACGGCTTGGAAAGCCGTGCGACGATGGCTGGCCTCGGCGACTAGACGTTGGTTTTCAGCTGCTCTTTGGCTGACTGCAAGAACTGCAGTGCATCAATTGGCGTCATCGCGTTGACATCCAGTTTTTGAATGTCGTCCAAGAGCGGATGGTCGGCGAAACCAAACAAGGTCAACTGGAATTTCCCATTGCTGTCGGCTTGCGCGGGGCCACCTAATTTCGGTCGATCCAGCGCATCGCGATGTTCGTGTTCCAGTTGCGCCAATACATCCTTGGCACGTTCGTTGACAGCCTTGGGGATGCCGGCCAAGCGAGCGACGTGAATCCCGTAACTCTTGTCGGCACCTCCGCTGACGATGCGGTGCAAGAACACCACTTCGTCATTCCACTCTTTGACCGCAACGTTCAAGTTGGCGACACGCGGCAAGGTTTCTTCGAGCTGGGTCAACTCGTGGTAGTGGGTGGCAAACAGCGTGCGACATCCGACTTGTTCGTGAAGGTGTTCGGTGATCGCCCATGCCAAGGACAATCCGTCATAGGTGCTGGTCCCACGCCCGATTTCGTCCAAAATCACCAGACTCCGCGAGGTCGCGGTGTTCAAGATCCGTGCGGTTTCGACCATCTCGACCATGAACGTACTTTGACCGCGACTCAATTCGTCACTCGCACCGACACGTGCAAAGATGCGATCGGCGATTCCCACCAAAGCGTAATCGGCTGGCACAAAGGAACCGGCTTGTGCCATCAGCGTGATCAACGCGACTTGGCGAATGTAAGTACTTTTGCCCGCCATGTTTGGCCCCGTGATCAACAAGATCATACCTGACTCGGGCGAATGCACGCAGTCATTGGGAACAAACTCTCCTTGAGGCAACGTCACGTCGAGCACCGGATGGCGGCCTGCGTCGATCCGCAGCACCGAGTCCTCGGTCAATTCCGGACGCACCCATTTTCGCTGGGTTGCGATTTCAGCGAGCGCGGCCAACACGTCAAGCTCGGCCATCGCTACCGCCACCTCTTGCAGAATATTCAAGTGACGATGAGTTTCATGCCGTAGATTTTGAAACAACAACTGTTCACGCGAGGCAGCTTTATCGTCGGCCGCGAGAACCTTTTCTTCGTATTCCTTCAGCTCCGGCGTGATGAAGCGCTCGCAGTTCTTGAGCGTTTGTTTGCGAATGTATTCGGTGGGAATCTTATCTTTATTGGCGTTGGTCACCTCGAGGAAATAACCGAAGACGCGGTTGTACCCCACCTTCAAATTGGTGATCCCCGTGGTTTCCATTTGTTTCTGCTGATAGGCGGCAATCCATTCTTTTCCGCCTGCCGCTAACTTCCGTAGACTATCTAGCTCTTCGTCAAAGCCTTCACGAATGAAATTGCCATCGGCGGCATTCAGCGGACACTCATCAGCCAACGCGTTTTCAAGCTGAGAACGCAGTTCGGGACAAAGGTGCAAATGAGCTTCGACAAATCCCAACCGCTCGGCCTTGCGATCAGTCAGCTTGGCTTTCAATTCAGGAAGATTTTCGAGCGTGCGAGAGACCTGTTGCAGGTCCCGCGGTCCCGTTCGTCCCGTGGCGATGCGGGCCAACAAACGCGTCAAATCAAACGTTCGTTTGAGCGTCGTGCGGACGTCACCTCGCAGCCGCGAATCGTTGACCAGTTCCGAGACGGCGTCCAGCCGAGCTTCGATCGCATTCCGATCCACCAACGGAGCCGCCATCCAATCGGCCAGCAATCGTGCGCCCATCGGAGTGCAAGTGCGATCGATCACGCCCAACAGCGAACCATCGCGTGATCCGGTTCGCATCGTGCGAGTGACCTCGAGACTCCGCCGAGTTGACGCATCAATCTGCAACACCGGCGAGCGATGATGGGCACAGATTTGGCGAAAATGGTCGAGCCCTCCTTGCTGCGTTTCCTGCAAATACGCCAATACCGCACCGGCAGCCCGAATCGCCGGTCCATCTGCGTCGCCAAAACCGAAACCTTCGAGATTATGAACTTCGAATTGTTTGCACAGTGCGTCGCGGGATGCATCCTCGGCAAACGACCACGCCGGTCGCGAAGTCCATGACCAAGGGGCGGTGGTATCGGGACTGAATCGTGCGTCGTCTTCGCGATACAGCACCTCAGCAGGCCCAATGCGCGCCAATTCATCTTCGATCCGCGAAACCGGAAAGACGCCGGATTCAAATCGTCCGCTGGAAAGTTCGGCCCAGGCAATTCCGGCTTGCGGCTCGGCGGGTTCGCCACCAGATTTCTTGCCCGATGATTTGACCGGAACCAAATAAACCGCCGCCAGAAAGTTGGCTTCGCGAGGATCCAGCAATCCATCGTCAGTGAGCGTGCCGGCACTAACCACCCGGGTGATTTCGCGTCGAACCAGCCCCTTGGCTTGTTTGGGGTCTTCGACCTGTTCACAGACCGCAGCACGATACCCCGCCCGGATCAGCTTGTTCAAATACGAATCGAGCTGATGATGCGGAAACCCCGCCATCGCGGTGGGGTTATCGCTGTCTCGATCACGGCTGGTCAGAGTCAAACCCAGCAACTGGGCGGCTGTTTTTGCATCATCGAGGAACAACTCGTAAAAGTCGCCCATTCGAAAGAACAAAAGCGCATCGCCACAGGCGGCTTTTGCTTCATGATACTGTTTCATCATTGGTGTCATGACGCAAATCCTAACTCGCACGACGATGCGAGAAAAGTCATCCCAAGGCTAAATTCAAGGAATGAAACCTCGGCGGATCCTGCCGATTCCGCGTAAGCCAACGATGCGGGTTAGAGAAACCGTGCGGCTCCGCTAGCGGGCACGCGTTGGCCTCCTTGGCGGCCCCAGCAGCTACATCTGCGAGTAGGGCTTGGCCACCAACACGTACTTGTCGATGTGCGAAACCGTGCCTTGATACTTTTCGACCTTGCTAAGCACGGCCCAGTCCTTGTGGGCGCGAAACGCGTCCCACGCCTTCTTACGAGCCTCTTCGTTTGGATAGACGGTCAAGTAGGTCAAGCTGGGTGTGTTGGGGCCGATCAAGCATTGGCCGATAAACAAAGGCTGAATACCGCTGTCAAGAAAAATTGGCACTTCGCCTGAATTGAACATGTCGACCTTCAATTCGCCGAGTCGCTCGTTGGGACTTTCGTACAATCGCAGTTCGTAGACGCGATCATCGTTGGCCAATGTCCCCTCGGGAACGTTGGCGTTGGGCATACAATCCATCGCCGAAAGCAGCTCCGATGTAATCCGCTGGTACGGAGCATTCTTTGGTTCGCGATCCAAATAGCTCTTGGCATCGGCGAGGTACTGCGAATCACCGGCCAATGCGGTGCGGGTTGCGAGAATCTGAGCGGCATCCGAATAGGGAATGACCACGACAATTCGCTCGCTGCCGCTTTCGTCGTTTTCCGAATTTGTGAATACGCCGACTGGTTTGATGCCGTGTCGATTCAGTGCCGGAATCAAGGCATCTTTCAGATAAGCGTCAATCGCTTTGGCATCCCCCTTGTCGCCAAGTAGATACGAGCGAACTTCGTACAGCTCACGATCCGGCGGAGCGGCTTGGCCGGTCGATGGAATCAAAGTCATAGCAGCAAGCATCACAAAGGAGTTCAAAATCACGTTTCTCATCATTCATCCGGGTGGGTTATTTGGGACGAGCGGTTAGGTGGTGGGTTTCAAGATTCGAAGCGATCCGTGGGCAATCACGGCCGGACCAATCCACACGGGAAGATCACGGCGATTGGGTTAACGATCGGTTCTGCCGATCGCGTTTGTCGACCATGGCTGCCAATGAAATCATGACTGCCGATGAATACGCCTGCGAAGACTCGAAACGGCGTCCGACATCCTAATCGCTGCGGAACGGTTCGATCTACGGGCAGGCGGTGACAATCCGAAGCATTTTTGCGTGTTCGCGGCAACCAATGGGTGCGACGCGGACCAGCTAATGAGAGCAAGGAGCGAGGTGAGCATGATTTTTTCACTGTAAATTGGGCGAGCAAATCCGTTTGCACGATTTTCTTTTGAAAATTTTGCCGATTGTTGCACGGATCTCGGGCTGGGATGTCACTAACCATTACAGAGTACTGAATTTCATCACCGCTGCCCCCCCCAAGCCGTTTCCGTCCATTGGGATTTTCGTCCTTTGGGATACGTACACAACGCTCGGGACACCCCAATCGAGTTGACGATCATGCGATTGACCCTTCGCACCCTGCTGGCTTACCTGGACAACACCCTCGACCCAACGGACGCCGAATCGCTGCGAGTGAAGGTTGCCGAGAGCAGTTTTGCGGGGCAATTGGTCCAGCGGATTCGTACCAATTTGGCCAAGCCCAACTTGTCCGCTCCCGCTCCCGATGCGGTCGGCCCGATCGAAGAAGCCAACGTGATCAGCGAATACCTGGACAGCACGTTGTCAGCGGAACAGATATCGGAAATCGAACGAGCGTGTCTCGAGTCGGACCAACAGCTCGCCGAAGCGGCGGCATGTCATCAAATTCTGACTTTGGTGTTGGGCAAAACAGCCGAGGTATCGCCCGAGCTGCGTCAACGGATCTACGCGTTGCCCGATCGCGACATCGCGGATTTGGCGACCGCAGGCAGTTTTTCATCGGTGGCATTGCCCGATGCCGAGCCGACGCAGGTCAGTCCTCAGCCGGTATCGGATATTGAAGTGCCGACGGGAGACCAGCAATCCGAACTCGATGCGATCCACGAAGCGGCGACTCAGTCCAACACAGCACATCCCGGCGGAGTTGTCCAACCGGTCGGACCTGGCGATTCAGGGGTTTCCGATGCACCGACTCGAATCCGTCAATCGGACGCGTTAGAGGTTCGTCGGCGTGACGCCATGATGCACACGGGTCGCCCGCGATCGGCGCTCGAGGCGGCACAGATGTACGGCGGCTCGATACGAACCAGCCGGATCGCGCCATGGTTGGTTTCATTGGCACTTGCCGCGGTGTTGCTATTTGCACTTGTCCGCATCTTTGAACCGCTCGTGAATCGATCCACCGTCGCCGACGCGGATTTGGGGCCGACGTGGACCGACTTGCAAACGGATGATTCGCCGTCGCCCGTCGAACCGATCACCGAGCCCAGCAAGGAGATCGAAGTTTCGGCAAGCGATGCGCCGGCGATGGTTCCCGTCGGCACTCCGGGACGCGAGATGACCCCGGACGCCGAGTCGCGCAGCGGAACCTCGCCCACCGAGAACCTGCCTGCGTCCTCGACGCTGCCAGCACCGGTGGGCAACGCGACGCCAGAGGCACCAAGTGCCGAAAGTGATCCGATGGCACCACCGGCTCCCGCCAGTGTCGGCACCGATTCACGGCCTGGCGGAACCAGCGAAGTGATGCCACCGCCCAAGCCCCAGATCGACTCCGAGACCTCGGTCAAATCGGATTCGCCGATCAAACCTGATTCGGAGGTCAAAAGTGACGCGACCGCAGGAGTCACCGGCAGCCCTAGTTCTCCTGCACCTCGCAGCGATGTCGACATCCCGGCCGTGACCGAACTGCCTGCCGGTGAGTCACCTGCGGTAGCCGATTCGGCCACCGACAGCACCGCGGGTGATTCCCCATCTGAAACGATGGCCGCCGATCCGGACGGCGGCGCTCCGCCCACGGTAGAAGAAATCAGCGATCCCAAGGTTCCCGCTGCCGACACCGCGAAGGCTGCGAAAGTGGCTGTTGCCAAGGTGACGACGGATACCGCACTCGTTTTTGCAATCGGCGATGATGAAACCCCAGTTCAAATCAACAAGGATGACGTGATCCAGACGCAGCAGTCCATCGTCTGTGCTCCGACCTATCGTGTTCGGATAGACACCGTCGACGACATGGCGGTGACTTTGGTCGGTCCGGCCAAGGTACAGTGGACTCGCGATGGCAGCGAAAAACCGCTGCTGCATGTTGATCACGGCCGCATCTTGCTCGAGGCGATCAAACCAGGCGCTTCGATTGACGTGCGGATCAATGGCAAATCGCTGACGCTCAAGTTCCCCGGGATCGAATCGCTCGTCGCCATGACCATGGTCCATTTTCGGGCGCCCGGTTTTGATCCGTTAAAGAAAGAAAATCACATCAATACCGTGGGGGTGTTCGTCGCTCAGGGCAGCGTTGGATTGTCCGACGGCGAGAATACGACCGATCTGGCGACGGGGCAGCGTTGGGTGCAACGCGGTGATGAACCCGCCGTCACATCAGAGTCGAAAACCCCACTCGATTGGATCATTCCGCCGGATCCGAATGACCAATCGCTCGAATCGTCGGCGCGAGAAGCGTTGCTGGGTTTGATGATTCCGGACCAGCCGGTTGAAATTTCGCTGCGTGAAGCAACGATGTTCCGACGCAGCGAGGCGGGTGCCTTGGCCGCTCGGACGTTGTTGGCACTGGGACGCCCCGATGTATTCTTTGGTGGCGACGGAATGCTCAGCCAAGCGGACCAGCGTTCGTATTGGAGCGATCACTACGTCGCACTGCAAAACGCGATCGACCGTGACGCGAGTACTGCGGAACAAGTCAAACAGGCGATCGAGCGGATGGACCAGGGCAATGCCAAAACGTTGTTCCAATTGCTGGTTGGTTTTTCACAAAAACAGCTCGAAGAAGGCGCCGACGCGCTGCTGGTTCGCAGCCTTGATTCGCCATCCATGTCGGTCCGTGCACTCGCATTGGAAAATTTGCGAAAAATCACCGGCGTGACGCTCAGTTTCCGCCCTGAACAGGACAATGCGGCACGACGTGGTCAAGCGATCAAGAAATGGGAAGCTCGCCAACGCAAAGGTGACATTCGCTGGGCCACGCCCTAGGCACTGTCTGAGAACGCATCAGAGGCGGAAACCTGGTAGCGGAATTCGTGAACGGCTTGTTGAATTAATCCAAATGCAAAGCGCAACAATGAGCCGTGGGCCGTAAGGCACCGGGTACTGCGTGGGACCCGGCCGCTGACGCGTCACGGCTCAATAAATCAACAAGTCGTGAAGAATTTCGATATCCCAATGACTTATGTCATGCTGCCGAAAGTCTTGACGACTTCCGCTA
This sequence comes from Novipirellula caenicola, assembly GCF_039545035.1. Classification (NCBI taxonomy): domain Bacteria; kingdom Pseudomonadati; phylum Planctomycetota; class Planctomycetia; order Pirellulales; family Pirellulaceae; genus Novipirellula; species Novipirellula caenicola. Next base: position 649,139 of record NZ_BAABRO010000002.1, read on the forward strand.
CGGTTTCAGACAGAGCCTAGTCTGCGTCAGCTCGCTGTGAGTTTTGAGACCGGTTCTTGAGATCGGTGCGGGGAAAGCCTGTACTGTCCGCGGAACTTGCCCGCTAATCTTACTTGCCGAACGCTCGATGATGTTATCGCAGCGAGTCCGCGGCGACCGAGCCTGCCAAGACGTGCGATGCGACGACATCCGCAATCCGTGTTTCGCACGCGGGTTCGCTATGTCGCACTTCATACGCAATGATGTTTCCGTCATAGCCGGTGTCGCGACACGATGCACAACCGCTTGGAGCTGAAACCATCATGTCGCTTTCCAAGCCCAAACGCTCTGCGTCTTCGGGGTCGATCGGCTGCGATTGGCTACATTGACGACATAATCGATTTAGCTTGTGATGCGAAATCACGGCAGATAAAACTTGGTTCAACTCTTGTTCTTCCAAACCGAGTTGTTTCAACCGGACGGGTGTCATCGCGGGGTCGGCGCTTTCGATCGTCGCAATCACTAATCGGCCCATTGCCGCTTCATACACTGCCGCTCGAGCGACGTCGTGGTTGTCAAGCTTGTCGATCGCAATCACATCCGGAGATTGCCGTGCTAACGAGTCAATCGCCGACATCTTGTCCAATCCCGCATGCTTACACAGCGATAGCTGATTGATCCCTTCGCAGGGAATCGAAACAGAATCCTCTAGCGTGCAAATCAATAGGCTTGGATCATTCAATTCCGCCAACAACGAATACAGCGTCGTCGTCTTGCCGCTTTGTCGTGGCCCTGCCAACACGATCAATCCGCTTCGTTTTTTCAGGACACTTCGAACCACTTCTCGTTGCGAACGTTGAAGCCCGAGTTGATCGATGTCCACGGGCACGGATTGGCTGATCGTACGCGTCAGATTGAGCATCGTGCCCGAGGTGGCCGGACAAAACGAAGCGAAGATCGAAACGCGTTTCGCGCCTAATCGAACGCGGAATTCACCCGATGCCGATGTGGATCGCAGACTCGCTCGCTCGCGATCTGGCAAATTCATTCGCGACGCGACTTGAGCCAGAATCTCGTTCCCTTCGACCCGACTTAGACTTTGTAACACATACATGCCTTTGGGCCCCCTGGCTCGGACCCGAAACGCGTGCTGATGCGGTTCGATGACGATCTGAGTGACCAATTCTTGCACCAACGGACGCAGAATATGGGACAGTGGATTTTTCGACGCCATCGCCTTTGACGAATCATCGGGCGAGATCGGCATCGACAGCGGCGAGGGTTGCACAACCGGTTCACGCACCGACTCGGTTGCCGATCGCTTTGCGGCGTCCGTCGTGCTTAACTCGTCGCCATACAATGTATTGATCAAGCGATCCATCACGGTCGCGGTCGCAAATAGCGGCTGCATTTGGCGACCAGTCAAGCGACGGATTTCGTCAGCCAACAGCAAACCATCAGGCTCGACCACTGCGACTTCGACAATCTTTCCATCATCACTTAGCGGTGCCACTTGGTTCCGAAAACACCATTGGCTTGGCAATCGTTCCGCGATGCCGGGATCAATCGGCAGCGGTGCATCCTCGGGAGGATCAAAAAAGGGAAGTGCGTAATACTTCGCATACTGTTGAGCGAGTTCGGTGGTGACGTCGCGGCGTTGGACTTCGACATCAGCGGCAAGTCCCGAAAAATCGGCGTCCTCGATGGATCCGTCTTCGATCAATTCGACGGGCCCCACAGCATTGATTGATACAGACATGGAATGAGTTCAACCGCAAAGTAAGTAGCGAAGGAATTAACGCAAAACGGCAAGCGTCGAGACACGATTGATTCGCACGTGTTCCGCGTCGTGGGGCAAGATCGATGCAGAGACAGACGATTCAGTAGCGTCAAAACCATCGCCGTTAAAGGTGATCGCGTAGGGGCCGAATAGGGGCGCAGCACCAACGCGATGCAACCGCAGTTCCCATCCCGAAAACCGCCCGTCGAACTTCGACACCTTGATCTCGCCTACCGCAAAATAGGCTGGCGAAGGAATCGAAAGATCGAGATCGGCAAGACGGGTCGCGTAACGGCCGGTTCGCACAAAGTGCCGATGCTGCGAAAACTGAATATCCTCGAGATAATCAAACGCATTGGCGACTCGCGATCGCTCGACAAATCGTGCCTGCACCGCAAACCCGACCGCCAATACCACCACGGAAAGAGCCAGCAGCAGGATCACATCGACCATCGCGAGACCTCGGTGAGATCGCGATCGACACAAACCAGCTCGCTTTGATTGAGTATTCATGGACCAACATCAGCAGAGTGAGAGACGCTGATGAAGGGATAGCTTAGAACCCAATCCATGTCGCCAACGATTCGCCGAATCGCCGTGAACGAGTTGAAGTAATAGCGAGTCACTAGGGTTTGTACGAGCCACACGGATTAGAGACGCTGGTCGTGTTATGCGGAAAATAACAGCGGCACCGAATCGCGTTGCCGCTGTCGCAAACCCATCAGCCCGAGTTTCAGTCTCGGGCCTCATTAATCACAGCCATTTCTATTCTGAGGCTGCCATTCAAATCGCTAGCTTCCCGAAAACACGTACTCGCCGTCCTGGAAATCGACTCGCACCGTGGTGCCTTCGGGATACGAACTTTTCAGCAGCGCGCTGGCCAATCGGTTCTGAACCTCGTTCTGGATCACGCGTTTCAGCGGCCGTGCACCGTACACCGGATCGTATCCCACCGATGCGATCTCATCGATCGCTGCTTCGGACACGTCCAATCGCAAACCATTCTGCTCGAGTCGAGTTCCTAGCGCTCGCAGCTGCAGCTTAACAATCTGACGAATCTCTTGGCGATTGAGCGGCTTGAAGATGACGATGTCGTCGATTCGATTCAAAAACTCTGGCAAAAACCGTGCACGCAGCGATTCTTGAACCGCTTCCTGCATCTCTTGCTCGTCGCCACCTTGTTCGGTGACCTGTTGAATCACTTGGCTACCCGCGTTGCTAGTCATCACGATGACGGAATTCGAAAAATCGACGGTGCGTCCATGACCATCGGTCAACCGGCCATCGTCAAGCACTTGCAACAGGATGTTAAACACGTCCGGGTGCGCTTTCTCCATCTCGTCAAGCAAGACGACTCCGTAGGGACGTCGCCGAACCGCTTCGGTCAACTTGCCTCCTTCTTCGTAACCGACGTATCCCGGAGGGGCGCCGATCAAACGCGCAACGCTGTGCCGCTCCATAAACTCGCTCATGTCAATTCGCACCATCGCTTGTTCATCATCGAACATCACTTCGGCGAGCGCTTTACATAATTCGGTTTTACCGACTCCGGTGGGCCCGAGGAACAGGAACGAACCGATCGGACGATTCGGGTCTTGCAACCCACTACGGCTACGCCGCACGGCGTCCGAGACAGATTTCACCGCTTCGTCTTGACCGATCACGCGTTGATGAAGCCGTTCTTCCATGACCAACAATTTCGCACGTTCGGTTTCAAGCATCCGGCTCAGTGGGACTCCGGTCCACGCGCTGACCACTTCAGCAATCTCTTCCTCGGTGACATCATGGCGCAATAGCCGACGTTTATCCTCGTGGCTCTCGACGTCCTCTTTGGGAACCGCATCGCGTTGTTCGGCGTCATCGAGTTTGGATTGCAATTCGGTCAAACGAGCGCGGACCTCGAGCATCTCGCGATAAACATCTTCGGGACTTTCGCCACGCAATTGTTTTTGTTTGGCTTCCGAATCCAGTGTGGTAAAACGATGCTCGAGTCGCTCGACCTCTTGACGCACCGATTGAACGTCGTCGAGTCCCATTTTTTCCGCATCCCACTGCTCACGCAGACTCGCCAATTCATGGTTCAGTGATTCCATCTCACTTTCCACTTCTTCGCGTTTCTCCACTGCGGATTCTTCGGTTTCATCGACAAGTTGCCGATGGGCGAGTTCGAGTTGACGCAAACGACGCTGCAGTCGATCGATTGGCTCGGGCACACTTTCTTTTTCCATCGCCAAACGGCTGGCTGCTTCGTCGACCAAGTCGATCGCCTTGTCCGGCAAAAAACGATCGGCGATGTAGCGGTTGGATAGATTCGCAGCGGCCACCAACGCGCTATCGGTGATCCGAACGCCGTGGTGCGATTCATAGCGAGATTTCAGACCTCGCAAAATCGCAATCGTGTCGTCGACCGTCGGTTCACCAACGTAAACCGGTTGGAAACGACGTTCTAGCGCGGCATCCTTTTCGATGTTCTGACGATACTCGTCCAGCGTCGTCGCTCCGATGCATCGCAACACACCGCGGGCGAGTTCCGGCTTTAGCAGGTTCGCCGCGTCCGGCGATCCTTCGGCTTTGCCGGCGCCGACGACAAGATGCAATTCATCAATGAACAAGATCACTTGTCCATTGGCATCTTTGACCTCGCGGAGCACGGCTTTGAGTCGTTCTTCGAAGTCGCCTCGAAATTTGGCTCCGGCGACCAACGCCCCCATATCGAGCGAAATGACTCGTTTGTCTTTAAGACTTTGCGGAACATCGCCTTCAAAAATACGCAGCGCCAAGCCTTCGGCGATCGCGGTTTTCCCCACCCCAGGCTGGCCGATCAGAACAGGGTTGTTTTTGGTTCGTCGCGACAAAACTTGAATCACACGTCGAATTTCGTTGTCACGGCCGATCACCGGATCCAACGTCCCCTTGGCCGCCAACTGCGTCAGATCGATTCCGTATTTTTCAAGCGCCTGGTAAGTGTCTTCGGCGTTTTGATCGGTCACACGCGCCGAGCCGCGCACTTCGCTCATCGCTTTGAGCACGTCGGCGTCGTCGACGCCGATCAGTTTCAACAGGTTGTTCGCCTTGCTCTCGACTTTGGCGATCCCAAGCAACAGATGCTCGGTGCTGACGTATTCGTCTTTCAATTGTGCCGCCACATCGGCTGCGGCGTCGAAGGTGCGCTGCAACGCGGGCGATATCCCGGGTTGGCGACCACCGGAAACCGACGGCACTTTGCCCAATTCGCTTTGCACCAACTCCTTTAGCTTACCGGCATCGGCGTTCATCTTCTTTAGCATCGGTCGCGTGATGCCATCGCTTTCGTCTAACATCGCGGCCAATAGATGCAGCGGCAAAATCTCAGGATTTCCAGACGATGCGGCCTGGGCCTGGGCCTCCGCTACCAGCGATTGTGCCTTCGTGGTGAGCTTATCAAATCGAAACGCCATGACAGAAAACTCCTCAACTATAGAAGCAGCACCACATCTTGCTCCAGCGTGGATCGCAGGTTGTGGCCGGGGGAGGATCCCAACACGCATCCCCCCCAAGAATGAACGTGTGCTAAGCAATGAGCGGTTGAACACTGCCGTAGCTGATTTCGTCGAGCACCGCGGCTCAATGCCAGAGCTACTTTGCTAAGCGGGTGTGTTTTTATAGCGATGCGGCAAAAGACCGCTCGGTCGGATTCGAACGTATTACTCGCTGCTTACTCGCTGCAACCGGGCGGCCTTTGCCGCATTGTCACGGAAGTAGATGCCATTGCGCCATCGCCGGATCAAAATCCTTTGGCAGGCATTTTTTTGCTAAATTTGTTTTGGCTTGGATAGCGGGTGAGCCCTACGCGGAGGGCTTCACCCGCTATTGATGTTGGAACATTCGCTGAGTCAAACTCAGCGAGTTCGCTTAGTCTTTGACAGATCGTTTAGTCTTTGACTTCGAAATCGGCATCGATTGCGTCGTCATCTTCGCTCGACGCCGCCGCGGCACCGGAAGCTTTAGCACCGCCGTCACCGGCCGCAGGGCCAGCCGCTTCGGTCTTTTCATACAGCACTTTGCTGAACGCTTGCGAAGCGGCATCCAACTCTTCGGTCGCCTGCTTGATCGCAGCCGTATCGGAACCTTCGGCAGCCGTCTTGACCTTTTCGATCGCCTTGTTCATCGGTTCGGTATCCGAATCACTCAGCTTGTCCTTGTTTTCGGTCATCAGTTTTTCAAGTTGATAAACCTGCTGATGTGCTTTGTTCTTCGCTTCGACCAACTCGAATTGACGCTTGTCTTCTTCGGCGTTGGTTTCGGCATCCTTTCGCATTTGCTCGATCTCGTCTTCGCCGAGCGCTCCCGCTTCCTTGATTTGCACCGAAGCCTCTTTACCGGTCTTCAGCTCTTTCGCGGAAACCGCAAGGATACCGTTTTGGTCAATGTCGAATTTGACTTCGATCTGAGGAACGCCACGGGGTTGCGGCGGGATGCCTTCGAGATTGAACTCGCCGAGCAAACGGTTGCTCGCCGCCATCTTGCGTTCCCCTTGGAACACGCGAACGGTGACGGCCGTTTGGTTGTCCGCCGCGGTGCTGAAGACATTCTTCTTTTCCACCGGGATCGTGGTATTTCGCTCGACCAACGGTGTCATCACACCGCCTTCGGTTTCGATACCAAGCGTCAACGGGGTCACGTCCAACAACAACACGTCGGTTCGTTCGCCCGCCAACACGCTACCTTGGATCGCGGCGCCCACGGCAACCACTTCATCCGGGTTCACGCCTTGGTGAGGCTCTTTGCCGAAGATCTCTTTGACGATCTGGCGGACCTTAGGCACACGGGTGCTACCACCGACCAAAACGATTTCGTCGATGTCACTTGGCTTCATGCCGGCGTCTTCGAGCGCTTGCAAAACCGGTTTCTTACACTGTTCGACCAAATGATCGATTAACTCTTCGAACTTGCTGCGAGTGATCTTCATCGTCAAGTGCTTCGGCCCCGACTGATCCATCGTGATAAACGGCAGATTGATGTCGGTTTCTGGTAGCGAACTAAGCTCTTTCTTGGCCTTTTCACACGCTTCTTGCAACCGTTGCAGCGCCATCGGATCGTTACGCAAATCGATTGCGTTGTCCTTTTTGAACTCGTCGGCAACGTAGTTAATCAAGGTTTCGTCAAAGTCATCGCCCCCGAGGTGGGTGTTCCCCGAAGTACTGACCACTTGGAAGACGCGGCTCTCTTGCTCTTCGTCACCGCTGTCGGCAACTTCCAGAACCGAAACGTCAAACGTACCGCCCCCAAGGTCAAAAACGATGATCTTTTCGTCTTTCTTCTTGTCCAACCCGTAAGCCAATGCTGCGGCGGTCGGCTCGTTGATGATCCGAGCGACTTCCAAGCCCGCGATCTGACCAGCGTCTTTGGTGGCTTGACGTTGTGCGTCGTTAAAGTAGGCCGGAACGGTGATTACGGCCTTGTTGACCTTGTGACCGAGGTAAGACTCGGCCGACTCTTTGAGCTTGCGAAGGACCTTGGCCGAGATTTCTTGTGGCGTGTACTCTTTGTCGCCAACTTTGATTTTGACGTATTCCGATGCGGCACCGGTCACGCCGTAGGGAACCATCTTTTCTTCGGATTCCACTTCATTGTGACGGCGGCCCATGAAGCGTTTGGCCGAATACACGGTGCGTTTAGGGTTGGTGACCGCTTGGCGACGTGCAGGTTCGCCCACAATGGTGTCTTCTTTGTCCGTAAACGCGACGACACTGGGGGTCAAGCGGTTTCCTTCAGGGTTCGGAATGACCTTCGGTTCGCTGCCTTCCATGACCGCAACCACGCTGTTGGTGGTGCCGAGGTCGATGCCGATAATCTTTTCGCCTTGAGCCATTACTAAATTCTCCTGTCTCTCGATTCGTTCGTTTGTCGCGTCAACCGATTCGGTTTAGGTGACAAGTTTCAATTGGATAGGTTGGGTCATTGCCCCACTGGATCTGGTTGTCGATTCGTCAGCTTGAGGCGAGACGATCGGTAGATTGGCAAAGCCTGTGCCGAACTGGCGTCTAAGCCCCCAGTTTTTTCTTGGCAGCCAAGAAAAGCCCGGTTTTTCTCGCTAAACTCGTTTTTCCAGTCGACGACATCGACTCGAACCGAGTAATTTCTGGCAGACGCCTCGTGATCGACTCGATCCAGTTTTCGGGGCGGTGTCAAAATGACAGTATTCGAATTGCTTTCAAGCGTTGCCACGCTCTTCCTGCGAACCCCTCACACCTCATGCCAAATCCGAACCAAGACCAGATCGATGCAATCGACCGCGACATCCTCAGGCTGGTGGACCAACGAGCCGCGTTGGTGATCCAGGGTGCCCAAGCGAGCAAACCCAACATGCAAGCGTCCAACACCGGGCCGGTTGCGTTGTCGAGTCATCAAATCGATCGACTGATCGCTGCGATGGGTGATCTGGGGGCGTCGCCAAACGCGATCCCGGCTCAATCCAAACGTGATATTTTGCGTCACATCGCCAGCGTTTGTCTTGCCGCAGTCCAGCCGATCCGCGTGGCCTTTCTTGGTCCCGAGTACAGCTACAGCCACTTGGCGTCACTGAAGTACTTTGGCCAAGCCGCCGATTTTGCCCCCCTGAATTCGATCCCCGCGGTGTTTGAAGCGGTCTCACGCGGCGATCTGGCGACCGGAGTGGTTCCGATCGAAAACAGCACCGATGGCGGCATCGTCGATACGCTTGGCATGTTCATTCGATTGCAGATGCAGATTTGTGGCGAAGTGGTGCTGCCGATCCATCACAATCTGCTTTCCGCATCGCCGCGTGAATCGATCAGCGAAATTCATAGTAAACCGCAAGCGCTTTCGCAGTGCCGCGGCTATCTGGCGACGCATTATCCGCGAGCTCGTTTGGTCGAAACGACCAGCACCACTGCGGCGGCGCAGGCCGCGTCGGAACAACCCGGCGTGGCGGCGGTCGCCAGCCTCGAAGCAGGCCGGCAATATAACTTGGAAGTGCTCGGGGCCAGCATCGAAGACAACCCCAACAATGTCACCCGATTTGCCGTGCTGGGCAAAGACCGGCCTCAACGGACCGGGGACGACAAGACCTCGCTGCTGTTTCAAATCAATCATCAACCTGGTGCACTCGCCGACGTGATGATGATTTTCAAGACCAACCAATTGAACATGACCTGGATCGAATCGTTTCCCTGTCCTGAAACTCGCAACGAGTACTTGTTCTTTGTCGAATTGAGCGGCCACCGTGACGACGAATCGGTAGCCGATGCGATCGCCACCCTATCCAAGCAAGCCAAGCGACTCGATGTGTTAGGGTCGTATCCCAAAGCACAAAACGTCGAATAGACTTCCTGCAATGTGGGATAGGCTTCCGGTCTGTCATCCGCCCCAATCCGCCAGTCCGCATTCTCTCCTTTACAGCATTCTCTCCTTTTTCCGCATCCTCCACCCTCTATCGATGAACTCATCTCGCGTGATCCAGGCGACCGGAATCGACGATCCTCGGATTGCCATCTATCGCGACTTGCGTCATCGCGAGTTATCGAAAAACGGCAACCACTTTGTTGTCGAAGGCAATTGGGTGGTCCGCCGCTTGATCGAAAGCGATTACGAAATCGAATCGATCTTGGTCCAGCAGCACCGCAGCGACGAGTACGCTCAAATCGTCCCTGCCGAGGTGCCGATCTACACGCTTTCGGATACCGACATCTCTCAATTGATTGGGTTCGAGTTCCACCGTGGCGTCTTGGCGTGTGGAGTGCGCCCGCAGATTGCGACGATCGACGATTTCATTGCACTTCCCGAGATCCCGAAACTCAGCGTGGCGCTGCTGGGGGTATCGGAACCAGAGAACGTCGGCAGTATCTTTCGCAGTGCCGCCGCGTTGGGCATCGACCACCTCTTCGTCGATCGAAAAACCATTGATCCATTCCACCGGCGAGTGATTCGAGTCAGCATGGCCGCAGTATTCAAACATCGTCTGTTTCGGCTAGACGATCCGCTGAGCGATCTACAGCGACTGACGACAAGCACCGCGATTCGCACGATCGCATCGACGCTGCAACCGCCCGCCACCCGCTTAAAGGATCTCGACGTCAACAGCCAACCCGCACTGCTGATCGTCGGCAACGAAGCCAGCGGCGTGGACACCGCCATTCAAAGATTTGCGTCGGACCGCGTCACCATCCCGATGCAACTAGGAACGGACAGTCTGAATGTCGCCGTCGCCACCGCGATCCTGATGCACGCTTTGGCCGACCCGAATGCGTTGGCCGACCCGGATACTGCATAAGTGGGCAACGAAGTCCATTCTCGCGTCATTTGCGGTCAATCAAGTTCAGACCCTTTCTCGAAAACGAGACCGTCACCGGACGCTTTGTTTTCGCTAAACCTGCTTGAACCGAAACGTATGTTCCGGCAAACGGATGTTGGAGTTTGCTTTCGCCAATGCGGCGTACAGCTTGCCTCGGCTGTAGTTGTAGTTCTGCAAGATCGGAATCCGTTCGCCCGATTTCATCAGCATCGTGATCTTGCTGACCCCGACATGTTTCTCGTGAGTTTGACTGATCTCGACAATTTCCTTGACCGAAACACAGAACGAAGCTTTCTCGGAAAGGGGATCGGCGATTTCAAAATGGTCGGCGTCCACCGCTATTTTGAAAGTCCCATCTTGAATCCAAAACAAAACCGCAAAAACGAGTAGACCGAGTTCAACGATCGGCAAGGCAATATTCATCCAATAAAACAACTGCTCGCCTGCCTCGCTTGGCTGAATGAACTTGCGAGCGGCCAGATACATCGCAAGCAGTACCACCATATTGACCACAAGCAGCATCGCAGTCCGCCGCTGTCTTTTTTCGTACCGATAGAAATGGCTCATGATGATATTAGGCTGGTGAAAGAGTTTAGTTTGAGACGGGGGCTTCACACGAAACGGCGAACAGATCTTTAGGAATTGAACTCACTCCTGTCACCCCGCCCAACATCGACCTCTTTAAAAAAGATTCAGACCGATCGTATTCCGTTCTTTTCAATCGTGATGACTCTTTGTTTATACAGGGCACCGATCGTTTTTTTGAACTGCCCTTTGCTCATCCCGAACAGTTCAGAGATTTGAGCAGGAGGAGACTTGTCATGAACCGGCGCGAATCCGTTGTGATCGCGTAAGTAATCTTGAATGACTTGACTGTAGTTGTCGCGGATTTCCTGACCACTTTTCAGGCTCAAGTCAATTTTGCCGTCCTTGCGAATCTGTTTGATATAGCCTTGGATGCTTTGACCAAAACTGAGTCGTCGATTGACTTCGTCTTTGTACAGCAATCCCCAATAGCTTTGATCCACAATCGCTTTGAAGCCCAATTCGGTGCTGTTTGCGATAATCAAATCGACCTTTTGCTGCGGATGAAAATCGTGCTCATCGTCTTCCAGCACGACTTTATCAATCTTTGAAGTCGCCGCGATCCGATCTTGGTTATCAAGATACAAGTAGACAATGTAGGATTTACCCACGATCATCGGCCGATGCTGTTCCGCAAACGGGACCAAGACATCTTTGTCCAATCCCCAGTCCAAGAACGCACCGATCGAAGTATTGTCTTTGACCTTTAGATACGCGAATTCGCCAACCTCCGCTTTCGGAGTTTGAGTGGTCGCGATGGGGCGATCTTCCGAGTCCAAGTAGAGGAAGACTTCGACCGTATCACCAACATTCAAATCGTCCGGAGCATGTTTTGCAGGGAGCAGAATCTCACCTAGATTTTCGGCGTCCAAAAAGAACCCGAATTCGGTGTCTTTGACCACCTCGAGAGAATACGTGCTGCCGATTTGAATCATGGCTTCAATGTTTTTCGCGGATGCAGGGACAACGTGATTGGTCGAGTTCATCCATCGCAGACAAACCGCCTCACACTAGCCGCCGAGCCTTTCTGAAGATTGCTCCCAAGCTATCCATGCTAGTCTATCGCCCAAAGCCGTCCTTGACGATCTGCCGACTCGGCTAGGTTAGATCCAGACGGCACTCGAGCCTGCATTAAAACGCAACGCGGTGAAGCGTTTTTTACCATGACTTGCCATGAGTTTCGCGAAGCACACGCCATTGGTGAACATTTTGATGGACTCCGCTTCGCTAAATCCCCCCCTCTTCAGCGAAGCCACTTCGCAGCGCTGACCAAAACGCTGACCAAAACGTTTACGAATTCAGCCAGACGTCGCTCGCTCGCATTCTTGTCTTCATGATGCACACTGCGATGCCGATTGGCACAGCGTGTGCATTCATCTTTTTGCAACCCGCAAAACACATGCGAAAAATCCTCGCCGCCACACCTGCCTGAGGACATCATGAACCACTTTGATAACGCAAAAATCCTTGTTCCGTATGACTTCTCGCAATTCTCGCTTCCGGCGGTTGAAACGGCGATGAAGATCGCCAGCAAGAACGAGAACATCACGGTATTACACGTCGTTGAACCCGTTCCACTGTACGGCTATTCCGCAGACAACGGTATCGAACTTGGCGGTGGAGGTTTTGGAATGCCCAACGCGGGTCTCGCCGCCGAAATCGACGGAGACCACCAGCAGCGTGCCTTAAAAATGTTGCAGGCAGAGTTCAACGACGATGCTCATCACGGATTGAATTACGAAACGGTTGTCAACGAACCGGCTCACGGCATCACCGACTTTGCCCAACAAAATGGTTTCGATCTGATCGTGCTGCCATCGCACGGACGCACCGGGATCACGCGGCTGTTGATTGGCTCGACCGCCGAGCGGGTGGTCCGTTTGGCTCACTGTCCCGTGCTGGTATTGCGGGACTGACGACGAGTCAATTCCGGCCAAGATTGCGATAATTGCACCTCGGCATTCTCAAACCGCCCCCTCGCTCTGAATTGTTGCTAGCGACCGCCGCCACGTACAATAGAGTTAGCGATCCCCATTCACAATCCAATCGCTGCGGCTAAGAAAGTGAGAAAACGAAATGTTTCACAAATCCAAGTTAGAGCATTTTGGAGACCAGTTTCCGCAGGATGCGACCGGCTACGTGCCCGCCAAAGGCGACTGTTGGCGGCAGATGCAATTTGATCATGCCGATATGGATCCCAATGCCGAAGGAATTTCAGAAGAGGAAAAGAAGCGTCGTCTCGAGTACCTCGACACGGTGTGGTGGCCTAAGGTTTTAGAGAAGGTTCACGCCGAACGACAGCGGCTTGAATCCGAGCACGGAGAAACGTTCATCAAACGTTGGCATCAAGCTGTCAGTCGCTCACCGGAACAATCGCACGGTTTTGGAAACGGTTAGCGAGACACCATGTCACACGTGTGCGATTCATCACACGACAAACTTCGTCATCCTTTGTCGGTCCGATGGAAGCCAATTTCCAAGTTGGATGAATGTAATGTCAACATTGCTTCACAATCATCGCATCTGTTGGCATACCTAGAGCCTCAACATGACGAGAGAGTATCGAACGGGATTGATCGCGTGGGGATCGTCGTAGGAAGAACGCATGGAAACGCTGAATGAACGCCTATGGCATCGAACGCCTGCGGACGAAGTCGTTGAATTGCTGAAAAGCGATTCCAATCGTGGATTGGATCGTTTCGAAATTGAGGCGAGGCAACGGGAATATGGTCCCAATTCGCTTCCCGCTCGCAGCGGTCCTGGTCCGTTGGTCCGCTTTCTGATTCAGTTTCATCAACCGCTGCTTTACATTCTGTTGATCGCCGCCGTGATCACGGCGTTATTGGACGAGTGGGTTGATGCATCGGTCATTTTCGGCGTCGTGCTGGTCAACGCCATCATCGGCTATTTGCAAGAATCCAAAGCCGCCAAAGCGCTCGAGGCATTAGCCAGGACGACATTGACCGAAGCACGCGTGATTCGATCGGGAGAGACGCGAAACATCCCATCGACCGAATTGGTGCCCGGTGATGTGGTGTTGCTGCAATCCGGCGACAAAGTTCCCGCGGATTTACGATTGCTGAGGTCGCGAGATTTGCAGGTGGATGAGTCGGCGTTAACCGGCGAGTCGGTACCGGTCGAAAAAAAGGCGATTGACCTGCAGCTAGAAACACCGCTGGCCGAACGCCGCAACATGGCTTACGCGTCGACCCTTGTGACGTACGGCCAAGGCCGCGGCGTGGTGGTCGCGACCGCAGGCAACACCGAGGTCGGCCGCATCTCGGAACTCATTTCGCTGGCGGATGTACTCGAGACGCCTCTGACACGAAAAATCGCCAAATTCAGCCGCCTGCTGTTGGTCGTGATTCTGTTGTTGGCTGCCGTCACCTTCATCGTCGGCGTGTCGCGGGGGCAAGCGAAATTCGAGATGTTTATGGCGGCGGTCGCGTTGGCGGTCGGTGCGATCCCCGAAGGCTTGCCTGCCGCAGTCACGATTACGCTGGCGATCGGTGTGTCGCGAATGGCTCGACGCCGCGCGATCATCCGCAAATTGCCAGCGGTAGAAACACTCGGCAGCACCACGGTCGTTTGTTCGGATAAAACAGGCACCTTGACGGTAAACCAGATGACGGTGCTGGAAATCTGGTCGGCGGGACAGCAATTGAGGACATCGGGAAGCGGTTACGAACCCGACGGACGCATCGAAGTCGGTGGCGAGGATCACGCCGAAGTGTTGGCCAGTCCCGCGGTGCGTCATTGTCTACAGGCTGGCATCCAATGCAACGACTCGCAATTGATCAACACCGAATCGGGATGGAAGGTTCAAGGCGATCCGACCGAGGGTGCATTGATCGCCGTCGCAGGCAAAGCGGGATTGGATGGCAGCCAACTCGAAGCCGAATCGCCTCGCTTGGACACGATTCCATTCGAATCCCAGCACCAATACATGGCGACGCTACACGAGAATGTGGCGGGTCAGCCGCGGCACTTGTACGTCAAAGGAGCGGTGGAAGTCCTGCTGTCGAAGTGCCCGCTGGCCATGACGCGATCGGGAGAGACCGGTCCGCTGGACGTCGCGTTGGTGCATCGGCAAGTCGAAGCAATGGCCGCGAAAGGGCTGCGAGTGCTGGCGTTTGCAGGCAAGCCGTTGCCACCAACCACCAACGAAATTCGCCACGAAGACACCTGTGACCTCGTTTTCTATGGACTGCAGGGCATGATCGATCCGCCACGGAGCGAAGCGATCGCCGCGATCAAAGCCTGCCAAACCGCCGGCATCCGGGTGAAAATGATCACCGGCGATCACGCCAAAACGGCGCAAGCGATTGCAATTCAACTTGGGCTTGATGGCGTGCACCAAGACAACGAGCAGGCTCCGATCGTCAAGACCGCCAATGACCTGGCAAAGACAAGCGACCAACAGCTGATCGAGATAGCCGATCAAGTGGCGGTGTTCGCGCGAGCCACCCCCGAGCTGAAATTGCGTCTCGTTCGCGCCTTGCAGGCCAACGGACACATTGTCGCGATGACTGGTGACGGCGTTAACGATGCGCCGGCGCTGAAACAAGCCGACATCGGGGTCGCCATGGGGATCACGGGGACCGAAGTCGCCAAAGAAGCCGCCGATATGGTGTTGACCGACGACAATTTTGCCTCGATCAAAGCGGCGGTCGAAGAAGGCCGAGGTGTGTTCGACAATCTGACCAAGTTCATCGTCTGGACGCTGCCCACCAACATGGGCGAAGGGCTGGTGATCTTGGCAGCAATCTTTGTCGGCGTGGCGCTGCCGATCTTGCCGGTCCAAATTCTGTGGGTCAACATGACCACCGCGGTCTTATTGGGATTGATGTTAGCGTTTGAGCCCAAAGAAGACGACATCATGACGCGCGCCCCCCGCGATCCGCAGGCTCCGATCTTAACCGGCGATTTGATTGGCCGAATCGTCTTGGTCGCCTTGGTCATGTTGGTAGGCGCCTTTGGCTCGTTCGAATGGGCGATCGGACGAGGCTATAGCGAGACGGTCGCGCGTACCATCGCGGTGAACGTGTTTGTGATGGTCGAAGTCATTTATTTATTCAACTGTCGCTCGTTAACGAAATCGATGTTCGAACTCGGCGTCATGTCCAACCGCTGGATCGGTCTCGGCGTCGCCACCATGGTGGTACTGCAGATCGCGTTCACTCATCTGCCAGTGATGAATCGCATTTTTCACAGCGCACCGATTGGCTGGGATGCGTGGTGGCGAATCCTGCTCACCGGATTGGCGACTTACATGATTGTCGGGTTTGAGAAATGGTTGCGGCGAAAACTTCGCAGCCGCGCGAGCGCGAAAAATGCGTCCATGTCGGAGCGTCCCATGAACACCTTGGACCCGTCCTGATTGGGGTCTTATTTTGCTGTGATCCCAATGCAACAAGGATCGTGCGATAAGGATGACAAGATGACCAGCGCCCCCATTTCCATGCCACCGCAGCCCAGGTGTCTCCAGCGGCGCAGCACGCGCCGCTAATCAAACTTCGATGGCATTGCCCACAGCGTATCCCGACAGCACCTACTTGCCTTCGAATTAGATTAGCGCTAAACTAAATTTAACAGTTGGGCTAATTTCTTTTGACAGGCGGAAGTGTTGGCGAAGAAGGGTCAGAAACGGTCGACCGAAAAATGGCGTGAATTGGGTACGATCCAAGAAACGGTAGTGGTCGATTTGCGTCGGACCGACGATCAGTTCCAGTATCATTTCGGACGACTGTTTCGCGAATACGGACTGACCGAACCGCAATACAACGTGCTGCGGATCCTTCGCGCCGCCGGTGAGCCGCTGCCCTCGCTCGAAGTCGCCGCTCGGTTAATCGCAATCACGCCCGCGATCACCAACCTGCTCGACAAGCTTGAGAAAAAGAAACTGATTGCACGCAAACGCTGCAATCAAGATCGGCGAGTGTGGTTTATCTCGATTACGGCCAGCGGCAGCAAACTGCTTGCAAAAATGGACGAACCCGTTGCAGCACTTCATCAAAGTGTTTGTGAAGGCATGACCGAAGCAGAGTGCAAACGACTCGTGGCGTTATTGGCCAAAGCACGTTCATCACCATTAATTGCAGAGCAGAAACCAAATTGACCACTCTGAAGCAACAAACCGATGCGCAGTTTGCGAAAACGCGTCAAGCTAAACCAGGGTTCGCCCAAGAGATTGACACCTTACTCGCGAAGGCTCGAGATTTCCAAGAAGGCGGCGAGGCGATCGCCGTGGGGCAACCAGCACCGGCGTTTGCGTTGCCCGACGCCCATGGCAAAACGGTTGCCCTTTCCGATCTGCTGGCCGACGGCCCGGTGGTTCTGATGTTTTACCGCGGAAGCTGGTGTCCTTACTGCAATCTGCAGCTCAAGGCGATGCAAGCTCGCGTGCCGGAGATCCGTGATCTCGGAGCGCAGATGGTTGCAATCAGCCCTCAAGCCCCCGATGGCTCGCTGACGAAAACTGAGCATGATGAGCTTGGATTTACGGTGCTGTCCGACCAAGACGCCCGTGTTGCCGCGACGTATGGTGTGGCATGGCAAGTCCCCGAGCTGATTCTTGATCACATGCGAAACGACCGCGGCCTTGATTTGGCAGAAATCAACAACGGCAACGGCAGCATGTTGCCGATCCCCGCCACGTTTGTGCTCTCACGCGATGGCGTCGTGGCTTGGCAATACGCCAATGTCGACTACCGTACTCGAGCGGAACCCGACGAGGTGATTGCGGCGCTACAAACGTTAGCGTAATTCATAGCCGACGCCGTAAGCGGCATGCAGTGATCGCGGCTTCTCGCGGATAAACACGCGAGGAAAAAAATCGAGCAGAAACGCGAACTCGGTGAGTCCAGGATTGTGGATCGGAGGTCGAATATCGATCAGAATGGGGTGCTGCCCGTTCGCCCCTTTCCCCACCGCATCCATGTTTATGCGATGCCCTCCTGATCCCCCGCTATCCCCCGCTCGAGTCTCTCGCAATGAATCACAACCGCCGCCACTTCCTGGCTCAATCCGCTGCTGCCGCAATCGGCGTTTCATCGGGCATTCGTCTCGGCGCCGCGTTCGCCGGCGACACCCAACCCAAACGCATCCTGCTTCGATCATCGTGGCAGACCGTCAATATCGGCGATATCGCTCACACGCCCGGTTTGCTGCGAATCCTCGAAACGCATCTTCCCGATGCCGAGATCGTCCTGTGCCCAAGCAATGTCGATAACGGGGTAGAAGCGTTATTGCGATCGCGGTTTCCAAAATTGGAAATCGCCAAAAAGGGATCCCGCCAGCTCGCTGAAGCCTATCAAACATGTGACTTCTTGTTGCACGGTTCAGGGGCGTCACTCGTGGCAGAAAAGGACGTTCGTGATTGGCGTGAAAAAACGGGCAAGCCGTACGGTATCTACGGGATCACCCTGCCGCCGAAGATGTCACACGCCACCACAGCGACGTCGGCGAGCTCGCTACAGAAAACGGTTGACATTCTCAGCGGGGCGAGTTTTGTCTATTTCCGCGATTCGAAATCGCTTGCGTTCGCACGACAACTCGGGGTGAAAAGTCCGGTGATGGAGTTTGGGCCGGATGCGGCCTTTGCCTGCGATTTACGTGACGACGAAAAAGCAGAAGCATTCTTGCAGAAACACGATCTTGAAGCCGGCAAATTTCTTTGCTGCATTCCGCGGCTTCGCTATACCCCGTACTGGACGATCAAAGAGAATTCAAAATTCGATCCCGTTAAACACCGACGCAACGAGATGATGAAGGAGCACGATCACGCGCCACTTCGCGAAGCAATCATCAAAATCGTCAAGCAAACCGACCTGAAGGTACTGGTTTGCCCCGAGGATCGCACGCAAATGCAAGTTGGCAAAGAAATGATTTACGACAAATTGCCACCGGCGATCTTATCGCGAATCGCGTGGCGGCCCGACTACTGGTTGACTGGCGAAGCGATCAGCACGTATATCCGCAGTGCGGGACTGTTTGGCAACGAAATGCATTCTCCGATCATGTGCATCGGGCACGGAGTCCCTGCCATCGTCTGCCGATTCGAAGAACAGACCAGCAAGGGCTGGATGTGGGAGGACATTGGGCTGGGCGATTGGCTGTTTGATCTGGACGACGAACCACGCCGGCAACAGCTTCCAGCGACAGTCTTGGAAATGGCGAAGAACCCAGCGGCGGCAAAAGAAAAAGCTGCCCAGGCACGCAAATTCGTCGAAAAACGGCAGCGTGAAACAATGCAACAACTAAGCCGTGTGTTGGGGTAAGTCTGCATCGTGGTTAAGGCGGGGATAGGGCAAGATATTTAAATTGTTAGGGGAGACTCGAAATGCTTCCGATTGATTCGCGTGGATGAAATGCATGGCGTGCTTTGCGAATGACTCGTTTTGCCACGGGGGGCGAACGCAGTGCCGGTTGGGGCTGCGCGGGCGTCGCCGCAGTGGCTATGATGCATGAACTTGTTTCCTCACCGCAATGACTTGCTACCTCCGTCGGATCCGATGAAAACAACGGTAACTCACCTCTTCGCCATCTTTCTGTGCATTCTATTCTGCAGCCTGATTCGCCCAGGCGATTGCGTGGGCGAAGAGACCGCGACATCACCCAAACCGGAACGCCCCACTTCGCCTCTGCCGCTAATAATCCAACCTGCTTCGCCTGATTCGCGAACCCATCTTCACAATCTATTTCAATTGACCGAGCGGATTTATTCGGGGGCTCAACCCGAGGACGAGGCGGCATTTGCAGAGATTGCCAAAATGGGGATTCGCACGATCGTCAGCGTCGATGGGGCACGGCCTGATGTGGAAGCCGCCCAGCGTGCGGGACTGCGTTACGTGCATATTCCGATCGGCTACGACGGGCTGGGCTCGAACGCGAGCGAATCGATCGTCAACCTTGTCAAAACGGCCGAGGGTCCGTTTTACATTCATTGTCATCACGGCAAACATCGTGGCCCCACCGCAGCCGCCATCGCCTGCATCGCCGATGGTTCGGCCGACCGTGAATCGGCAATGGACATTCTGGAAAAAGCGGGCACAAGCCATCGCTACCCGGGATTATGGCGAGACGTCAAATCCTTTGAGATACCCGCCCATGACAAGCCACTGCCGCCGCTGGTTCCGATCGCTCCGATCAACTCGATGGCGTCACTGATGGTGGCCATCGATCAAGCAAACGAACATCTCAGCCAGTTTGCCGAACAGGACTGGACACGACTCGAATCGCACCCGGACCTACGCCCCGCGGCAGAAGCTGCACTGCTTCGCGAATGTTTCCGAGAATCCGTGCGACTAAGATCGAAATCCAAACCTGAGGGTGCGGAACATCACGACGCGGAACCATACGACGACGCCTACTGGCGGCAAATGCTTGCGGCTGAAAACGTCGCGGCCGACCTCGAAAACGCAATCCGAAGCAACGACCACGCCGCAGCCAATCGTCACCTCCATCGAATGGGCACCCTATGCACCAAGTGCCATGATCAGTATCGCAATTAACACGGCAGCGCCACTCGCAGCGTGGCTGGTGAGTCATTGAGCCGCGACGCGTAAGCGGCCGGGTCTCACGCATCACCCGGTGCCTTACGACACTCGGGTCAAGATGCTCCGCTACAAACATCTGCCACCTCCGCCGAGGCAAGCTCTAGGCGGAAGAATGGTTCACACAATCCGGATTTGCTGCGAGTCCACGCCACGAGAGGGCGTGGACTCTAATGATTACGTCGACAACCTTAGTTTGACGCTTCCGGCGTGGCAGGCAATTCGCGGATCGAAACGCTACGGAATTCAACCGGATCATTGTGACCGGCGAAACCAAAGTAACCTGTCTTACGATCCTTGCCGGGATGCGGTCGCCCTGCCATGAATTCGGTGACATCCGCCACGTCGGCGTCGAGAATCACGTTGCCGTTTAGCTCGACCTTGATTCGGCTACCGTTGACGGTCACCTCTTGGAAATTCCATTGGCCGGTTTCTCGCAAATAACCACGTTTTGCTGCGATCATTCCGTAGACGCTGCCGTGATATTGACGGGGGTCAAGCTTGGCGTACTTGGGATGCTCGTTATCAAGCACTTGCAACTCGGTCATCGCTTGATAAGCGGCATCACCGGTAAGCGGCGAGCGAATTGCCAAGCCGTTGTTTCCACCGGGTGGCAAACGGAATTCAACACGAGCAACGAAGTTGCTGTATTGGTCGTCGGTCAACAACAAACCACCGTGGCCGGCTTTACAGCGGATCGCACCGTCAACGACTTCGTAGTTATCAACGGCACCTTGCCACCCGTCCAGATTTTCGCCGTTGAAGAGCGACTTGAAGGAATCGTTGTCTTGGCGGCTGAGGATTTCGTTTGCTTCGTCACCACTGAACTCGCGGACGAAGAGATTACGCCAGCGGATTTCGCCACCGTGGGTTTGCAATTGAATCGGGCCCTCTACTGCCAGCGGCGATTTGCGATCCCAATAGTTTTCCATGATCGCATTGTCGACGACCTTTTCGCCGTTGAGCCAAACACTGGTGCGGGCACCAATTTGGCGAATTTTGAACGAGTTCCACTCGCCAAACGGCTTGTCGGCTAACTTGGCCGGGTCCTTGCCTGGGGCGCCGGGGCTGTTGTTCCAAAGTCCACCGCTGCCCAGTCCTGCACCGATTTTGAACTTGGCTTCTTCGGTCGAGTCCCAAATTTGAACTTGAGGGGTGCCTTTCAAATAGATGCCACTGTCGGCGCGAGGCACGGTCTTGTATTCAAGCAACAACTCGTAGTCACGAAAGTTGTCGTTCGTGGTCAGGTAGGGCCCTTTGCCGTCATTGACCAATTCACCGTTTTCGATCGTCCAGTGCTGCTTGGCTTCGGTCATCCACTGCGTTAGCTTCGCGTCTCGCTCCTCGGCTGGCATATTAGCCAACTCGGTGGGGTTGAAGTGAGGACGAGCTTGCCAACCGTCAAGGGTCTTGCCATCGAAGATCGCACGATAACCTTCTGGAGGGGCTTCGGCTTGTACAACGCCGTTTGCAAACAACGTCAGCAGGGTCAAGGCAAGCGAGGCAAACGTTTTTTTCATGGGTGGGGTCCTGGGAGGGAAGTAAAAGGCTGGAAGCCAACAGTCTAATTCAATTACGCAAAAAAATGTCGCTCCGATGCATTTGAAGCTGCAAAGATTCCTTGGTTACCCCAAAAAATTCGCAGCCCACGACAACGCTACGATTGCGAAACCGCAGCGGCGTCCGACAAAGGGGACGTGCGAGTTTAACTACAAACGCAGCACTGCAAACCTGCGTGGAAAAGGGGGGCGCGATGAAGCCCCTAGTGACCGACTAAGGACGCCAGCTTGTCTTTTGCAGCTCCTGAGTCGATGGTTTGCGCTGCCTTGGCGACTCCGTCACGGATGTCGTTGGCGGCCCCCACCAAGACAAGTGCTGCGGCAGTCCCGGCCAACACGGCGTCGCGGCAAGGGCCTGGTTCCCCAGCAAAAACGCGGCGAATAATTTCGGCACTTTCATTGGGATCGGCTGCGGACAATGCATCACGGCTGGCCGGTTGAAGCCCAAAATCGTCGGGCGTCCATTGATATTGTTCACTCGTCGAGGATTGCACATCGATGACATGCGTTGCCCCGTCGAGTGAAACTTCGTCTTGCCCGTCGGCGCCATGCACGACAAAGGTGCGGGTGGTTCCCAAGGCTCCAATCGCGGCAGCCACCATCGATTGTGTTTCCGGAGTCGAGGTTCCCAGCAATTGGTGGGTCGCTCCGGCGGGATTACAGAGGGGGCCGAGCAAGTTGAACAGCGTTTTAACCCCTAATTGTCGCCGCACTCCGATCACATGCCGCATTGCCGGATGCAACTTGGCTGCAAAACAGAAACAAATGCCGTCACGATCCAACCGCTGGGCGACCGACTCGGCGTCGCATTCGATCGGCACTCCCAAAACTTCGAGCACGTCAGCTGATCCCGTCAAACTTGTCGCGCGACGATTTCCATGTTTGGCAACGGCCACACCGGCGGCTGCAGCAACAATTGCCACGGCGGTACTGATATTGAACGTCCCGCTGCCGCTGCCGCCCGTTCCACAGGTGTCCAGCAACACTGGGTGAGAATGCGGAATTCGCGTCATGTGACGACGCATCGCACGCGAAGCCCCCACCAACTCGCTGACCGATTCCCCTTTTTCCTTCAGTGCAAGCAATAAATTTGCGACGTCTCGCTCCTCCGCTTCGCCCCGCAGCATCGCATCAATCAACTCGCTGGTTTGATCTTCGTCCAAATCGATCCCGGAATTAGCTTGTACGATTGCGGCCTGAAAAAGTGATGCCATGGCGAAGTTTGAGGGTTCAACCAAAAAGAGGGGAGGAAGAGAATTGAAGTGACGTCAAGTTTATACTGGGTTTCGTTGCCATGATACGATATCCTTTCCGCTCATGCTGCGACGCCCCCCAGAGCTCACGCCACGTTATTGAAACCAAAGAATTTCCATGACACGCAAAATCATTATCGATTGTGATCCCGGTATCGATGACGCCACGGCATTGTGCATGGCACTTTTCGACCCGCGTTTAGAGGTGCTGGCGATTACCGCCACTGCGGGCACGGTCGATGCGGATCAGGCAACCTCTAACGTGATCGCGGTGGTCCAACAGCTTGACCCCATCAAATACCCGCGAATTGGCAAAGCAGGGCCCCCGGAAGACGCTCCGGTGGTGGACGATCGGCATCTCAACGGCAACGACGGGCTAGGCGATTGCAATTTCCCCGAGTCGGCGCGTCAACATTTGCCGACAAGCGAAAAAGTCATCGCCGAACTGGCTCGTAAGTACCCCAACGAAGTCACGGTGGTGTGTCTAGGGCCGACAACGAACATTGCTCGCATCTGTCGACGCGATCCGGCGATCTTGCCGCTGCTAGACAAAATCGTGATCGGCGGCGGATCGGTCTCTCATTCGGGCAATGTGACGGCGTCGGCCGAGTTCAACATGTACTTTGACCCAGCGGCCGCCCATGACGTGTTCGAATCCGCCACGACCAAAAGCTTGATCCCGCTGGATATCACCGATGCAATGAGTTTCGGGGTGGATCTGCTAGAAAAATTGCCAGCCCGTTACTCACGCGCCGGAAACTTGTTACACAAATTGATTCCCTTTGCGTTCCGCGCGGCACACCAATTACTCGGACGCGAATTGGTCCCGCTGTACGATGCAACGACCATCTTATCGCTGATCGAACCCGATCTGTTCACGTGGAAATCCATGGCGGGCAAGGTCGAAACACGCGGCGAATTGACGCGTGGCGTCACGGTGTTTGACCAGCGACTACGGCCCGAATGGCCGATCAATATGGAAGTCGCCGTCGATGTGGATGCGGAAGAGGCTCACGAAATGATCATTCGTAGTTTGCGTTACGCCGGCCAGCAAACGTAGCACGGCGATCACATGATCACATGTTTCAAAGCGGCAAAAAACGTATCAGTGAGCGCAAAAACAGCACACCTGGGGTTCCCGAAACCATTATACTTATCGAGCCAGAGTTTCCCTCTCATTCTCACTCGATTGTCATCTAATCTTTCATGCCTAGTGCGAAACCCTCTTCGGCGCAACCGGTCGTGCGCAGCCGATTGCTACCTCGCATCTCATTTCGCTTTGTTTTTGCGGTCACGACATTGGCAGCGGTGATTGCGGCCGTGGCTCGTCAAGCGGGAAACGGTGGCGCCCTCGCCACCGCCGCCATCGTGGGTTTTGCGGTTCCGTTGATCTGTTTTGCATTATTCGCGCTGACGTTTCTGTTTGCCTGGGCCATTTCCTCGCTGTGGTTTGAAGGCGAAGATGAACAAACGTTAAAGGGCAGCCCCTTTGCCGCCGGGCAATTGCCACCGCAAATCATGCCTCCACGGGAGCCCAACGCATGATCGGCAATCGCCAATCTCACTTTGCATCGCCCGTAGTCATGCCCCATCGACGATGGCTTGCATCGGTGATGGTGATGGTTTGTGTCACCGTGTCCGCGGCGTCATCGGTTGCGAGGGCCGATAACAATCAATCCGATGCATCCGTGGAAGTCGCCGCCGCAACGCCCACCGCGACTTCGCCCCAGCTGACTTGGTCGATGGACTCGTTGTTGCCACCGACCACCGGCACCGTGCGATTGCCTACGACCAAGGCCAATACGCTGGGGTTCACATTGGACATCGAACTGGTGCAACAGCCTTTGGCGGGCAGTGTCCCTGTCAATATTGTGGCGCGTTCGACCAGCACGTTTGCGGCAGACCGCCGATTGACGCTGCGTTTTCGCTCGGACCCCGAAGGCCAAATGCCGCCCACCAATGGATTGCTTGTTGATGTACCGCTGCTGCTTCCCCAGGGAGCCACGACGGCGCGCGTCACTCGCTATCTGCCAAAATTCTCGGCTGGCTACCAGTACCGTATTGCGGTCTACGAACAGGGGCGACCGCTGGAAGATTGCGTTGCCAAAATAGGCTCGTTTGATACCGATGTGTATCGGAACGAACAACGATTGAATTGGCTGCTGATCACCGACACCGACGACGTCGATTACACCAAACTTCCTGACCTGCGTCCGTTGATGCTACGCGATTCTCGATTCGCAACCTCCTCGTTTCGCAACTCGATCGGTGCCCCCCGTGATGACCCTCGCTTTTATGAATCCGCGTTTCGCAACGGTCCTGACGCAGTGGCCGGGCAATCCGAGTTGCCCACGGATTGGCGGGGCTATCAACATTTTGACCTGATTATCTTTGATCCGTCGGCCGCACAAGCCGCGATCGAAAACGGCAATTTCAAAGCGATTCAGCAATGGGTGCTCAATGGCGGATCGATCGCACTTTACGACAGCGAATCCGAGCAATCATTTGTCGATATGCTGAGTTTGACGGCCGATCGCCCCAAGTCCTTGTCGCTCAATGCGCTGTCGCGCGAACAGATGTTCAACGAAAACATCCTCAAACCAGTCGACGAGGGCTGGAACCAAAAAATTTGGTTGCGGCCCCTCGGTGCAGGCATCGTCTTTGGCTTACAGAAACTCAATGACGGTGAATTCCCCAGTTCGCGGCATTGGTGGATCGTCGAACACACGCTGGGACATCGTGTTTCGCCGATGTTGCGGCGAGGCGTTGACCCCATTCTCGGCGACCGCCGGTTCAGCCGTTGGTTAATTCCCGGTGTCGCACAACCGCCGGTGTACACGTTCATGACGCTGCTTGGTTTGTTCGTCATCCTGGTCGGTCCGGTGGCGTATCGCAGCACAGCGAAACGAGGACGGACGTACTTGATGTTTTTGATTGCCCCCGTGTTGGCAATCGTGACCACGGCGCTGATGTTCACCTATGGCATCCTCTCGGACGGCTTTGGTACCTCCGCACGCGTCCGCCAAATGACTTGGGTCGACGGTGCGTCGGGAAACGCGGGGGAACGAGTCCAATCGACTTATTTTGCCGGTCTTCGACCGACCGAAGGTTTGTCATTTGCCGGCGATGCCGAGGTGATGCGTTACACCGACGGCAGTGACGGGTCGTGGGAAGAATTGGCCGAGCGGAGTCCCGCGATCCTTGGAAACGTTCGCGTGGAAGCCCAACAGCAAATATTTGACAGTGCGTTTCTGCCATCACGTCAACAGCGTCAATTCATTGTCCATCAACCTCGCGAGAACATCGGCAATCTGTCGATCGAAACCCAAAAAGCGGATCCGCTGGCTCCTACGGCAACGATCACCAACCGCTTCGATTTTGCGCTCCGGGATTGCATCATTCGCGATGCCGACGGTGACTACTGGTTCGCCGAATTTGTGCCTGGCAATAGCGAAGCAATTCCCTGCGATACGATTGAACGATCGACATCGTCGAAAATCATTGGCGACCTGTACAACCGACACCGACCAATGGAACAGACCATTTATCGATCGCAGCAACGAAGTTATCGCCGCATGACGCGAGACTTGATGGTCAACATTAGCGATCAAATTCAACATCAATCGATGTCACAATCCGAAGTGTTATCAGGTTCCTTTGAAAGCTGGTTGAATCAACGGATGCAATTGGAAGGAGAGATTCCACATTATCATTTCGTTGCTGTCTCGGACGTCAGCAGCGATGTGGTTTTGGTTTCAGGAACGGAACTTGTCGACAGCGTCCGCTACGTGTTTGGAACACTCAAATGAAAATGACTTCTTCGTTTGCGGCCCCCGGTTCCGACGCGAACAACGATTTGACCACGCCATCGACCGCGACTGGAGGCGTGCACCAGGGATCGACCGATTGCATCGAGCTTCGCCGGCTGCATCGTTTTTTTGGTAAAACGAAAGCGGTCAACGACATTTCGTTCTCGGTGGCTCGCGGTCATGTCTTTGGTTACATCGGCCCAAATGGTGCGGGCAAAACGACGTCGATGCGGATCTTGGCGACGCTTGATTTACCGAGTTATGGCGACGCATTCGTTGACGGATTCTCGGTGGTCAACGACCCGGAACTCGTCCGTCGACGACTCGGATTCATGCCCGATTCGTTTGGCACCTATCGCGATGTCAATTGCAAAGAGTACTTGGATTTTTTTGCACGCGCCAACGGATTGGTGGGGCGAGAGCGGAATCAACGCCTGGATTGGGTGCTCGAATTTACCGGCACCAAAGGCATGGCCGAAAAACCGATCCGTGGTTTAAGCAAGGGCATGAAGCAGCGACTGTGTTTAGGACGCGCCCTGATTCATGACCCGTCTGTCATGATTTTGGACGAACCCGCAGCCGGACTCGATCCACGCGCACGAATCGAGCTTCGCAAAATGATTCGTGAATTAGCCGACCGAGGCAAAACGGTGCTGATTAGCAGCCACATTCTGACCGAGCTTGCTGAGATGTGCGATTCGGTCGGGATCATCGAACAAGGCTCGCTGTTGGCGACCGGAAGCGTGGAACAAATTCAACGCCAACGGGAAACGCATCGCGAACTATCGATCCGTTTGCTCGACCGGGTCAACGAATGTGCGGCGGAGATTTCAACACAGCAAAGTGTCGAAAAGATGATCATTGATGGCGAATTTCTGCGGTTTGAATTCGAGGGCGACGCGTCTGACCAAGCCGATCTAGTCGCGTGGATCATCGGACGCGGCTATCGTGTGGTCGAAGTTGCGTCGCATAAAAAGAGTCTCGAGGATGTTTTCTTGCAGGTCACCGAAGGGCTTGTCCAATGAATGGAAGTGTATCCGTCGCTACCGGATCGATGCCCAACGTCAACGCAACCAATCGCTGGGACCAATTCGATGCTTGGTGCGAGAAAATGGGGGATCGGCTGAACCCGATTCTGGTCAAAGAGACTCGCCAGGCGCTGAAAAGCCGCCAATTTGTCGTCACGTTTTCGGTGCTGCTGTTCGCCGCATTCGCATGGACCGTGGTCGGCAGTTTGTCACAAATGCCACAAATCTATACGACCCCTTCGGCGGCTCGTTTGATGATTGGCTACTACGTGGTGCTGGCGATTCCCATGTTGTTGGTCGTGCCGCTGGCGGCCTATCGTTCATTGGAAGGCGAAATTGACGATGGCACCCTCGAGTTATTGTCGATCACGGCGCTGAGTCCCTGGCAAATCGTGCTGGGAAAACTCGCGAGCGCGTCACTGCAGATGATGATCTATTTCGTCGCCTTGTTTCCGTGCATGGCATACGCCTACACACTTCGCGGCGTCGATTTACCGACCACATTGATCATCATCGCGGCGTTGTTGGTGGCCGGATTGATGCTAACCGTGGCGGCGTTATTCCTTGCTCCGTTGGCACAGAGCAGGACCGGGCGTATCGCCACGCTGCTGATGTTGATGATGATTTTGTTGTTCGCCGAATACACGATCGGCTACCTCGTGATCGATCTGATTCTCAACGGCAATCCATTTACCAGCGATTGGATCTTTTTCCTCTGCACCTCGACTGTGCTGGTGTCGTTGTCGTCGGGTCACTTGTTGCTGACCGCAACGGCGGCGCAATTGACCCCAGAGAGCGAAAACCGCTCGACGAATCTGCGTATCTCGATGATGATCCTGTCGATGATCTTGATCACCATCGGGGCCTATGCGGTTAGAGGGCTCGATCCAAGCGAAAACATCTTTGTCATGATCGCAGTCACTTTGGCGGTGCTGTGGACCATCTTTGGCAGCATGCTGGCCGCCGAATCGCCCGTGATGACGCCGCGGATACGCCGCGAATTACCACAGAGTTTTTTCGCACGCGTTGCCTTGACTTGGCTGACTCCCGGCCCCGCGACCGGGCTTGTTTTTGCCAGCATCAATATCGTGGTATTGACCAGTTTTGTGGTGTTTGGTCTTTTCGAACAGCGGCAGCAACCGACCAACCTCCGCGCGTCGGACCTACAAGCGTTGTTTCGCCTGAGCATTCTGTTTTCGAGTTACCTGGTAGCCGGATTGATTGCCGTCCGCTGGATTGTCGCCTTGGTACGCATCAACAACCATCCACGTGTCGAGATTGGTCTGGCCGCGATGGTCACGGTAATGGTTCTATCCGCGTTGGTGCCCTATTCGATCGGTTTGCATTTAAACGACTATCGAAACTACTCGTACTCACATTGGCAAATCACCAATTGGGTATGGACGCTGGCCGAAGCCACACCGAGTGGAACGGTACGAAATCTCGAGGTCTTCAGCGTCGCTGCTTCGGTAACGCTCGCCTTTATCGTCTGTTTACTGACAATGCCTCGTACCGTCATGCCGCGACGCACCGAGACTCCGGAACAGGTCCAGCGGGAACAAAACAAGACAGCGTCCCCCTGAACAGACGCGTCAAACCAAGTAGAATTCACCTTCACGCCAGCGATGCACTGAAATCGAGCGAGCGGATGACCGTGACGACCATCGCGGTATCCTAAGCTTGGCAATGCACGCGATCCATCGATGACTTCATCTCACCCAACGGCTTGCTTCGCATGACATCCGAATCCGATTCGACTCCCGATCCCGCCGACGCCAACCCAGCGCTTCGCGCCCGAGTGCCCGATCACGTTGCCGAAGGCTGCTTCAGTACCGGCGCGATTGTGATGACCGGACCGAGCGAATTCATTATCGATTTCCTACAAACGATTGGCCGACCGCATCGCGTTGCCTCACGCGTGGTGATTCCTCATCCGGTGATGCCGCAATTCATCGACGCTTTGCAAACCAACCTTGATTTGTATCGAAATCGCTTCGGAGACCCTCCGACGCCACCGGCCAACCCACAACAAAACCAGTCGCGTCGCCCAACTCCCCAAGAGATCTACGATGATTTAAAGATGCCCGATCACGTGCTCAGCGGTGTCTACGCAAACGGCGTGATGATCGGCCACGGGGCGAGTGAATTTGGCTTGGATTTTCTAACAAGCTTCTTTCCACAAAGTGCCGTCAGCTCGCGAGTCTTTGTGGCGGCAGGGCAAGTCCCTCGCTTGCTCGATTCACTCAAAGGCGCGGTCAAGCAGCTCGAACAGCGTCGGCAACAGCAAACCGGCAACCCTGCCGAATTTCCCGGCAACCCTATCGGTCCTGCTGATGGATCATCCGGCACCAACGATGATCCGAGCCGCGGCGAATTTGGCGGCGATACAGACCAGGGCCGCTACGACGATGGCAATGCTCCGCCGAATCCCGATTCACCGTCGGACAATGATCCGACGGGTAGCGATTCGGACCCTAAGGCCTAGAAACATCCGTGCGGCGGTGTGTTCCGCCAAGATCGGCGCTTTGCTGTCGTGCTGCCAGTCCGCAAAATTCTTTTTGCAGACCATCGTCTCCCGCGTTTCACGGCGAAATCGTAAGAATTTTGCAGTAATTTGGTCAAACGTGGGCGAGTTTCACGATTTTCTCTATTTCAGGAAAATGGGCATTTCGATTAAAGTCCCCTGCACATCCCGCAAATGTACCAGGATGGTTCGTTCGGATTAGGCAGGGCCGCATGACGATGGCTCCTCAAACAGAACCATTCCTTTGAATGACTCACGTGGCCATGGAGGCGCCAGACCATGTTATTAGAACGAATCGATATTGATGCACACGGTCCGCTAAATCGTGTCGAACTTGGCCCGTTCTCGGAACATCTGAACGTCGTCTTTGGCCCCGAAGGCTCTGGCAAAACCGCGATCGCACGCTTCGTTCGCGACTCGATCCTCGACCGCGAATACCCGCTCGGCATGATGAGTTCCTCTTCGGGACGCGTCGTGTGGGCCGATCGCAATGGGCTGCTGCATTGCCGCCGCGAACAAGATGGTTCCAAACAGGGTCGCCGTTCGATCGAATTCGAATCGCGAGGCGGTTCGTCGTATGACAGCTACCTCCATGATCATCCATGGCTCGGATCGGTTGTTGATGGCGGTCCACAGCATCCCGCATCGCTGCATGGCGTGGAATCCGCTGCCACCCGCGCCGTCCATTCGATCCAGCTTCCCGAGGCCATCATTGACGCCGTGATCACCGACACTGCGATCACTCAAGTCGCTCGCGTGGTATCGGCTTGCATTCGCTGTGGGCTCGATTCACCACAAACCTATCGCTCACTGCCGTTTCAAAACGCTCACCTTGACCATCCCACCGCCGCCGCTGGGTATGACCGATTCGACGCACCGCCGATGCCGGCAAATGATCGCCAAGCTCGCTCACTGCGTGCTCAATTGGCCGATGTGGAATTGGAACTATCCCGTTTGGAACCCACACCGCTGCAAGAAGAATCGTTGTTGGCGCGTCGCGATGAATTGACTCAACAACTCAACCGCCGAAGCACTCGCACCGCGACGGCAGCCCCCCGTCACGATCGCGAACACATTGAACGACGTTTGGCCGACATGCACGATCGCGCTACTCATCTGCGAGCTCGTCAAAACGAGCTTCGTCGCTGGGTTGCCGATCTTGATTCGCAGCTGCACGCCAACAACGTGAATCCGACCGATTCCGTGACCGACAACTACAAACAACATTGGGCGATGCGTGACGAAACGCTTCGTCGCCAATTGGATGATCTTGATGCCCAAATGATCCGTTGGCGTCGTGCACTATTGGAAGTCCGCGGTCTCCGCGACGCAATTTTGGCGACGCGGCAACACCTGCGATCAACCGGCCACGCCTACGCAACGGACTTCGGTCCTCGAGACGAAGCGATCCTGCGACGCCGTCGGTTGGACGGTTTTCTCGATGCGATCGATCGCTTTGATCCGTCGCGTGGATGGAACGAATTCTATAGCGACGCGTATTATGCTGACGATCTGCACCACGCTTCGCGTGTTCGCAGTGAAGCGGACGTCCGTTACTCGCGCAGCGGCCGAGCGATCGATCCGATCCACTCACTCGACGAACTCGATCAACGCGTCGAATCCGCGACGCGTCAAATCGATTGGTTGCTGCAACGATATGCCAGCAACGAGCACGTTGATCATCAATGGTACCAGCAGGCGGGCGAATCGTCAGCGTTTGGCGGAACCACGCTCGAAGAAACGCTGCGTACGATCCGCAATGACTTGGTTCATGCTTCACGTCACGCTGTGAATCAGAAATGGGACTCGCTGCATGGTCACGCCGTGCCGTCGGCGACGCTCAGCCCAGCGACGGCCGACGATCTTCGCGAACTCGACCGTAGCGAAAAGTGGTTGGTCAACGCGATCGACCAAATGATGCAACATCGCGAATGGATGTTGAACCGCTACACTCCGTCGGAGATGAAAGAGACTCAGGATTGGGCGCGCCACCGAGAATTGTTACAATGGCGTTATCAAAACGAGCGTGCGGAGCGTGTCGCTGAACTGGACCGCACCTCGCGTGAACTCGAATCCTGTTTGGCCGACGTGGCTCGTCTGCGTCGTCATGCCCAAGAATCCATCGCCGCCGACGCGGCACGCCAAGCCGAACGACAAGACGCAATCGCTCGCGAAGCCATCGTGCAAGAGTTGCGTATCCTCGACAGCAAATTGGCACGGCTATCGCGTGTTCGCTGGCTTCGGAGCCGGGCCAAGGAACTGCGAGATCAGCTGCGTGCGATGCGAACCCCGGTACAAACCGCATCACCGCTTGCCCAAACCGCAAGCCGTTGGCTGGTCCGTTTGTCCGGCGGACGCCTTCGCAGCGTTTCCTGGCAAACCGAGCGTATTTCGCAACCGTTGCTGAACGATCCGGTAGCGCCCCCCAGTCAGTCGGCTGCGACGGTGCACGACATCACTCGCGTGTTCATTGACGGACGCGACGAATCACGCTGCAGCAATACCCAGCGTGCGTTGACCGTGATCGCGGTCCGAATGGCAGCGGGCGAACTGCTTGCCCGGCTCGGCAAACCGGTTCCTGTGGTGCTTGAGATTCCTCGTTCGTTGCCAGCCTATGTCAATCATTCCATCGACGGTGATCGACCTGCAGCCACCGCGGATACCTCGTTTTATCACCACAGTCACGATGGTCGTTTGAATCATCCGATCGCCGCGGCGCTTCGCGATTATGCCGGCGCAGGCCGTCAGATCGTGTTGCTAACCAGTGACCAAAATTTGACAGACGAGCTGGCTCGTGTTGGTGGCCGCTGCTTTGCATTGCGAGCCGACCGCGTGGTGCATGCTCACCGTCCACTGTGGAAACCGCACTATGCGACGGAGCAATATATCGGCCCGCATCCTCATACTTATGGCGACCACCTCGTGGGTGAACACCCTTCCTATCAAACCGACGATTATCGCGTGAACGATATCAACCGTGATCTCGACATGGCTTGGCGAGAAACCTACGGGGCAAGCGTTAACGCCGAGGCCGCTGCCCCATCGCACCATCGCGCTGCGAATCAGTTTTACGGCAGCCATCCCGTGCGAACCGATGCGGCTCGTGACGGAGCCATGTTCCGCGATGGCTACTACTACGCCGACACCTACACGACATCCGCTCCGCACTCGATCGACGCCACGGTGGTGCCGCGGCGAAACAGCGTGCCCCAAGATCGTATCGTCACCGACCGCGGCCAATTGAATGTGATGCGTCATGGCGAGTCGTCAGATCCTGCTTTTTTTTTAACAGTCGACAGCCCTATTGATCAGGCGCCCTCGATCGATGCCGTCGCCGCCGCCCGACTGCGGGGATTGATGGTGACGCACATCACCCATTTGATGCAGCAAGATCCCAATCGTTTGTCCGACGCGTTGGGATTGGCAAGCGTGGATGCTTCGACCATCCGTCGTTGGCAAAGTGAGTGCCGGTTGGTTTGCCGCGTGCCCAAGCTTCGCGGTTTTGACGCTCGCGTGTTGGTTGGCTGCGGAGTGACCGATCCCGCGCAGCTAGCGTCGATCCATCCCACCGACTTGCTGCAACGTGTCGAAGATTTCTTGGCGACCGAGCAGGGCCAAAAGGTATTGCTGAGCGGCAGCAGTCGTGAACTTTCACGAATCACCAGCTGGATTGCCGCGGCTAACAGCTGGGGTCCCGAAAAAGGCCCCCGCTATGTCGATGGCCGAGCGATTCGAAAAACCAATCGTCAATCGCGTCGCACTAGCGATCGCTCGCAATTCAGTGATCACCAAGGCCTCGGCTACGACGATCTGGACGATGCCGAAGTCCGTTACGGCATTGTGACGATCAACGGGTACCGTCGCGACCACGACGGTCTGCGTGTTGCCCGCGACCGCTCAGCCCGATCCGACTCAGCCCGATCCGACTCAGCCCGATCCGACTCGACTCGATCCAGCTCAGCACGATCCAGCTCGCGGCGTTCCAGCTCGATGCGATCGGGTACGACTCGTTCGCTTCGCCGCGGCCGCACCACGGAATCAAATCGTCGCCGTTACTCGGAATCCAACGACGACCGATCATCGCGTCTGGCGGGTCTGAGTGCTCGCTCGGGCAACCGCGAAACCCGACAAGCCGATTCGAATGAGGAATCGAATTACCGTGACTCGCGAAACCGCGACGGATACAACTCTGACCAAACAACTCACGGGGAATCAAGTCAGTCGTCGCGTGGCGAACGATCGCGTCGTCGCCGCTCGAACCGCGACGGTTCAACGTCCAAACGCGATGTCGTCCGTTTGTCCGACCGTGAAGCCCAGCCTGAGTCGCGTTCCTTTGACCGCAGCGACCGCGAGCCTCGTGAATCACGTGAGCTACGTGAATCTCATGAGCGACGCGAATCGCGTTCGATGCGAGATCGATCCGAGACGCGAGCCGTCAAATCGCGTGAACCTCGCGACACCGAATCGGAGCTTCGCTTTTACCTACAACGAGACAGCCCGGTCGTGGACGCACCATCGATTGGCCCACGTATGGCCGACCGTTTGAGCAAGATTGGAATCCATACGGTTGACGATTTGCTGAACGCCGATCCAGATCGCGTCGCAGACAAACTTGGCAATCGCCGCATCGATGGCGACATCGTGTTGGCTTGGCAACAACAGGCGACGCTGGTTTGCCGGATCCCGATGCTTCGCGGACATGATGCACAACTGCTGGTCGCAGCCGAGATCACCAGTCCCGAAGAATTGGCGGACCAAGAGGTCGAGGAACTGTTCGGCCGAGTGGACCCGATCAGCCGCAGTCGTGAAGGCAAACGGATCATTCGCGGCGGCAAGCTTCCCGACAAGGAAGAAGTCGGCGAATGGATCCGCAACGCCAAAGTGAACCGAGAACTGTTGGTCGCCTGAAGAGATTCGCAGAGTCCTCAGCCGTAGCCCGTCGGATCAATGCCACCAACGGTGGCACTGGACGGGTAGTTTTGTTTTTGTATAGCGGAGCGGCGCAAGCCGCCCGGTCAAAATCGAACGTTGCTTCACGCTCGTTCCCGGCCGCTTCCGCGTCGCGAAAAAAACGACTTGGGGCGTGACGTGGGATTCGAGATCCGCAGCGTCAGCCATCGCGTTGCAAGACAACGCATTCGTCGGTGGACTCCATTCGGATCGCGCCCGGCAGCATACAAACACCGGCCTGGGTTTCGGACACGTACTGAAATATCCGCTGCCAATGCGAGTGCGACATGCCTTGCATCGGCCACCCCTGTGTCGACCACAATTGCTGCATCGCCCTGATGATCACACTGGGGTCGGTTTCTCGATCGCGGTCGATCACCACCGTGTCACCGACGTGCACGTGCTGCATTCGCCAATCATCGGCCATCGATTCGATCGTCTGGACCCAATCACGCTGGGTCGCAGCGGCTCTGGAAATCGCTTCACTCGCATCGGGATACTGCGACTGGATCAGCGGGATTAATTCGTGTCGAATCCAATTGCGTCGGTAATCCCGACTTGCATTGCTTGAATCTTCACACCACGGCTGGTGAATTGCACCGAGTGCCGTCCGAATGCAATCTCGCGAGACGCTCAGCAACGGGCGAATCAATACCGTATCCTGTCCTAAGGATCGGTACGGCCGGATCCCTGCCAACCCGGTCGGCCCCGTCCCTCTGAGCAGGTGGTGCAGGACCGTTTCGACATTGTCGTCCGACGAATGCGCCACCGCGACATAGCGAGCTCCCTGCTGTTCGGCCGTTTCTTGTAGAAATCGCAGCCGCATTTTTCGCAGCGATTCCTCGTCGCGAGCGTCGGTTTGCTCCGACCGCTGCGCGACGATCGGCAAATCGAGCTGGTCGGCCAATGATCGGACGAACGACTCATCACGATCCGACTCCGCTCCGCGAGTGGCATGATTGAAATGAGCAATCGTCAAAAATCCGCTGGGCGGATCGGCCCCAGGTTGCTGTCGCAAATGATGCATCGCTCGCACTAGCGCCACACTGTCGGCACCTCCGCTACAACCAATCACGACGCCGACGCCGGACCAACGAAATCGAGGCCACGCCCGCAGAATCGATTGGCATAATTGATCCCAGATTTCCGGGGGGGGCGAGTTGGCAGTCATGGACACACTGGGGCGCGGGTCGAGTTCGGGGGCTTCGGCAGGTCAGGTAGGCAGGTGGCGACGATCGGGTGACGCGGAACAGGCATTCGAATCCGCGAAACAGGGGCGATCAGGATTTTATTCAGCGGAACTGCCACGCCCCGCATGCCCATCAAGCGGCGAACCCTGCCCCCTCGTTCGACGGACCCAAAAACGCAACACGTATACATAAAGTCACGTCACAAATGGGAACTTGTCCCCATCTGGGAAACTTTGTTTTGAATCTGTTTCGCGGACCCTCGACAGCTGTTAATCTGAGACATCCTGAGACCATTTGCACCGAATCATAACGGATGCGACTGGATTTTCAGAGCTGACTGTAAATAAACAAGACTTAACATCGACTCCTCTGAACAACAGAATCACCCTCTTCTCGATCATGTTCCCTCTCATCGTCCTGCTAATCGCTCGAGTGACCACGTGGAAGCAGCTTGCTTCGGCGGGGTCGTTGCTCGTTCGTGCCGAATTGGCAGTCAAGCATATCCTCTGCTTTGCCGAGCTTAGAGAGAACCGAGGAACTTGCGAGTGGAGTATCCCCACCGAACACCGCCCCTCTCCGCCGCGGTTAAAAACACGTCTGTCCTCTGAACGTGTGAATCAGTCTGGGAATCGCAAAGGCAGATTCTATTGTTCTCGGTACCGAGGACATATACATGCTCGCATCTTCCGAAACCACGATTCTTTACTCGGCCTTTTCGTTTTTGGTCGGGGCCGCGATCGTTTGGGGCATCACCCAACGAATCAATGCGGTTCGACGCACGGTCCAGCAACAGGCGGCTGAAAAGCTAGTCGAAGCGGCTCGCCGCGAAGGCGAAACGCTTCGCAACCAAGCGATTGTCGATGGCAAAGAATCGGTGCTTAGCATCAAGGCCGAAGCCGAACGGGAAATCGCCGCCGAACGCAAACAATTGCTTCAGCGAGAAGCCAAACTTGACCGTCGCGAAGAGACGCTGGAACAGCAAGAAGACGGGCTGAGAAAGCAACAACGCGGACTCGAAAGCACTCAGCAGCGACTCGATGCGCAGCTGCGCGCGGCCACCGAACAGCGAAACCGGCTCGAAAAGACGATCAAAGAACAGCAAGCGTTGCTGGAAAAGGCAAGTGGGATGACTCGCGAAGAGGCGTCGCAGACCTTGCTTTCGTCGTTGGAACAGGACCTTGAATCGGAAATCGGTTCAGTCCTGCTGAAGCATCAGAAACGACTTAGCGAGACCGTCAAGGCGCAAGGACGCGAGATGCTGTTGACCGCGATCCAGCGATTCGCATCGGCTCATACCGCCGAATCCACCACCAGCACGGTCGATGTGCCCAGCGACGACATGAAAGGCCGGATCATCGGTCGCGAAGGCCGTAATATCCGCGCGTTTGAAAAGGCCACCGGCGTCGATGTCATTATCGATGATACGCCCGGTGTGGTGATCGTCAGCGGGTTTGATCCGGTTCGCCGCGAGATCGCTCGTCAATCGCTGACACGGCTGATCAGCGACGGTCGCATCCACCCATCACGCATCGAGGACGTCGTCGAGGAAACGACCAAAGAGATCGACGACATGATCATCCAAAAGGGGCGTGAAGCCGCCGATGAGGTGAATGTCAGCGGATTGCACGATCGTGTGATCCAAATGCTCGGTCGATTGCATTTCCGTACTTCGTACAGCCAAAATGTGCTCCGCCACAGTGTCGAAGTCGCCTTCATTTCCGGCTTGCTTGCCGAGATGTTGGGAATGGATGGCGATTTGGCTCGTCGCTGTGGATTGCTGCATGACATCGGAAAAGCAGCCGATCATGAACTCGAAGGCGGCCACCCCAAGATCGGCGCCGATATTCTACGACGCTCCAACGAGGGCCCCGAAGTCGTGCACGCAGCCTTGGGGCATCACGACGATATCGTTACCGAGCATCCCTATACGATGTTGGTGGCCACCGGCGATGCTTGCAGTGCCAGCCGTCCGGGTGCGAGACGCGAATCGCTCGAGCGCTACATCAAACGGATGGAAGAACTCGAGTCGATTGCGACTCGCTTTAACGGCGTTCGACAAGCGTTTGCGATCAGCGCGGGTCGTGAACTTCGAGTGATCGTTAACAGCGACCGCACGAGCGATGAAGAGGCGGCCACGATTTGTCGCAACATCGCCAAGGCGTTCGAGAAAGAGCTGACCTATCCTGGCGAAATCAAGGTCACCGTGCTGCGTGAATCACGATTTACCGAAACCGCGAAATAACGCCCCAAATGTCGTTGATCGATCCGCGATCATGTGGGATAAGCTTCCAGCCTGTCATAAGCACTCTCGACAGGCTAGAAGCCCACCCCACCTCCCTCGTAGCGAAAGTCGCGAAGACTTTCGTCCACTTTTCCCCCCGCCCGAAACTCTTGGCGAGTTTCGCTACGAAAAGATCTTCCCAATGTCGTTGTTCGCTCCGCGATCACAACGTCCTTCCCGTAGTGGATCTTGCTAAAGATCCTGCAAGCAACAGCACGAACTTGATGACAGGCTAGAAGCCTATGTCACGTGCCGAAACGGGAACGCAGTGCCCAGACACGGTTGAGATCCGGTAAACTTCTATACACCGCGACATGCTGTCTCGGCCTCAACCTTTTCTTGTTTCGGAGCGTTCTTGCCTTGGCCGCAAATGAATGGGCATGGTTGCCAACCCCACGCAAAGACATCCTGCCAACGATCCAGGCGGCGCTGCGGAAACGCTTCGTATTCTGTGACGTAATCGCAGACCTATTGTCGGCGGCCTGTTACGAACCGTGCAACGTGCTGCTGTGGGGGCCCGGGGGCCATGGCAAATCCGAGATGGCGGTCACGGCCCTGCGCGCTCTCGGGCTGCGAGACGAAGAGATTTTCATTCAATCCTTTGGCGAAGGGATGAGCGAAGACCGGTTGTGGGGCGGCCCTGACATGGCGTCGCTTGACACTTGTGTCCGCTATGACACGACCCGCTCGTTCCTGGCACCGCAATACAAAGTCGTCATCTTTGAAGAGTTGTTTGACGCTCCGGCCCAAGCCCTGCTGCCACTAAAAGATGTGTTGACACGTCGCGCGTTCATGAACGGAACCGAGCGAGTCGAGATGTCGGCCAAGGTGGTGATCGCGTGCACGAACAAAGATCCGCGTGAATTCGCCGAAGGCAGCGATGCGGTACAGGCGTTGATGGAGCGTTTTCTGCTGCAAAAGGAAGTCCGCTGGCCCGGCTACGAAGCCAAACATTATCGCGAACTGTTCGCCAAAGTACGCCGAGGGTCGAGCATGGGCGGCAAACAATTGCAAACGATGCTGTCCAAGGTGATCGCAGGACTCAACGAAGAGAAAACGTTCATCATGTCGCCTCGCATGGCGATCCAGTCCCTCGAAGTCGTCAGCAACGCGGCAAAGATTCATGGCGACATGACGATTACCGCCGAAGCCTTCCAGAGCATTCGATTTGTACAAGGGATGCAGTCGTATACGGCCGATCTAGCGAGACGGATTGAGCGGCAATTGCCAGACGAAAAAATCAGCATCCGCCTGACCGAAGCCGATTTTACGCACCACGACGACGGGCCTCTCAAAACACCTCGCAATCAAATTCCCGCCCTCATTTCGGAAAGCCTTTCGTCGCGTTTTATCCACTGTGACGAAATCGTCCAAGTGTTGACGCACGCGTTCTTCCAACCTTGCAATGTGTTGCTGTGGGGCCCGGGCGGTCACGGCAAATCCGACATGGTGATGACGGCGCTGAAAAAATTGGGGTATCTCGAAAACGAAATTTTCTTGCAATCCTTTGGCGAAGGAATGACCGAAGATCGTTTGTGGGGCGGCCCCAATATTGCCAAGCTGGACGAGTGCTTGGAATACGATACCGACCGCTCGTTCCTGCCGTTCGAAGTCGTCATCCTCGAAGAGATTCTCGACGCGTCGTCGCAAGCACTGTTGCCGCTAAAAGATGTTTTGACGCGTCGCGTTTTCATGAATGGCAACAAGTCCGTGCCGATGCGATCCCAGGCGATTGTCGCTTGCACCAACAAAGACCCTCGGCAATTCGCCAAGGACAGCGATGCGGTCAAAGCACTGCTTGAACGATTTCCGCTGCAATTAGAAGTCCGCTGGCCCTCGTATGATCAAGCGGACTACGAGGCATTGTTCAGCAAAACCAATCCCGATGCGGGCCCTGACCGCCGCAAACTCAACCGCATCTACGCGCACGTGATCGCCAATTTGAATGACGATCGAGACAGCGGCTTTCAAATCTCTCCGCGAATTGCGCTTGGGGGACTGCGACTCGCAGCCAACAGCGTCGGTCGTCATCAACGAAAAAAGATGATCGTCGATGACATTTTGACCATCCGCAACGTTCAGGGAATGGAGTCTTACAAAAAAGACGTTGAATCGCTGATTCGTGCGGCGTTACGCGAAGGCGGTGTCGAGGTTTTGCTAAGCGACATCGACGAGCGAGCCCGACAACTGCGTGGCAAGATGCAAGATATCAATCTGAAATTCACCTCCGCCAAAGATCTCGACGACGAAGCGCGCGGCGACGTTAATGACGAAGCGATCTCGGACATGGTCGATTTGATGAGCACCATGGATGCACTGAAACATGAATTGTTCAGCATCGAAGTCTCGGACCCGATGCTGATCAAATGGAAAAAACGCTCTGAAGCTGCAGTCGACGAGGTTGCTGCGGAGATCGAGGCGGGGAGATAGACGATGACGCAAGTTCATGTCGCCCGCAAATTTCGCGATTTCATTCGCTTTCACACACACATCACCTATCCCGAATCGAGCGAACGACGTCAGCAAATCAATACCGCCGAGGTGGTCAAGAAACTGGACGCGATCGGCATGGGGCACGTTCATGTGCCCATCATCTGGGACGGCGTGCACTTGGTCGACGAAGGACGTTTGGCCGGCGCGAACGAGATCGAGCGACGCGTCCGTTTGACCTATCGCATGCGAATGTGGAAGATCGCCACGTGGATCGACGAAGTGTTCAGCTGGTCCGCTCGCGATGTGGAACTCTACCTGCAATTGGCGCAAGCGCTTCGCGAGGTCGATTTCGAGCATATCAAAGGACGCACGGATGTCGACCGAGCGATCGCCAACATCGCCATCATCGCCACGGCCAAACGATCGCTCGCGCAGGGGATTCCGCCCGACACGATCACGTGGCAAATCAATTGGGCATTAAAACAGGTCGGCGGTTTGGAGGCGGACGAAGTCGAATTGCTCGAATGTTTGCCAGACGAAAGCATGCTTAAGTCGGCGGACAAAATCGACCATGAGCAAATGGCTCGCGACCGCGGTATTTCATCAATCGCATTGGTCGACAACATCGACACGCGAGGCAAGATTGCGTCGCTGTTCGCCGATTGCTTTGGCGGTGTCCGGCGAGAAACCGAAAAAAAGGAAACGCATCCGTTGTCGGTCCGTCGGCTCGATGTCGCCTCGCGGCTGTTGGCCGAACCGGGTATGGAAGCACTGTTACGAATCTCGCGGATTGCCAACGAATATGTCGCGTTTCAGCCGCGGTTCGAAAAGAAAATGACGCCGGCGGTCGATGGAGATCAAACGCGAATGCGGATGATGCAATCATACGATGAGCTGCCCAAGTTGGCCCCCGCCGCTTGGGCGTTAAAAGTGGCCGCGCCAAAATACTTTCGTTATCGCTTGGCCACAAAAAGTTTTATGGTTCGCGAGAAGATTAAACGTAGCGACAAAAAACAGTTCTTCTACGCAATGCTCGATCGATCCAAATCGATGCAGCAAGGCGAACGAATTTATAAGTTGCTCGCCATTTTGTTGAATCGATTGCGGGCCGTGGGGCGACGCGAAGCGATTCTAGGGTACAGTTTTTTCGACTCCGTGGTTCACGAAGAGGTGATCGTCCGCGAAGTCGCCGAGGCCCGCGAAGAGATCCGGCGGATGCACTATGAGTTCTTTACCGGGGACGACACCGACATCAATTTGGCGCTGCGTGAAGGCATCAAACGCATCAAGAATTTGGTTGACGATCAAGAGTCCGAGCAGCCCGAATTGATCATCGTGACCGACGGCGACCACGGCATCAACGTCCGGCCGGAGGAATTAAAAGGCATCATGCTGCACGTGTTCGTAGTCGAAGAACAAAACGATGACTTGATCAAACTTGCACATCACACCGGCGGCGTGGCACTGGACGGTTTGTAGGCGGTACAACGGATCTTCGCGTTTAAACGCGACTTGATTCGGCCGCTGCGTTCACCATACATAGTCGGCCAGCTTTCCAAGCTGGAACCGTTGCATCAAGCGGGAAATCCAAATCACATGGGCGCCCGACTCGAGCCAGCATGAACGGGTAATCGCTTTGCACGCCAACGGCTTGGAAAGCCGAGCGACAATGGGACGCTGGAACGCTTGGCGAGATTCGCTACGAGATAACGTTCGCTACGGGATAAGGTTCGCTATGGGATTGCGGACGCGGGGGGCAACAAGCTCAGCTCGCTACTGGAACGTGTTCCCAGTGCTCCCCACAAACCGTACGGACTCTTGCTGCCAGCCGGATTGGGGCTGCCAGCGTACACCGAAGGATTGCTGTCGTTGCCCGCGTCGATGTTGTCGCTGATAAACCGCACACTGTTATCCGCAAAGCAAACGTGAACGCCACCTTGATGACGACTGCTGGCCGTTAACACGCCCCAACTGTCGTCCTTGTCTTGTTCCAAGGTGATTTCGCGATTGGGGGGCAGAATCGTGTTGAACCCCGAATACAACGGCATCCCATCGGCCCAACGAAATCCTCGCCCCACGTCGCCAACCAAACTGAGCTCGGTTGTCCCCGCTTGCACCAACCAAAACTGAGGACGTTCGGGATCCACCAACATGGCCATGTCACGCGCCCAATTGGGATGATCTCGCAGCTCCGGACCGGGACCTGATATCGGCGACGTTCGAATATCTTTATCACCAAGATCGGTGGCGATTTCACCTAACAAGATGGTGTTGGCCAAACCATCGGTGATATCACTACGTCGCGTCACCACGCGTGGCACGAACACACCACGCATCGCAGCTTGAGTTTGCTCGGCCAACGTTTCATCGTACACAAACGTCTCGTCGACCTTTCGCAGTGGCCCTGAATCTGCGGCCACCATGCCATCGCCGAAACAGGCGGCGTAATTGGT
Source organism: Novipirellula caenicola (assembly GCF_039545035.1). Taxonomy (NCBI): domain Bacteria; kingdom Pseudomonadati; phylum Planctomycetota; class Planctomycetia; order Pirellulales; family Pirellulaceae; genus Novipirellula; species Novipirellula caenicola. The sequence goes on from NZ_BAABRO010000002.1 coordinate 692,810, forward strand.
CCGGCCAAACCCAGGCTCGCCCGTGCCCGGGTCGCTTGGACAACGGTACACCGCAATCTCCCAATGCCACGGTTCGTACTCACCCACGAACGGTTCCGGGCCACCGGCTACCCACGGTTCGTTTGACTCTGACTCGCTTTCGAATTCGTCCTCGGGATACATCGATTCATCGTCGGGATACATCGACATCATGCCGTAGCCGAAAGAATCATCAAACGGGCGAGTTTTCTGGATCTCGTCCCAGGCCGCCTGTTGGTCCAAAAACGGCAACAATCCGACAAAGATGCTGAGCCGGCGATCGTTGTCTTTGCCTGCCGCGGCACCACTGTCGGTCCCCGACAACTGCACCGGAAACTGCGTGAACGCCTCGTGGTAGGCCTGCACGCCCAGCCCGACTTGCATCAGATTGTTGGCACAACTCGTTCGCCGTGCCTGTTCTCGTGCTGCTTGCACCGCCGGCAACAACATCCAAACCAATACGGTGATGATCAGCAACACGCCAAACAGCTCAACCGTCGTGAAACCGCAGCGGCGTGCCGTGCGATAACAATGCTTGAGCTGATTCGGCGCGGCGAGATTCAAAGTTCGCCCCGTCGAGGATGTCATTCGGAATCCTCGTTGCTTGTTTCGCTGGGCTCGTTGTCGCTTGACTCAACGGCGTTGTTGGTGGTCGACTCCGTCGCGGATTGCGTTTCGGAAGCCGATCGAGGCTCGGCATAGGGTTCGTCCGATTTCCACTCCGTGGGGATCTCACCATCGGAGCGTGAACCGAGCTGTCTCCGAATCGTGGCGTCCATCGACGGATTACAAAATCGGTAGCTACCGTTGCCCAACAGCACATTCGCTCCGTTGGGATGATCGCTGGCGATCCCACCAACGTAGGTCTCCGAGACCTCTTGTTCAGGCCCCTGAGGACCGCGGATCCGCGTTAGTTCCGCATTGATCGCATGCCCGGTGTTGCGAAGACTTGATCGCGTGCCGCTGATCCAGCCCAAGTCCTCTTCGAACCGAGAGAGTTTTTCGCCAACAAACGCGGTATACGCCAAACCATCGGTGATATCCGAATCGGTGACGGGGATGTTCAGAAACATCACCCCGTCGTTGTCTTCATCAATCGGAGTTTCGCTGGAGGCATGGATGCCGGCGTAACAAGTCGTGTTTTCACGCATGCCCGTTTGCGATGGACATTGTAGCGTCGGTATCGACAAACTCCGCACGTCAGCATTGGCCGGTGCATAAACACTTTTGCTGCGATCGATTGCTTCGTAAACACTTTGCGCGTCCATCATCGGCAGCAACCCGCTGATCCAATTGTGGTGGTACCCAACCGCCTCGTTTTGGATCGGGCCCGTCGGATTGACCGTGCCCATCGGATAGTGAACGTTGCGAAGCGAATAAGAGGACAACGCAAGCGACAGCTGTGTCAGGTTTTGTTGGCACGCGGTGCGGCGAGCCAGTTCACGCATGTTTTGCATCGCGGGAAGTGCCAATCCGACCAGCACGCCGATGATTGCGATCACCACCAACAGCTCGACCAACGTGAAACCACGACGCCGACGTCGCTGGGAAATTGCGACCCTCGCGAAGTCGCTCGGCTCGGGGGCGTATAACGAGACTGACCGAAACTCTTGACGAGTTCCGCTACGGGATTGTGTCATTCTTCGGACTCCGATTCTTGCTGCTGTCTTGTCAACTGATCGACCACATGGTCGCCCCGCATCCAACGTGCGGTAATTTGTTGATCTTCGCCCAAGGAGACGACGATCCGTTCTTGATTTGCTTCATTGACCGGCAAATCGACCGATCCTTCGCCGAGTGCACCAACCGCATCGATTGCGGCGATCATCGTGCGAACTCGCGTGCGTTCCGTCTCGGATTTTCGCAGCGAAAACTCGCCGACCAACATCGTCCGAGTCGCCTCGACCACCACCATCAGCACCACGACCACCAACAGCAGAAAGGCGGCTCCTCGGCGAACACTCCGTTTTGATCTTTGGTTGCCACTCATTGCACAGCCTCGACAATAAACGGGTACGACGAAGGCTCGGTGTCGATGGAAACGGTCACGCGATTCTCGTCCGTTTTCAGTGTCGGTTTTCGCTGCGTGCCGATTTCAAACGATTCGACACTCGTCACTTGGTTCGATTTCAATGTTGTCCGTCGCAATGTCCCTTGTTCCGCACTGAAATCGTACCGCACGCCAAAATCGTCGCTCTGCAATTCCAATGGCCAGCCTTCCGGTTGCGACTGGACTGCGATGGCTTGATGAAAATCGGCGCGAAACTGCGTGGCAAATCGCTGGATCGCTTGCCGCTGCTGAACCGAAGTGTTGCCACGCTGTCCAATTTTTGTGACCGACGACATGATCGTCGCCGCGGAGATCCCGATCGCGAGCAAAACGGAAAGCGTTCCAATCACTTCGATCAAGGTGACGGCACGTCGTGGTTTTCTGTCGATTCGGCGCACTTCAATTATCATCATCCAACCGCCAATCGTGAAGGGTGATGCGAACTTCCGGCGAACAGCTCGCTTCGACGCGAAGATGGGTCCCGGATCGCAATTGCGACTGAAAATCCTCGACCGTCACCTGGACGTCGCAACGGGTTTGCTCGGCGATCGCCGCAGCAATCTCTTCCGCACGGGACTTGAGCGCGTCAGTACCCACGTGCTGAAGACGCTCGAGCGTGTTCTCGGCGGCAAGTGTCGCCACAAGCCGCTGGTCCGCCTGCTTGGACAGCCGGGAACTGCCTTGTGCTAACTTCATTAGTGCCACGACAGCCGTTGCGAGCAAGACAAAGCAGATCGCCGCTTCCACGATCAAACTGCCGCGACGTCGAGTATGGCGATGGCTAAGCGATCCCATGGATGATCTCCGACAACGACGCGAACAATCCAATTCCATACGCAAGCACGAGCACCCCCAATAAAACGATCACCACGGGAAAAAAGATCCCTAGTAACCAACGGCTGTTCGCATTGGCATTGCGAACGTTTTGATCGGCAATGGAGCGTAACAATTCACTCATGCGATCCGGCGACGCCCCTTCGATCCACTTGGCTTCGGTCGGCGTCAACCACCTTGCTTGCCGCATCACCGCAGCGATCGAGTTACCGAATTCGAGTCGCACGTAGGCCTGGTGCATCTCATTTCGTTGCGACGCCCAACGTGCGATCGAATGCCCGATGCGAACCGCCTGATCCATCGGCATGCCCAATTCGATCGCGTCGGCGAATCCATTGAGCACTTCCGCTTTTCGATTCGCACGATGCGGAAGCATTGGAATCCACTGGGGAAGCCGCAGACCAAAAATCCGTCCGCGGCTGAGCACCGGAACGATCATCCCGCATACGACCAACAACCCTACCAATACCCATCCTGCTGCAAAATTACTCAAGAGCAACCTCGAAGCTTCGAAATCTCGACCAAATTCTTCGAGCATTTTTTCGAGCGTTGGCGTGATGAATAACGCGAGAAAGGTCAAACAAAGATAGACCATCAAAGCAACGGTAATCAGATAAATGAATTGCCCGTACGCCGGAATGTCGTTGGAATCGATATCCGACAGTTCGTCCGAATGTTGAACCCATCGGTCATGCGAAACGGGCATGGCTCGCGTCGCGTTGGTCGACGGCCTGCGAATCGTCCGCAATGCGATTGCGGTGGAAAACGACAGCGGAACGCCGGATGCTTCGGCAGCGTGAACCGGATCCTGTCCCGCCCGCAGTCGGTACAGATATTGCCGACATTGGTTTCGCAAAGGCCCCGATCGCGAGAACGCAGCGACCACGTTCTCGATACGACCATCATGCTGCTGAATCGAACAAATCATCTCGTTGAACGTCCGAGTGGCATGTTGCCAGCGGCGTCGCCGAAAATCTTCGACCCCCACGATCACCAAGGTGGCGAACAGGACGCTGATCGGCGTTGGCAATACCAACAGCAAGATGACGAAGAGGACAAAGTAACCAAAAGTCCGTAGACCGGCGGCAAGATAGGTGTTCATGTCAGGCCTCCGATCATGCTGGACACGGTGTACCAGAACCAACCGAGCGTGGTCGCCACCGCGATCCAAATCAATCCGCCTGCTACCACGGTCGAGAACATCGGCATCAATTGAGTCAACAAGACCAAACGGCGCTGAGCGACCTCGCTGAAATGATCCGACGCAATTTGCCACTGTTGTTCGGGCCGCGAGGTGGCTCCATCAATGATCGCTTCCAATAAAGCCGCGTCGCCGCGTGACCACGCCGTTAACCCTACGTCGGATTCGCCCCGCTCTAATCGCCGCACCGCATCCTGCAACCATCCCTTCGCCGCTCCTGGTTTAACCACCTTGCCCGTCACCGTGAACGCTTCGGAATAAGTGCAGCCCGATTCCAGCAAACGAGACACCGCATCGCTAGCCGCAGCCCACTGGATTGCCGATTGTGTCGATCGATATCCAGGCAATCCACCGCGAATGATTGACACCACCGCAAATCCGATCAACAGAATCGAGATCGCAACCGTGACATAAGGAACCCACAACACACGCTGCGGCGTGTCGACCTCACCCCACATGTCCTGGGTGGTGGTCGTTATGGCTCGCACATCCGCCGAAATTTTGATTGCCACGAGACTTGCGATAAACCCCGATGCAATCACAAACAACCACCCGCTGGTGGTTGACCAGATTGCCCGTTTTGTCATGTTGCGACGTTGCTGTTGTCCGTCCAACCACTGCAGCGCACTGGCTTCGTGTTCGGTGCCAGACGCCATCAAGCGTTCGGCTACAGCGTCAAGTTTTCTTACCACTGCGCCACCTGTCGATACACAGGCCCGATCACCCAAACGATATACGAAAACACAAACAGCGTCCCAAACGAGACGATCGCTAATCGCGGCACGAGATGCGTCCACCAATAACGTTGGCGTCGTGCACGTTCTAGATGAATGGTGGCGAGGTAGCGAAGACGAGCGACCAACACCTCTTTTGCCGCGACCTCAGGAACGTCCATCGTTTCCATGGTAACGCGAGACAGCATCGATACGATCTCGGGACTCTGCATGCTGGGGTTAGAGATGGATGCAAACGAATTCGCCCCGGAGAGCGCCGCTGCATTTTTGATCGCGACATCATCGGGTACGTCCAGTGCAATTTGGTCAGCTAACGATTCGCAAAACAAACCGAGCCGCACGCTCTTGGGAAACGGAATCCGACTGCGAAATCGAATCGCTGCGAAAACCATCACGGCGGCAAAGATGAGTGCGGGCCAGATCCAATATTCCGACAACCACTCGCTAAATTGAACCACCGCAGCGGGCCAGTGGATATCGGGGGTCTCCTCACTGAGTACCATCCGTGTCATGAACAACACCAATACGAGATAGGCCAACACGACCAGCATCACCGGGTACACCCACGCCAATCGGACGTTACGTCGGTAATCGGCTTGCTTGCGTATCAAACGAGCGAGCCGCACCAACAACCGAGCGTCGCCCGTTTGCTCGGACGTCCTTACACATGCCACCAACTGAGGCCGGTTGGGCAACGCAAGCGAATCAAGTGCACTCGAGATGCTTTGCCCCTGTTCTAGCCGATCGGCCACCTCACCTGCCACACGTCCGACCCGCCCAAGGCGACTTCGCTGCAATCGCCGCAGCGCGTCTGCGACCGAGACATCGCGGCGCATGGCGCTGGCGATTTCTTCAAGCAGAGCAGCAAGTTGAATCTGAGAAAGCTTCGCCACGGGGGTCTCGGCCGCATTAACTGAGAAATGGAGGAAGATTCAGTGCCATTACAATAAGCATGTCACGTAGGCAAAGCAAGCACGCGGGGTGGGTGAAAGGGGAAGGGAAAGTGAGGAGTGAGGAGTGAGGAGTGAGGAGTGGGGAGTGGGGAGTGGGGAGTGGGGAGTGGGGAGTGGGGAGTGGGGAGTGGGGAGTGGGGGAAAAGAATGGCGCCGGCCGAAAACGTTTCGCAGTAGTCTGGTGGGGCACGTCGCTCAGGAGACCATCTCGGCTAGACGCCGGCTCGATCTTCGTCGCCATATGAATCCGTCCAGGACATAATGGGTAATTTGTGGCACGGCCAATAACGGAACCAATGCGATATCGATCCCCTCGATGTTGCCCAAAGCACTGAAAACACTCGAGCCCCACAACCACGTTCGCTCTTGCCACATCCCGCTGTCCCAGAGCAATTCTTCGGCATAAGCCAGCAGCCACACGAGCCCCAAGAACTTGGCCACTCGCGTTGCAGCGGCTCGCTTTGGGTGCCCATCGGCCGAATCTGCCGAACGCCAGCGGTACCAATAAACCAGCACCATGTAGGGCACGCCGTGGATGATCACGTTGGTCACGGTGAATGCGTAATCGGAATTCAATGCGATGATGCCTACATACCAGCACAGCGCGGTCGAAAAAACCACGATATCCTTCCCCGGCGAAAATTGGCCTTTGACGACCCCACGGAAGATCGAACGCGCCGCATACGCGATCAGCGACGCCCAATACAACGGCGCGATCCCGATCGCAATGTCAACCGAAATCGTGGCGAAGTCACCTTCACGAAACCACCAAAAACGGCGAGGTAGATGCGTGTGCCAATAAACCAGCGGATAGATCGTCGCGAGATAAATGGCGCTGGCGTCGATCCACCACCCGATCCGGCTCGTCTCGCCCCCGCGAGACCGATACAGTGCGACCCAGCCGTATTGTTGACGAATGAAGTGGAACACCGCCAAATACGCAAGTGCTCGCCAAAACCCCACGACGCTTTCGCTGTAAATGGCCCAGCTTATGACAAACGCCAACACCGGTGTTAACCCATACAACCAGGGACGACGACGCAGTTCGGCACGATCAAAATAGACGCGAAACCCTGTGGCGTAGACATGGGCGACATCAATCAACAAGATCGCCACGATCCAGGCCCACTCAGGCGTGTCCGAATGCAACCAACCGAACGGAATGCCAATCGCCAATAGCGCAAACGCAATCAGGGCGCTGCCCAAGAACGCAAGCAAATCCACCCGCGGCGAAAATAGCCAAGGGATCGATTCGCCGCTCGCTTGTTCGGACACCGTGACCATCACCTTACAATAGCGACTCGAAAGGATGGTTTTGTTTGGCCAGCACTTCTTCGGCCGCCCGCACGCCGTGATAAAAAGCCTCTTCCATCAATGCGACCCCACTGAGATCGGTCCCGGCGAAATGCAGGTTGCCGATCGGTTTGGACGCCTGTCGCCGGTCATCACTGAATACAAACCCAGGCCGAGGCTGGATCATCGCATGCCCCCACCGCATGATATCGATGCGAGCGATCAACGAAGCGATCTCGGGATGCGGACGCGACAAGTCGGCCATCACAATCTCGGCCCAATCGGACCATGTCATCCCCAGCAACTGTTGGCGTGAAAGCTTGCCTTCGTGCTGCGTCAGCGGATAGTACCACGTCAACACAGTGGCCCCGTGATCGAGTCCCGTTTGATGGGTCGACGTCACGTAGCCGAGCGACTTACTTTCGTAGATCACATTGTCCCAGCACATCGGCATGCCGTCTTCTTGTGGACGGTCACGCAGATGAACATTCGCCACCACCCATGAACCGTACCAAAAGGACCGAGTCGATCGATCGGCGATCCGCTGAAAATCGCGGATCAAATAGGGTGCCAAAAATTGCGGAGCAGCAAAGACAACGTGCTCGGCATCGTAGTTGACGCTGTGATCCGCGACGCTGTCCCACGCGGTGATCTTCGCGGCGTCGTTCTCCGCTGGATCGAGCTGGATGTCACAAACGGCGGTTGCAGGTCGCAGATGATCCTGCACGCGATTGACAAAATGCTTGACAAAGCGACCGTTTCCCTCTGGCCACGTCATCACATCCTGAGTCGATGTGCTGGTCGTTTGTGCTCGCGACGCGAAATAGAAAATTCCGGCCCATGCACTCGTCTGATCGGTCGTCAATCCATAGTCATCGCGGCACGAATAATCAACGAGCCATCGCAATCGCGGCGACGAAAAATCATGCTCGTCCATCCACTGCTGCATCGAAATTTGATCCAACGATCTAATCACATCACCATCGGATGCCGTCGCGATAGGAATCGCAAACATCCTTCGGCCTTGATCGTCGCGGCGGGCAACCCAGGCGTCGATTTCGGCCTGGAACCTCTTTAGCTGATGCAGATCCTCGGCAGACGCACCCGAATAGGGATACAGTCCCTCGATCCATTCACCGTCGACGAACACACGTTCTTCGGGGTCGCGGCACAGGTACTGCTCCGCGACTTGTGGTGAACCGTCATCGTTTTTGCCCACCACCACGCTCATCTCTTCGAGCAGCGTCAGCAACGCCCGATTCTCTTTCATCGGCGCGGGCACATAGTGGGCTCCCCAGGGGAACTCGAACGCTGGGGTTTGTCCGCTGCGTGACGTGCCACCAAAGACCTTTTCAATTTCAAGCAGACGAAAATCCTCGAACCCCGCTTGCTTCAAACGCCAAGCCGTCGACAGCCCCGCGATACCGCCCCCCACGATCAACACGTCCACATGCTCGCTGGCACTCGGATCAAAAACCGGGCGCCATCCGTCACGAATGCGGTGCCCCACCGAGAGGTCGGGACTCAGCAATTCGCCCTCCGGTGGCAGCGATTGCCGAGAACATCCAACCGTTGCGGCGACACCGGATCCAAGCAACAGCGTCATCAGATCGCGACGATTTAACATCGGGGGCGAATCGCTCACTCGCTGCGACTCCATTCTTGGTCGTAATAACGCACAAGCGCCTGATTGTTCAATCGGTTCAACTCGGTTTGCATCGGCTGGATATCCGATGGCAAATCAAACATCGCCTTGAACTGCGATGGATTCAGAAACCGCAGCTCGCCCACCGCATCGGACAACTCGGCCGGAGCCCCGTCGGACGGCGTCATCGTGGCATAGGCGAATCCCCAAACACCAAACGAAGGAACCGACGCGCAATACGGAATCGCATCAAACCCCGTTGCTTTGAGCGTGTTGAGAACGCACCAATACGAATTCGGCGCGACCAACGGCGAGGTGCACTGGATGCTAATCCGAGCCGAATCGCTCAGATGTTGTTTCAACATTTGAAAAAATCGACTTGTGTACAATTTCCCCACCGAATAGCCGCTGGGGTCGGGAAAGTCGATGACCGCGACATCAAATTGTTGTTTCGTGTCGCGTACCCAGATGAATGCATCTTGATTGATGACCGTGACTCGCGGATCGAGCAACGCACCTCGATTCAAATCGACCATCAAACCAAACGTTTTGGCAAGCGAGGTGATTTCCGGATCAATATCGACCAGCGTTACCGTTTCAACGGACGGGTATTTGAGAATTTCGCGAACCGCCAGTCCGTCGCCGCCGCCGAGCACGAGCACATGTTTCGGATCCACCGCCGCCGACATGACCGGGTGCACCAAGGCTTCGTGATAGCGGTATTCGTCGGCCGAATTAAACTGCAAATGCCCATTCAAATGCAGCTGAAACCCTTGTTGGTTCTGCGTGACAACGATTCGTTGGTAAGGCGTTTGTTTGGCGTAGACAATCGGATGCGACAACATCCTTTCCTCGGCGATCGTGGTCAACGAATCCGCCTTGATGAATCCGACGACCAAAAGCCCCACCACCAAGACCGCGCGTCCACGCAGCCCCCCGAGTCCTTTGCTGCTTAAAATCGGCCGCAGCAAATAGGTGCCCCATAAACCGACCAGTGCGTTCAAGATGCCAAATAGCAGCGAGGTTCGCACCAAACCTAATTGCGGCACCAACAAGATCGGAAACAACAGCGAGGCAAGCAGCGCACCGATGTAATCAAACGTCAGCACACGAGAAACCAGGTCGCTGAAATCGAGATGTTCTTTCAAAATCCGCATCAGTAGCGGCAGTTCGAGCCCGACCAAGGTGCCAATCAGAAGCACAAGCCCAAACAGCGAGACTCGAAACCACTCGATCCATGCAAACGCGACAAACAAAAACGGAGCCGACAAACCGCCCACCAGTGCAAGGGCCAGCTCGACTTCGATAAACGTTTTCGCCAGTTTTTCTTCGATGTACTGCGACAACCACGATCCGATCCCAAGCGCCGACAAGTAGACGCCAATCACCAGCGAAAACTGAGTGACCGAATCGCCCAACAAGTAGCTGGCCAGCGTCCCGGCAAGCAATTCGTAGATCAGCCCGCAGGTCGCAATGACGAGCACGTTGAGATACAGCAAGGCGAGCGGAGCACGATTCATCGACGTTGTTTAACCCAGAATCGCGGCGGCAATGATCACCGAAATCCCCAACACAATCGCACCGACGATCGTCGCCAACGCTTGATTGTGGTCCTCTTCGATTTCCTTGACGATCGAAAATGGAGTCAACTTTTCCATGATCCACAACGACGCGAACAAAACCAAGATCCCGACGACTGCGAACAAAATCGCAGCGACGAGGTGAACTCCTAATAAATTCATCGAACTCTCCGCCGCTTGCGCGGTGACCAACAACAACGAATGCATACTCATTTGAATTCCCAACACTATTTCCCGCCTCCCCAAGAACCACCGTACGATCGACCATAGCCGCCGCCGGACACTCGCCCGGCCGCAAACCCATCTACAAATCCAAGGTTGGGCGCCTGCCAACCTTTAGCCGCCGCAACCGAATACCATGCGCAAACGCTCATTCCAAAACTGAGGTAAATGATGAGCATTACTTTTTTCATAATCCATTCTCTTTGGCAAACGAGCCGATTCCACCGAGTTTTGTGAGCCTTCGTTTATTTAAATGCTTTGCTTAATCGCTGCTGGCGTAGGGGTTGTAATCGCTTTCGGACCAGCGTTGCCGCTCAAAGTTGTGGGCATAAAAGTGGAACGCAATGATTGGCAACGAAACAAACAACATCGCATAAAACGTCATCCAACCATCGGCACGCATGATGAACACAAGTTGGACCAACAGGATCAGTCCCAGAAAGCCAGCCCAGCTCAGATAGAACGATTTCCCTAATTTCGGACCTGGCTGCATCGGCCCCACGCCCCAAGGACGCCGAACCCCAGAGATTCCAAATGCCGCTTCGATCTGTTCAGCGTACAAGTAGGTGCCCTGCGAGACGTTGCGTTCCTCGGACGATTTAGTTTTTGATTCTTCGATCGACAACATCTTCGGCGGCGAGATGTAGTCCGCCGTTTGCACCGCATCGCCCACCGTGACTCGCCAATAAAACTCGCCCACCACGTACCGCACATACGCCGTTCCGCGATCGAAAATGCGATACGAATCGCCATTGTAAGTCACACGGTTTCCAAACGTACTCCCCATGTACGACGCGGGCTCGACGAACGACCAATGGTTCTGGTTTTCCACCAACCAACGGAACCCGAGTTTGTGATTGTGCAGCAAGTACTCGGTCCATGGATACGTTTTGCCTTCGTACAAGGCAAAGCGTTCCATGATTCCAATCACGGTGTATTGGTCGCCAAAGAACTTGCCCTCGCTGCCAATCGGAACGACTGGATAGATCTCTTTGGCCTTTAGCGTTTGCAGGTAGGCAAGTTTGCCGTGATTGGCATCCAGCAGCGAATGGCAATTTTGGCAGGTCACACGCTCGGTCTCATCGGGCGTCCGCAGCAACAACGTTCCACCACAATGCGGGCAGTTCAACTGCAGCGCCGCAACCGGCAATTTTTCGCTTTCCGGATCGGCTCCGCTGGTGTCGACGCCCAAATCGGCCAACAAGATTTCTTTGCCGATATACACGCTCGTTCGCTCGCCATATTCGAGCGTTGCAAACGTCCCTTCGAGTCCTTGCAAATCAACGAACTTGTGGTCGGCGCCGGGATGCACCGCCCACGGAATTTCGCCTTCGGCAGCCGCCACCGACGCAATCCCTTTCTCGCGAACCGAAAACTGGCTGCGTCCAAGTTCCACCTGACCGCCGAGCGTCAGCGAATCGTATTCAGGCAATTTGATTTTGCTTGTGAGTTCGCGTTCGAACATCAAGTAAAACTTGCCTTGCGCCTCGGTCAACCATCCCCACTTTTCGCCTGGGAACACCAAATACCATTCGTCCCAAATGCCACCGGCGGGATGCGAATAACGGACGCGACCCGAAATATAGAATCCGCGTTTATTGAATGTTCCTGATAATCCAAGACGCAGTCCCGAGTTGGTTTCACCCACGTCGGCAACCTTGCCGAAATCTGCAACCTCTTTGTCGCCTCGCGCTACGGCGGTTTGACAAAAGTCACAAATCGTGACCAGCGATGAACCGGTTTTGAATTCGACGGGGCCACCACACGATGGACATGCTGCGCTGCGATGCTTCATCCCTGCTCTCGCTGTACATTGTCACTGACGACATCATTGGCAGCGTGATCGCAGCGATGGGTGGTCCTCGCTGGATCCGCCGCATGGTTACCTCGCACGACCTTTCGCAGCACCACCTCGCTAGCATGCAGACGCGTCGCCAATTGCTGTTTCCAATCCCATGCCGGGCGATCGCTGCAGCAATACAGATTAAAGGTAGCCAAGCGATGCTCGGGATAGGTATGGCAAGCGAGATGCGATTCGCTAAGCATGTACATCGCCGTGACGCCGCCGTGGCCAGGAAAGGCATGCTGCTGTGGCTCGCCGACGACTCGCAACCCGAGTTCGGCAACCACATCGCGGCAAATGCCCCCGACGATTTCAAGATTTCGCAACGCCGCCTCGCTGCATCCATACGCATCCACGATCCACTCGGTCCCCACCCGTGCCGACACGGCAAGCGGTTGATCGAACTTCGGAATGGATGGCACGTCGTGCGCTGCGGTTTTCATGTTGCGAATCAGTGATGGTTTCTTGTTAGCGGAAGGACGTGAGCCCTTCGGTCTCGTTTGGACGTTTTGCTTGCGACTGCGGGACGGCTTGCGGCCAATGCCATCTACTTTCGTCCCAAACGGGGTGTTTTTTATAGCGGTGCGGCGCGAGCCGCCCGTTAAAGATCGAACATTTTACTCGCCGCAACCGGGCGGCTTGCGCCGCATCGCTACTAAAGTAGATGGCATTGGGCATGTGCGGCGGCGGTTGTAAATCAAATTCTCGCGTTACCCGGTGCCTTATCGCCCACGCTCACAAGACCCGGCGGCCCTAGGCTGGCGGCGGTGGAGGTGGCGGGGTTGCCGCAGCAAAGAGGCTCGCTAATTGAGGCACCGTCGATGCCGCCGCCCAAGCTTGCATGCCTGCGGACCAAACCGCAGTGTCGGCTTTCACTTCGCCACTGCTGACCCCCGCGGCCATCTGTTGCATCGTAAACGGGCCGCGGGTTTCTCCGTTCACCGCGATATGCCACGCGACCGATGGAGGCGGCGGCGGTGGAGCACCGCCGGCCGCGGGTGCGGCAGCACCCATTTGCGGCATCATGCGGTTGGCCATGGCGAACCCCATCCCCAACCCCATTCCCTCGGCAGCACCTCCGCCGCCTGGGTTTTCTGCGGCAGCCGTCATCGCTTGTCCCATCTGGTACTGCTGGAAACGATTCATATCGCCGATCACGCCCATACTGGTACGCGTGTCGAGCGCTTTTTCGACCGCTTCGGGAAGCGAAATATTGACGACAATCAACTGGGGACAATCGAGTCCATACTCATCGTCGATCTGCTCTACCACCTCGGCTCGCACCGCCGCGGCAATCTCTTGGTAACGCGACGCAAGATCGAGTGCGGGGATGTTTAGTTTGCCGATCACATCGGAAAACGACGACGTGATCATCGAACGCAGCAGCCCGGTGATCTCGTCCGATTGGAAATCACCATCGGTACCAACAATCTCGCGAAGCAACGCTTTGGGTTCGATCGCTTTGAGCGCATAGGTTCCAAAGGCTCGAATCCGAATCGGCCCGAACTCGGAATCCCGCATCATGATCGGGTTAGGTGTCCCCCATTTCAGATCGGTGATTTGCCGAGTGCTAACAAAATAGACTTCGGCTTTGAATGGACTTTCGAATCCATATTTCCAACTTGCCAACGTCGTCATGATCGGCATGTTTTGAGTCGTCAACTCGTAATGCCCCGGCTGATACAAGTCCGCGATCTCGCCATCGTGCACCAACACCGCGACTTGCCCAGGACGGACGATCAGATGAGCCCCATTTTTGATTTCATTGTTGTAGCGAGGGAACCGCCAAACCAAGGTGTGGTTGGAATCATCGATCCATTCGATGATGTCGATCAGTTCGCCACGAAGCTTGTCAAAGAGTCCCATGTGCCTACCGTGTATCAAACGAGATTGAAATAAGATGCGGAAAATCGGATGACCGCGGGTTTCGAGGAAATTTTGCACCCTCGAACTGTCTTTCCCTGTTGGTTCGCTCCACCTCTAGCGGCTTTCGACGTCTAGCGGTTTCATTCTAACGGGCTACGCGTCATCAGCATACCATGAACACGCGGGCCAACCGGCCGCGCGTGCCCCAACGTTTGACTGGCACTGAAAAAATGGCGAAGGGGCGCAAAGAAAATCGTTTTTTTGACTTGGTTGTCATCGGAGATCCCTCCAGTAACACGCCAGCGTAGCGGGCAACCATCGCCATGACGACAGCGTGGGTCGATGGTGGCCGATACGGCGATGGATCCGCCACAAGTCAAGAAAGGTTATGATCAGAGCGAACGCTCTCTTGCAATGCCGTCATTCAATCGTCGGAAAAGACCATGGCTGAAACCAACCAATGCCCACCGAACACCTTCTATATTGAAGTTTCTGGAGCGGGACTTCCCGAAGTGGACGGACTTTTTGTCCCGTCGACGGCCCCTCCGACTAAATCGGAATCGGGTACCGTTTCCAGCCTCGGCTATTGGAACGGCAAGATGGCCTGGGACCGTGCGGACGGAAAATCGGCTCGCAGCCCTGCAATCTCTTATTCCAATAGCTACCGATCCTGGAGAATTTGCCGGCTCGATGGGCATCTCGCCTACGACATGACATGCGATGATGATCTGCCGCCAACCGATCGCGAATGGCACGTTTACAAAAAAGGGGTCGCCCCCGCCCCCAAACTGGTTCTGCATCACTTCGACCCGCGACAGCCCTGTCCCAAACCAAATGTCGTCTTCGTCCTCGGTGGCCCCGGCGCCGGCAAAGGGACGATGTGCGAGCTAGCCGAATCGCAGCTCGGATGGACTCACCTTTCCACCGGCGACCTGCTCCGCGACGAGCAACAGTCCGGCGGGCCGACTGCGGCGATCATCGACAAATTCATCACGGCTGGCCAATTGGTCCCCAACGAAATCATTGTCACGCTGCTCAAAGACGCGATGGAGCGGGTGACACGAACGACGGGAAAGATCAATTTTCTGCTTGATGGCTTCCCCCGCTCACTAGCGAACCTCGAAGCGTGGTACGAGATCTTTGGCCGTGATTCGGAATTGCCCAAGATGCTGTACTTTGAGTGCCCTTACGCCGTCTTGGAAAAACGCGTCTTAGCGCGTGCCAAGTACAGCGGCAGAAGTGACGACAATGTCGACAGCTTGAAACTTCGATTTGACACCTACAAAGCCGAGACGCTGCCGACCGTCGAATTATTCAAAAGCCTGCAAAAGTGCATTGAAATCGACACCAGCCTCGATCGCCAAACCGTCTACGCTCTTGTCGCCAGCCAGCTCGCTGAATACACCGACCCGCAATGTACCGCAAAACCGCTTAGCGAGCGGGCGGAGATGCTTCTTGGGCTCAGACCGTTTCCGAGCAAAGAAAAATAGATCGGCTTGCAAAGCAGGCAGCGAAATGCGGCGAGCAGACTCTGGTCCAGTCGATTGCCGCTGGCTCCCCGAGTCAATTTGACCGATAGGTACAAACAAGCTACAATCGGTGCTGTCAACTTCACCAAGGAACAAGCTCTCGATGCCGTGGGAAAAATCATTCGACGAAAAAGATGTCATCGATAAAGCGATGCACGTTTTTTGGGAAAAGGGGTACACAGCCACCTCCATTTCGGATCTGACGACGGCGACCGGAATTCAACGCGGCAGTCTCTACAACGCGTTTACTGGCAAGCAGGAACTGTTTGCCAGATCGCTGCTGAAGTATGACACCGAGCAGCGATGCGGCATGATAAAGCAGCTCGAAGCGATCGATGATCCGCTGAAGGCGTTCTCTGTCTTGTTTGATGCCATTGTGCAGCAGTCGCTCGAAGACCCTCAGAAAAAGGGATGCTTCTTGATCAATACGTCGCTGACGCTGCACGACCATGACGAACAAGCGCAAGCGATCGTATCGTCGGCGCTGAAGGAGTTCACTCAATTCTTTGAGCGACAAATCAAGCTAGGTCAAAAGCGAAACCAAATCCCCACAACCGTCTCGCCGCGTCCCACTGCCCGAGCACTGTTTGCAATGGTGGTGGGCATGCGAGTGATGGGCCGTGGCAGTTTCGACAAAGCCGCGCTGCAGCAAATCGCCAAGCAAGCCATGCGTTTGATTTCCTAGTCGTGTCATGCTCTGCCGGCAAACTCCTTCCCTGTATTTCCGATGAACGGCGAAACTCACCTGCAAACCTTGCTGAAAAAGATGAAGCCCGAATTGCAGACGGGCGAGTTCGTGTTTTGCAGCATGCCCTCGGAAGCCGCATCAAAGCTGCGTCTTTCCGCGATCGGTCAATTCCTTGAACCAGAAGGCCTGACGCTGATCCTGGCGAAAGATGAAGCCGAAACCAAGGGACTCGACTTCGCGTTTCCATGCAGAATGATCACCTTGAAAGTCCACTCCAGCCTCGAAGCCGTTGGATTTTTGGCTGTGGTGACCGATAAACTCGCCCAGCGAGGCATCAGCGTGAATGCAATCTCAGCCTACTTTCACGATCACCTCTTTGTACCGAGCGAACGTGCCGCCGAAGCAATGAACGTACTGATCGACATCGCCGAAGGCAGGACCTAGATCCTAAACAGAACCTAGACCCTAAAACCGCGTTCTAGCACCAGGCCACCGTCCGCGATGTTATTCTTTCGACGATCTTGCCACGCGATATTCACGCGGAGAGAGGCCCGTGGTCATACGAAACTGACGCGTGAACGCACTTTGATCGGAATAGCCAGCCTCTAACGCAACCGCGGCGATCGGAGTGTTCGTTTCCGCCAGCAGACCTTCGGCCAAGTCGATCCGCGCCTTCATCAACCATTGCCCGGCCGTGATCCCAAAAATTCGGCGCATCCGTCGATCGAGCTGATACCGCGACATACCCGCAATCGATGCCAACGCTGCCACCGAAGGCGGCGCCGATAGGTTTTCTTTTGCATGCTTCAGTGCCGCGGCGATCTGGCTGTACTCTTCCGCTTCGTTATTTGGCACACGGAGGTCCTGCGACACCCCGACAAGCCCCACCACCGCACCACTAGGCTTCTTTAACGGCAATTTTGTGGTCATGCACCACCCGACCGCCCCGGACGGATAGACGTGCAGTTCCAATTGGGACAATAACGGCTTCCCTGTGCGAAGCACCCGCTGGTCTTGGTCCGTAAACCGAGCTCCCAGCGGAGCACGCAGCAATTGCTCGGCGGTACGTCCGATCAGATCTTGCTTGCTCTGGACCCCGCAACGATCCACCAGCGTTTTGTTGACCACCAGATACTGCCCCTCGGTATTTTTGATAAAGAACACACAATCCGAGAGATGGTCGAACAACTCCTCGCCCGTGAACGGTTCTCCCAACTGACTTAAAACTTCAGCAATCATCGCCCACACCCTATTGCGAAACTATGCGCATTTTCCAGCGGTTGCTTTACACACTGGCAATCAACGATGCGCGATTTGGAAGTATAACTAGCGTAGCGAATTGAACACAAACGTCCTCTAGACATGACAACCATAAACATGCCAACTGCACGCATCCAAGGGAAACAGCTGATCGGTGCCGAGGGGTCTGCCACGAACGCCAAAACGTTTGTTGCCACCAACCCTGGCACAGGTACGCCGCTGGATCCCCCCTTTCATGAAGCAAACGGCGAAGAAGTCGATCGCGCGATGACGCTGGCGAGCGAGTCGGCGGAATTTTTCTCGAACACTTCCTACGAAACCCGTGCAAAACTGCTCGAAGCGATTGCCGACGGGTTGATGGACGCGGGGCAAGAGCTTCTGGACCGCTGCCACGCGGAAACCGCTCTTCCGATGAATCGGCTGGTCGGAGAACGAGCGAGAACGGTCAACCAGACCCGCATGTTCGCCGAAATGATTCGCGAGGGGTCGTGGGTCGAAGCCAAAATCGACCACGGCGACGCCGACCGCACTCCTGCTCCGAAACCCGATGTTCGCAGCATGCTGATCAGCATCGGCCCCGTGGTTGTTTTCGGAGCCAGCAACTTTCCGTTGGCGATTTCGGTCGCCGGAACCGATACCACCACGGCCTTTGCCGCAGGATGTCCGGTCGTCTGCAAAGCGCATCCGGCCCATCCCGGGACCTGCGAAATGATTGGCAACATCATCGCCGATGCTGTCAAAGCGACTGGTTTGCCTGCCGGAATTTTTTCGTTGCTGCAAGGACAGTCTCACGAAGTCGGACACGCCCTGGTCGAACATCCGGCGACCGCAGCGGTGGCGTTCACGGGCTCGATCGCAGGCGGCCGAGCGTTGTTTGACACCGCAAACCGCCGACGCAATCCCATTCCCGTGTATGCGGAAATGGGCAGCATCAATCCCGTTTTTGTCTTGCCCGGCGCGATCGAAGAACGCGCGGAACAAATTGCCCAAGCGTTTATTGGTTCGTTGACGATGGGCGTGGGCCAATTTTGCACCAACCCCGGTTTGATCCTGATCCCCAGCGGCGAACAAGGCGACCGATTAATCCAATTGATTGCAGCGAATGCCGCCGCGGCGGCACCAGGAACGATGCTGCATGCGGGGATCCACGATGCGTTCAACAAGGGAGTTGCCCGCATCAAGGAAACCAGCGGTGTGCAGCTGCTATCACAGACCGAAGGACCGAGCGATCAAGCGTGCTGCACCATCGCGGTGACCGACGTTGCGACACTCCGACGCGAGCGTTCGCTCATGGAAGAGATTTTTGGCCCCTGTTCGACGATTGTTCGTTACGAAAACGCAGACGAAATGGTCGAAGTTGCACAAGCCATTGAAGGACAACTGACCGCCACGCTGCATGGCAGTGACAGCGAATTATCCGAGCATCCATCGCTGATTCGATCGCTTGAAACCAAAGTGGGCCGATTGATTTTCAACGGTTTCCCCACTGGCATCGAAGTTTGCCACGCGATGGTCCATGGCGGCCCCTATCCCGCGACCAGCGATGCTCACTTCACGTCGATCGGGCCAGCAGCGATCAAGCGTTTTACTCGCCCACTGTGCTTCCAAGATTTCCCGAACGATCACTTGCCCCCCGAACTACAAGACGCCAATCCGCGTTGCATCATGCGAATGGTCAACGGTGTCTACACCCGCGAGTCGTAGCGACCGCTGGTTTGTCGTGTCTACATACTATGCGCGAATCGTTATATTCGCAGACGAAATACGCCAAGCAAATCAAGGCTGGCGTTCCTATCCTAGAGCGTCGGCTTCGCCTGATGGCTGAAGCCACTGACTTGATAGCCACCCCCGTCATTATTTGAATCCCACTGAACGCCTCGCGGCGTCCTCAAAAAAAATTTACTGGAGAGATGCGTGCCTGATCGATCAACAATTTTTCGTGGTTGCATACCTGCGTTGATGACCCCCTGCAATGCCGATCGCAAACCCGACTTTGATGCACTTGTTCGCAAAGGTCGTGAACTCATCGACTTGGGGATGAGCGCGGTGGTTTATTGCGGGTCGATGGGCGATTGGCCGCTGTTGACCGATGCACAGCGTCAAGAGGGCGTTCGACTGCTTGCCGAAGCAGGCGTTCCCGTCGTCGTCGGAACCGGCGCCCAGAATCCTCAGCTTGCTGCCGAACACGCAGCCCACGCCAAGCAAGTCGGTGCGGCGGGGTTGATGGTCATTCCACGCGTGCTTTCCCGGGGCACCTCGCCGGCGGCCCAGCGTGCTCACTTTGCCGGTATTTTGAAGGCAGGCGAGGGCATCCCATCGGTCATTTACAACAGCCCGTATTATGGGTTTGAAACCAAGGCCGATCTGTTTTTTGACTTACGCGCCGAGTTTTCTAACCTCGTCGGATTCAAGGAATTTGGCGGAGCCGCCTCACTTAGCTATGCCGCCGAACACATCACCAGCGGCGATCCCGATCTGACGCTGATGGTTGGCGTGGACACGCAAGTCTTCCACGGTTTTGTTCGCTGTGGCGCCGCCGGCGCGATCACCGGCGTCGGCAACGCGCTGCCAGGCCCGATCTTGCGATTGGTCGAACTGTGCCAACAAGCCGCCGCAGGCGACGTCCAAGCACGACGACTCGCCGAAGAACTCGATAACGCGCTTGCCGTGTTGGCGAAGTTTGATGATGGACCGGACTTGGTCCTTCATTACAAATATCTAATGGTTTTAGAAGGCAGCCCGGAATACGCACTGCAACTGAATCCCTCTGACGCATTGTCGACGTCGCAACGAGCATTCCTCGAAGGCCAATGGAAACTGTTCCGCACTTGGTGGGACAACTGGTCCGGGAGAGAATCTTGAACAAGATTGGATTTGTCGACGCTCACACCGAAGGCGAACCGACGCGGATCATCCACGATGGTGGTCCCGAGCTAGGCAACGGACCGCTGCCCGAGCGAGTGGCTCGCTTTGCCAAGTCCGCGGACGATTTCCGGCAATGCGTGATCCTTGAACCACGCGGCTGGGACGCGGTCGTCGGCGCATTGTTGTGTGAACCGACTGATCCAACGTGCGCTGCGGGGGTGATTTTTTTTAATAACGCCGGCTACCTTGGAATGTGCGGCCACGGTGCGGTCGGCGTTGCCGTGGCGCTTCACTACCTCGGCAAAATCGATCTCGGACGCCATCGTCTCGAAACCCCTGTGGGGATCATCGAAATTGATTTGCAAACTCCCAACCGAGCATCCATCGAGAACGTACCGAGCTACCGACTTCACCGCGGCGTCGAAGTGGAAGTCGACGGCATTGGAACCGTGGTCGGCGACGTCGCTTGGGGTGGCAATTGGTTCTTTTTGATTGGCGAAAGCCCTGCCGAACTGATCCTTGATAACGTCGACGCGCTGACCACCGCAGCGGGCCGCATCCGAAACGCACTGCACCGCAATGGAATCACCGGCACCGATGGTGCCGAGATTGACCACATCGAATTTTTTGGACCACCGCACGCCGCCGACGCCGACAGCCGGAACTTTGTGTACTGTCCCGGCGGCCAATATGACCGGTCACCCTGCGGAACGGGTACCAGCGCGAAACTCGCTTGCTTGGCCGCAGATGGCAAACTGCAGCCCGGCCAGCCATGGATCCAAGAAAGCATCATTGGCAGCCGATTCACCGCCAACTATGCACGAATCGACGAACACAACATCGTGCCTACGGTCATGGGGCATGCGTTCATCTGCAGCGAAGGCAACCTGATACGTCAACCACTCGATCCGTTTACCAGCGGGATTCGATGCACCGCCGCAAATGAATCCGAAGAAAGGCTTGTATGATCCGCAACGCATACGGAGGGTCGGTGATCGTCGTCGGCGCAGGAACCATCGGAATCGCCTGTGCTCACTATCTAAACAAGGCAGGATTGAAAGTCACGGTCATTGACCGCGGCACGGTTGCGTCGGCCTGCTCGCATGGAAATTGCGGATACATCTGTCCGAGCCACGTGCCGCCGTTGACCGAACCTGGCGCGTTTGCCGTCGCTTTAAAGTCGCTGTTTAACCCGCAAGCCGCGTTTCGGGTGAAGCCGCGATTAAGCCCGGCGATGTGGAATTGGATGTGGCAATTTGCTCGTCGCTGCAATCACCGCCAAGTCCTCACTGCAGGGAAACACCTGCAGATGATCCTCGACGCGTCGATGGACGAATATCAAAATCTGGTTCAACAAGAATCACTCGACTGTGAATGGAAAGAGAACGGACTGCTGTATGTCTTGCAAACGCAGCGTGGCATGGATGCGTTTGCCAAAAACGACAAGATGCTGACCGAACACTTTGGTGTGTCAGCAAATCGAATCGAAGGCGACCAGCTTCCTGAATTCGAGCCAGGATTGAAATCGGGACTCGCCGGCGCGTTTCACTACCCCAAAGACACCTCGGTTCGACCGGACCGATTGAACCAACAATGGGCCGATCGCTTACGTGCCAACGGAGTGCAGTTTATCGAACACTGCGAGCTCACCCACGTGGACAAATCCGCGGGACACATCTCCCACCTTTCGACAACGCATGGCGAATTGCAAGCGGATCATTATGTGTTCGCGATGGGGGCATGGAGCACACGTTGGTCGAATGAACTGCACTGTTCGATTCCCATCGAACCAGGAAAAGGCTACTCGGTGACCATGAACCGAGTCGAGAATCTGCCCACGCATCCGATCCTGTTTCCAGAACACAAAGTGGGCGTTTCGCCTTTCGAAACCGGACTACGTCTTGGATCGATGATGGAGTTTGCTGGCTACGACACTTCGATCCGCAGCCAACGCATCAACCAACTTCGTGACTCGGCCCGTCCGTACCTGGTGGCTTCGGTCGATGGCGAAGCAAAAGAAACCTGGTACGGTTGGCGACCAATGACGTGGGACAGTCTGCCGATCATCGGTGCTACGCCCAATTTGGACAACGCGTTTCTGGCGACCGGGCACAACATGCTGGGTTTGAGCTTAGCACCAAGCACGGGACGACTGATCACAGAACTGGTTACCGAACAACCGCCCCACATCGATGCGGCCCCATTCTCGCCGACGCGATTTTGATGACCGATGGACTTGTTCAACGATCAGTTTGATCACGGACGAGCAAATCACCACCTTCTGGCGAAGGTAGCTACAAGAACAGGTGATTCACCACCTTCTGGTGAAGGTAGCTACAAAAAAGGCTTCACAGCGTCACAGTGAACCGATCAAGATTTGCTGAGTCGATGCTAAGTTGATGAAGCCCCAAAAATTTCGAGCGAATTTTGGAATGATCGGCTGCGGAGCCGATCATCGCAGCGAGTACCACCAAAACGGCAGCCCAGTAAAGTCACGACATTAAGGCTCGCGGCATTCAGGCTACCAAGCCGAATCGATGATTAAATCGCAAGGCGCGATAGTATGCGTACCACGCTCGTTTCGCACGATTCTGACTGTGTCGTCGTTTGCGTTTTCCATCTGGCATGACTTTACCCTCCTTCCATCTACACCATGTTTTTGGGTTCGATGTTTTGATGATAGGCCAATGAAGCAATTGCCATGCCAATTCGCAAAACACGCGGCAACGCGTGCCTTGCGAGTGGTCCAGGGCCATGCGATCGATCCAGCTCCGTACTGCTGCGAAGGAAATGTCTCGCGTCAACCGAGGCGAGTGAGACGCGAGGGGGCGAGGAGAAGAAGGCGTGTAGGACGCTTACTTCGTGTCACTCACCGCGAGCTGATGGATCGGCTTTCTGCAGGACATCGACAAGCTCCTGTAGATCGCTTACGACATAGTCGGGACGTGCCACGTTCGGATAGAGTGCCTTGCCAGGGCGAGCAATGAAGGTGGTTTGCAGTCCGACGTTCTTGGCTCCAGCCAAGTCCCAGGCATGAGCGGCCACCATCAACACGTCTTCCGGTGCGACATCCAAATCGGCAAGAACCATGCGATAAGTGTCGGGGTGCGGTTTGTACTTTTTGATGGACTCGACGCTGTATCGCCTCTCGAAAAATTCGGTCAGGCCGGCGTTTTGAAATTGAGTTGCAACGCCCATGTAGGACGAATTCGTCAGGCTGACGATTTGGTAGCCATCGGTCTTGAGCGTCTGCAACCCCGCGACAACATCCGGGTGTGGTGGCAGCGAGCGAAGCGGTGTCACGATCGCCGTTTTGGCTTGATCATACTCAAGGTCAATCCCTTGTGTTTTCGCAACCATCATCAGCGCGGCGGTGCCGATTTCACCGAAACTGTGATACTCGCCGCTCAACGTTTCGACCAATGAATAATGAAGCATCGTCGAGAACCACAGCGGCAATAGATCTTCGCGGCCGCCGAGCGCTTTTCCAACGGATGTTTTCAGCGGAGCAAGATCAAGTAGCGTTTCGTTCACATCAAAGATGATCACCTTGGGCCGAGGCATGACTGACTCTGATTTAGCTTGATGCTCGACGCCTTCATCAGCAACGGCAACTTGCGCCGACGTGCCATTACCGGTAAATTCCAAAGCCAATAAAGCAAGAGCCAGTAATGCAATTTTAAATTTCATGCCATTCTTTCGTGCGAGTAAGTGTGAATCGTCGAACCCTCGTGCCAAAATCGGCCTTCCATGAACGAAAGACTTGGGCCACCGCGATTGGGACGTGGTCCCAATGGTTCTGGTTCAATGAGGAAAGCCGTCTTGCATCCGACACACACGCTCGACATTTTTGAAAAAAACAGCTTTCCCAATTTTGGTTCGCTTCGGATTGAACCAAGGCTGATTCAATCGACTTGGACGTCATTGCGGCCGCGATCAGCCTCGGCCGAAACGCTTGTCGATTTTTGCGATGCTACCCCGTGTTCAATTGGCGGGTTGCGCGTCGGCACTCCACTGGTTCTTGGCAAACGCTTTATCAAGCGGCGTTTGCGCAACGTGATTGGTGTAGTTCGACAATACCTTGTACGCGGTGCCGACAATCACATCGAAAACCGTTTGCTTCGTGTAGCCAGCGGCCAATAGGGCTTCGACGTCACTTTCGTCGGGCCAACCACGACTGAGGTTGACCTTCTCGGCATAAACCCGCAGGGCTTCGAGCTTGGGATCCGCGATCGGAGTGCCTTCGCGAAGCGAGGTGATCACGTCTTCGTCGATATTCAATCCCTGCATGATCGACGTGTGAGCGGCCATGCAGTACGTGCATCCGTTGAGCCGATTGTTGGTCATGGCAATGATCTGGCGCTCAGTTGGACTCAAATTCGTCTTGTTGTCAAAAATCTCGGCAACCGTTCGGTACGCTTCCAGCAGCGCCGGCGATTCCGCCATTACCGCATGCAAGTTCGGTACAAATCCGTACGCCTTCTTGCTTTTTTCCAAAAGAGGCTTGCTCTCACCAGCGTCTTCGATCGAGTGCACTGCAAAATCGGTCATCGCTTCTATCTCCAAATCAATTTGACTGGTCGGTCAAAACCAGGGTAAAAAAAGGGAGGAACCTCGCGTCTCGCTCGCATGCTCGGCTCCTTGTCCCGCCAAAGCCAATTTGCGGGCCCCATTCACTATACGGGTATAGACCGATCGGTCAAGACTATTCTCGACAAGGCGAGGAAGCGTGATCACGTCAACGGATGCCCGATTTCAACAGCCCCCGTGGTGCTTTACTGAATGACTGCCCTACAGACAGGTCAATCATCGCAAATCAATCATCGCCCATCGCGGCTTTGATTAACGCGATAAAGCCCAGCACAAACAAGACAGGTGGGTAAAAGAAGATCACGCCTGCGGCGAGCCCACCAAAAAACCAGACCAACGCGATGATCATCATCAACAGCCCGCCCATCGTACCGCCGCTAAAAAACGAGCTGCCACCGCGGTCGCCGCTACTTCCGTTTCGGCGATCTTTGGCAATCTGCCGCTGCGCCTCGGCAAGGTGCGAATTGGCGGTCGCGCTGGCCGGAGTTTGAGATGCATAAGATCCCGGGTGCACTGCAGCTGGACTGGCGTATGGGTTCGCATGAGCCTGCATCGCCATGCCTGAGGCCGATGAAAAAGCCGCAGCCGGATGGACCGGCAGATCGTCCAACCAGTCATTGCTGGCAGCCGCGGCCAAAGAAGTCGGCGCTGGGGAAGTCGGTGCCGGAGAAGTCGCCACCACCGGGGCGGCGACGGCAACCGAGCCCGCGTGAGCGTCCCCGAGCGGCACCTTGTTGACTTGGCCGCAGGGACAACGAACCGATTTGCCACGCGCTGACAGCGGAGCCGCCAAGCGTTTGCCGCACCCGAACGATTGCGTCAATTTACCGTTGGTCGCGGCTACGTTACGAATCGCACCCGATCCAGCGCCCGCGGATCCGCCGACGCTGGGGACGCGAAATTGTTGCCCACAAGTGCATTTGACTTGCTTTCCCGCCAATTCGGGCTTGGACTTCAGCACACGACGACACGCAGGACACGCAAATTGCGACATAACATTTCACCTGAGAGCGAACCGCAAACAGGCGTCCCCTGCCGCGAGAAGCAAAGGATACCCACCCGAGCTCGCTAGGTCAAATTTTTTACGTCACAAGGTTTTGCACGCCGAAAACGGCGAGTGAATCAGGTCGTCCAATCAAGCCCATAGGGCAACTGGTTCAAGCACTCCGGTTGGCCTTCGGTGACAACCAACATGTCCTCCACTCGGACGCCGCCGACTTTGCGACCGTATAGACCTGGTTCGATCGTGAACACCTCACCCTCGAGCAATTCGCCTCCGCCGTGGTCAAGCAGAATGGGCTCGTGAACATCCAGCCCGATGCCGTGCCCCAAACCATGCTGGATGCTCGCTTCGTCCGTGATCTTGCCGCGTGAAAGCTTGTAGCCGTGCTGCTTCAACACGTCTTCAGCTGCTTGATTGACGTCGTTCGCGGAATTGCCGGCAACCAACAATTTCGCGGAATTGACTCGA
Source organism: Novipirellula caenicola (assembly GCF_039545035.1). Classification (NCBI taxonomy): domain Bacteria; kingdom Pseudomonadati; phylum Planctomycetota; class Planctomycetia; order Pirellulales; family Pirellulaceae; genus Novipirellula; species Novipirellula caenicola. The sequence goes on from NZ_BAABRO010000002.1 coordinate 719,452, forward strand.
GCGAGGACGACCGCATTGTGCATTGCCGCGACGGTTTCCGACACTTGACCGTTGACCACGGTCCGCGTGCAATCCCCGTTGTAATAGGTTGTTTCATCACGCGGGTACAGGTCGACGATAATCGGCTGCTCGGTCAAAAGCGGCCCGGTTCCGCTGTGATGACAATCGGCAACTTCGGGTGCCGATGCCACGATCGCACCGTGCGACATGCTGAAGCCACGCTTCATGAACTCGAGCGCTGCAAGGCTTCGGATCGATTCGCTGGTCAACACTTCGCCGCCATGGTAGAGCTGGCCCTGCGCATTGACGCTCGCGTTGGCGATTCGCTCGCACATCATTCGCATCACCTCTTCGGTGACCGCTTGAGCTTTGCGAAGGTATTCGATTTCCTGGTCCGATTTCACCCGTCGATCGAGCACACCGAGATCTTCGTCGTACTCTAATTCAATTTCGGCCTGCTGCAGATGCCAGGCAAAAATGAATGGCAACGAACGGTCTGCCCTGACGCGTTCAACGCGTTTGGATCGCAACACTTGAACCAGCGCTTGCGCGGTTGCGGTTTCGCGGTCCGCACTCAACCCAAGCGGGGGCTCGTGCTCGGCGGGGCAGGTCACATGATCAACTCCACTGTGTTTGCGGACTCGATCCATTTCAAGATCGCGGACCAGGGCAATCGTGTGCCCCCCCAAGTCGACCCAGGCAGCGGGGTCACCCAATGGCACATGAATTCGTCGGTACAGAGACGGATTTTTATTGGGAAAGCCAGCAAGAACGGAAGCATTCATAATCAAAGAAACGTTAAAGGAGCGAGAAGCAGGAACTGAAAACTTAGATGAGCTGGGGAGCAACCTCTAGGCTAACAATTTATCTGATCGCTAGCTAATGCCCGGAAAGCAATAGGCGAACAGGATTGTAAAAAACAATGCCGAAATCCCCATCGCTGCCGACATCGGCGAGATCACGCGAAGTCCCTCGGATTCAGTCATCCCACTCATGCGGGTGATCACCCAAAACCCGCTGTCGGTCATCCACGAAATCGGCTTGCTTCCGGCACCAATGGCCATCGCCAAATAGACCGGATGAAACGGCAGCGAATCGGAATTTGCAAACCCTTGCAATACTCCTGCGGCCGTGATCATGGCAATGGTCGCCGATCCCTGCAGCGTGCGAATCGACGTGGTGACAAGAAACGCGAGCGGCAGCAACAGCAGCCCAGGCACATCGCCCGCCAACTCCGCGACCGCTTGTGCGATTCCGGCTTGATACAGCATCGCTCCGAAGGCACCGCCGGCTGCGGTGATCAAGATAATATTCCCAGCAGAGCTCAACGAACGATTCACGAGTGATTTTCGTTGTCCATCGGGACAATACCGAATCAGCGACATCGCCAACGCCGCCCCCACCGCGATCGCGATATTTTTATCGCCCAGGAACTCAAGCGACCGAGCAACCCCAGCGGATTCGATCCAGCCGGCTTCGCTGAAATAGCCACCCACCGATCCGATGCCAATCATCGCTACCGGAACAACGATCGGCAACACCGACGCGATCAATGAGGGGCGTGGTGTTTCGCGATCAACGTTTGAGAGTTCATCCTCAGAGGCGTCGGAATCCCCCTGGTCGATCGATCGCAGCGGGACATCCACGAGATGATTGATGATACGGGCCGCCATCAACGAGAACACGCTGCTGCAACCGCCAATCGCAAGCCCGGCAATCATCATCGTTGCGATATCGACCCCGATAATCTCAGCGACTTGCAGTGGCCCCGGCGTGGGCGGCACCAACGAATGTGCGATCGATCCGCCCGCCATAATCGCCATCAGAAAAAGCACGTAGTCTTTGCCAAGTTTGCGGCGAAGCGACCGTGCGAGCGGGACCATCAGATAGAAGACCGTATCAAAATAAACGGGTATCCCGATCACAAACGAGCTGGCCGCGATCGCCTCGGCCGCTCGCCGTTGGCCTGTCATACTGAGAATCGAATCCACGATTCGCGATGCTGCGCCCGATTCAAGCAGACATTGACCAATGATGCTGGCCAATGCGATCAGGATCCCAATCTTGCCTGCCGTCTCGCCAAACGCCGTCGCCAAACGAGATTGTGGCGACTGGGCTGTGAATGATTCCGCTGCTTTTGCGGTCATTTTACCACTGGCAAGTTGCGTTTGGGCATAACGATCCAAACTGGCGTGGCTCGACAAACTCGCCACCAACAAACCGGCCAACAACAAGGTGAGGAAAGCGTGAAGACGAAACACCAGAATGGCCACCAAGACGACCACCACCGAAAAGGCGACCACCCACCAAACATCGATTCCAGTGTTCCATCCGGAAGCCTGGGCGGAAATCGGCTCGCAGACGTCTATTGCTGAAGCGGTGATGTTTGCGATCGCGGTGCCCGAATGCGCAAATAATTGACCAAACATGTGTGGCATTGTGTCCAATATCGACTTCCTGGGATGATGCTGTCCTTGGCGACGGTGCCGTATCGCCTTAAATTGACACGGCTACTGGAATTCCAGTACAAAAAGCCGCAGAACACCCGACATGCAACCGCGTGCCGCCGTCGCTTGCCAGCGTCGTCCGACGCTTTAGCAAACCGACCGAAAAATGAGTTGCCATGTGGGGTGAGCCCATTTGCTCACCCTTATAGGACGAGCAAGCGTGCCCATCCTACCATTACGTGGCAGGTCGTTGCGAAGCGGCTACGATATTTGTCAAGCAGAGACGGAATGCTGCAATAATCCGTCAAATCGCACTTGTTGCGGCCTAACCTCTTTCACATGCAAAGCAAGACGACCGACGTGGCTAACTTGACTACCAACCCATCGTTCTATCTTCGGCACGAGTTCGCGATTCGCCGATTCCATTCCTTGATTGGGATCGTGCCTCTCGGGCTGTACATGGTCATTCACTTGACGACCAACGCCAGCCTGATGAACAGCCCTGAAAGCTTTCAGCGTGCGGTCTATATGATCCACAGCGCAGGCAAGGCGTTGCCGCTCATCGAATGGGTTGGAATTTTTATTCCACTGTTGTTCCACGGCATTCTTGGCGTGTGGATCGCAAAAAACGCCAAACTGAACACTGGCCACTATCGTTTTACTGGCAACCGCCGTTATGCATGGCAGCGATACACCGGGATTGTCGCGTTAGTGTATTTGTTCTTTCACATTTTGCATTTGCATGGCTGGTTCCACTTTGGCCCCTATTTGGAAGTCATCCGCCCGCTGCAGTTTGCCGCATTCAAGCCTTACAACGCCGCCAGCACCCTGGTTGAATCGATGAACCAATGGGGCGGGTTTGTGTGGCCTGCGTTTTACCTCGTTGGCGTGATGTGCTGCGTCTATCACTTGGCAAACGGGCTATGGACCGCGGGCATCACCTGGGGTCTGTGGATCACACCCGCTGCACAGAAGCGAGCATCAAAAGTTTCGGTGGTGTTTGGTGCCGTTCTTACGGTTATTGCTTTGAGCGCATGGTGGGCCGCAGTGGCACCAAGCCCCGAAGACGCGGTTCGATACCGTGAGATCGAAAACCGCATGTACGAGGCAAACCTCGAGTCGGGCGTGATCTCGGATATTCCCGAAAAACGCTATGAAGAACCGGCGACCGAAGCTTCGTTGACGCCCGAGACATCATCCCCCACGGCGGACGCCGACGCAAGCGAGACGGATTCCGTTCAATAATCGCCCCAATCCTCGATGACGCAACTTGACCATCCCCATCCAAGTTGGCGTCGCAAGACCCCTTAAGCAACTTCCACAAAAAACTGTTTGATTTGAATTATGTCTGAGCATCGTGTTGTCGTAATTGGTGGTGGACTTGCCGGACTCGCAGCCACCATGAAGTTGACGGAGCTGGGGGTAAAGGTTGATTTGCTCAGCCTGACTCCGGTGAAACGCTCGCATAGTGTGTGTGCGCAAGGCGGCATCAACAGCTGCAACGACGCGACTCGGCAACTTGGCGATGACGAGTGGAAACACTTGGATGACACCGTCTACGGCGGTGACTTTTTGAATCACCAACCGCCTGTCAAAGAGATGGCCTATTGGGCTCCGAAAGTCATCGATTTGATGGACCGTCTTGGCGTCCCGTTTAACCGTACGGGCGAAGGTTTTATCGATCGTCGGCGTTTCGGTGGCACGCTTTACAAGCGAACCGCGTTCGCGGGTGCAACCACGGGTCAACAGTTGCTGTACGCGTTGGACGAACAAGTGCGTCGCGCCGAAAACGACGGCATGGTCAAGAAGTATGAGTTTTGGGATTTCCTTGCTCCGATCAAAGACGATGACGGACGCTGCCGCGGCGCGGTCGCGCAAGACATGGTTTCAATGGAAATCAAAGCGTTCCCAGCCGATGCGGTCGTCGTCGCGACCGGTGGCTGCGGATTGGTCTACGGCCGCAGCACGATGAGCGTCTTCTGTACCGGCAGCGCCGCAAGCCGATGTTTCCAAGCAGGTGCCAAGTATGCGAACGGCGAATTCATCCAAGTTCACCCCACCGCCATCCCAGGCAGTGACAAACTGCGATTGATGAGCGAATCGGCGCGTGGTGAAGGAGGACGGGTGTGGGTTCCGCGAAAACCACAAGATCCTCGCGAACCAAAACAGATTCCTGAAAACGAGCGTTACTACTTCCTCGAAGAACGCTATCCTGAATACGGCAACCTTGTTCCGCGTGACATTGCGACCCGCGAAATCTTTGACATCTGTGTCAATGATGGTTTGAGCGTTGACCCCGACAAGATGTGCGTCTACCTCGACCTGACCCACATCGAACGCTCGGAACTTGACCGTAAACTCGGTGGCATCTTAGAGATCTACGAAAAATTCCAAGGCGTCGACCCTCGCGACGAACCGATGCGAATCTTCCCCGCCGTCCACTACAGCATGGGCGGATTGTGGGCCGATTATGTCAAGAGCGACAACGGCGGGCTCGAACCCGGTGCACCGCAGAATCACATGACCAACATCCCTGGCTTGTACGCGATTGGTGAGTGTGATTACCACTACCATGGCGCAAACCGGCTCGGTGCCAACTCGCTTCTGTCATGCATCTTCACCGGCTTGTTCACCGGCCCATCGATTTTGAACTACGCCAACAGCCAAACCAGCGGCGGCAACGACGTGCCTGCGGCGGTGATCGATGCGGCAGTCGATGCTCAGAAGAAACGACACCAAGATTTGCTAAACGGCAACCCCGGCAGCGATGAAAACCCGTACCTAATTCATCAAGAATTGGGCGATTTGATGACACGCGTCGCGACGGTGGTTCGCCGCAACGACCAACTCGCCGATGCGATCGAAAAGATCCAAACGCTACACGAGCGTGCCATGCGAGTGAATCTATCGGACACCGGCAGCTGGACCAACCAGAACGTGATCTTTGCCAAAGCACTTCAAGACATGTTCCCGCTTGCGAAAACAATCTTGAAAGGTGCGTTGCAGCGTGACGAATGCCGCGGAGCCCACTACAAACCCGACTTCCAAAAACCGTCCCTAACATCGGATGATCCCGTCGAGCGACGTCAGCAAGCCGAGGCTTGGTGTGATGCGTTTGAAGAAAACAACCGCAAGTACCTGAAGTCGACAGTGGCATCGTGGAATGCAAACACCAAGATGCCCGACATCGTCTACGAAGACGTCGACACCTCACTGATTCCGCCGCGACCACGGCTGTACGGTTTGGTTGGCGCCGAAGAGATCGAAAAGGTTTGGAACGAGCGAGCCAAAGCCGCGGTCGCCCAGTAACCACACCGCACGCAACGTGCAATTGACCGCTCGATCGCGTGGAAACGCGAGTCAGGATCGGCGTCACCGCGAACCTGCATGACTTGATTGCCAAGCTAGAATATTATTGTCTCACTGAAATTCGAATTCACCATTTTTGCCATTGTTAGGATCGACGGATGAATGCCCTCGAACCCAATTTGAAGAAACGTCCCGAGTTCATCAACGTTCGCGTTCGTCGCCAAGACGCTCCGGGGAAAGAACCCTACTGGGAACTTCACAAGATCAAGTACGAACCCGAATTGAACGTGATCAGCGTGTTGCAGCGGATCGCTGCTCAGGCCAAGACGTCCGACGGCAAAAAGGTCAATCCAGTCGCGTGGGATTGCGGATGCCTCGAAGAGGTTTGCGGCGCATGCACGATGGTCATCAATGGCCGTGTACGACAAAGCTGCAGTGCGTTGGTGGATCGCCTGCTGGCGGAAAACGGTGACGAACTTGTGCTCGAACCGATGAGCAAGTTTCCGGTCATCCGTGACCTGCAAGTCGACCGAGAACGTCTGTTCCACAACTTGTCGCGAGTCAAGGCTTGGGTGCCGGTGGACGGCTATTACGACATGGGCCCCGGCGAACGGGTATCACGCGAAGACCAAGAACGAAACTATCCACTGAGCCAATGCATGAGCTGCGGTTGCTGTTTGGAAGCTTGCCCGCAATTTTTGAAGGTGGAACCGGAACGGAAAGAGGGGGAATCGGACGAAGCCTACCAAGCACGCAAGGATGCCGAATTCGACGAGAGCTTTGTCGGCCCGCATGCGATCTCGCAAGCGATGCTATTCAACAACCACCCCACCGGAAAAACGCTTGCCGATGAACGCCTTGAAGCGCTCACCGGACCAGGCGGGATCCAGGTCTGTGGCAATGCTCAGAACTGCGTGGCGGTATGCCCGAAAGAAATTCCGCTGACCACGTCGATTGCCAGAACAGGCCGTGCCACCACGCTGTACGCGATCCGCAAGTGGTTTGAAAAATAACCCGCGATCGCCGCGTCTGCGTTACGCCAGCACTGGCGTCGAGTGGACCATCAATCGCTTGTGATCACGCACCACACGCATGAACTCGTCCTCATGCACCGGTTTGCGAATGTAATCGTGGACACCAAGGGCATTGCATCGCTGGCGAATGCACTCATCTTCGTTCGCCGTCAAAACCACCGTGGTCAGCGCGTCGGTGTTGACGTCGCTGTTTTGCAACAACTCGATCACATCGATTCCCGAGCCGTCGGGTAGATTGAGATCGAGCAACAGCAGATCCGGTCTTGGTGCACGTGCGAAGACCCCTTCTTGTCGCAAAAATTTGATCGCTTCGCTGACACACCGCACCAACGTCAATCGGTGATGAACCTGGCTACGGCGAAGTGAATGAATCGTAACACGTGCATCCATTAGGCCATCCTCGACCAACAAGATCTCCATCGGCTTGAAACGTGAGCCTGAATGCATGGAAAAAAGCTCCAATATTTAATCTTGTGAAACGGGTTCAACCCGCGTGATGCGAATTCTCGATCAATCCATTCTCGGCTTGCTCGTGCTCTTGCAATTTTGCGTCAAACGCCTGAGTTTGATCAACCAGCTCTTGGACACAAGCCGCAATCGCACCTCGATACTGAAGCTCTTCGGCTTTCTCGATCAATTCGCTTAATTGTAAGTACAGGGAACAATGCTGGGCCATTATTTTTTCGGCCGCATTCACTTTACACGAACTAAACTCGGGTGCGACTTCGATATACCCGTAGGCCTCTTCAAGGGCAAACTGCAGAGCCATCTTATCTCGAAGCTCATTCAACAACCGAACTAAATCTCGCGTGACATGGGAAGGCTGTTCCACGTCTTCACAAATTTGACGCACATGGTGAAGCGTATGCCAAAATTCAGGATGACTCTCTTTAATCTCCTGAAGAAAAGCGGAATTGACCACGAGCGTCTTCTTCGCTGAACTGACGGTCGATACGACTGTAGCCATGGAAAGCCTCCGTGAATGTGAACAACGCGACGGCATAGGGTGAGAATAGGTGCAGGTATGACACGGAGCAGAAGAAACGTGTTCCCGCATTGCCGCTTCGTAAATTTTAACCGCCCGCGAAGAGCAGGGTCAAGCATTTCGCGACTTTCGGCTCACCCGGGGCAACTTTCCTCCCTCCCCCCGACAGAACGGAATGCACAAAAATCCCCTGTTTCGCCGAACCAACGCCGCAAAACCCCTCGCAAGTGGCAGCCGTGACCCCTCAGGCAACATCGTTTTGATCGCGACGCTTTATGGCGATCGGGGACTGGCTGATTAGACTCGCTTGGACGCGAGGAAGACGAACCTACGGACCGCGGATTCGGATGCGAACCAAGCGATCGCGAGTGTGTTGCGATGAAACGCGGACAGTCGACACGCTCCGCTGCACAGAATCGCAACCAAGGACTTCGCCGTTGCAGTCGCTCGCGGCGTCAATGCGGCGCCGTCGCCTGTAAATGGGTCGGTGTGAACTGCTGGATCACTACGTGCGGAACGTTTGCTTGCTGTGCCTGAAGGTGTTTCGCAGGCCCAAAAAAGCCAGTCAGTTTGCGGATATCCGCACCTCCATCGCAACCCATCTTTGTTACAAAACATGTAACGACAAACCTCGCGTGGGGTACACGTCATGTGATGCACAATGTTGCGATGCAGTGTGTTGACGGAAGCCACTTACAAGCAGACCAGAGGGTAGATCAACCGACCGACAAACAACAGACACACGTCGGGCTTAGCGGCGACCGACGCACTCACGATCAACCGACTTCCCTGTCGCATCACCGCACTTGCATGACCGTACTTGCATGACCGCACAGTATCACCAACCAAAGAACCGTTGATGAACGACAGATATAGCACCGCGGACACATTTATAGCGAGTGGCTTGCTGCTTGGGTTGGCATTCACGAAAAAAAATTTCACCATCAACAAAACCCAATTTAATGACGCTATGCTTTAGTGACGCCGCAGGATCGTGAGGTGACGACCATGCCGCCACAACCATTGCCATCGTTGTTTGACACGCTGACGAACCGCACTCGGATTCACGGCCGAATAAACACAATCATGATTGATAAAAAACGACACGCTCGCGCTGCTAGCTTTCATGTTCTAAGTAACGCTGATCGCGAATCTTTGTCATCAAAGCATGACTGCACCCAGGGTCGTCATGTCAACACATGCAGTTCGGTTTTGAATGCACTTCGTCCCACGGATCAAGCGAACTCTGTAGAGCATACAATCCAAAAAAAAGTTTGTGTGATCAACACGTGTATTTTGCGGAACTTTCGTCATCATCAGCGGTGTCTCTTCAAAACTCTTTCCGGATTGTTGTTGACATGGCGAGCGAGTGTCGCCACATTCACGCTCGATCTGAACGTTGACTTAACATCACTGATCAACACGACGATTAAGAGTTGCTTGCACATGACTTTTCTTAAACAATTTGTCCGACAGCTCTTGATGCAGCGTCAGAATGATCTAAGTATACTTGTCACTCGGATCACCCCTTATCGACCACAACTAATCACTAGCAGGGTTGCCTAGAACCATCAAACAAAGCGAAGGACTTAGCGTTGCGTTGATGTGTTTGAATCACCCCTTACTTCGAAATCCAACTCAGATAACTACGTACCCCGAATGAATCAGGGTATCGCAAATCGTTAAGAAGGAACCTAACGACAAGCAATTGGGAGCTTCCACTGATGGATCGATTGCGAAATGAGTCGCCCACAACTCATGTACATGGATGTCGCTCCCATTTTTTTACTGTTTCGTTGCGTTGAATCGAAATCGTTTACGGCTTCATTGTTATTCAACACGACAGACGCACGATCGATTGGCGAAGGATCACCAACCGACCCGAACGTCGAATAGTAAATCGCGAAGCTGGCGGCGCACGACGCAATGCCAGCTCGCGTTTTTTTTTGCCGCGACGTCTCTCTACCGGCGTCTCACTCTACAATCGCGGCTTCGCTGGCACGACTGAATCTTGCCACGGCGCAAACCCTTCGATCTGTGTCTTGCGGCGAAATACCCGTGTGCCACATGTCACGTACAGCGTCTTTGCATCCGGTCCCGCGAACACGCAATTGGACAAACGGCCTTGCGAATGCGGCCGGTCGATGATGACATGCACACGTCCCGGTTGATCAAACACTTGCACCCCAAGCGATGATGCAACCAATAGTGAACCGTCTTTGGCCATCGTGACGCCATCGGCTCCGGTATTCAACTCATCCTGGGGTTGGTGAACGTAGTAGTACGGCTGACCAAATGACAATTTTCCGGGTTGCTCGATCCGGTACGACCACACGTAACGGCCCACCGCATCGACCACCACTAAGAAACGTTTATCGGGCGTCACGGCAATGCCGTTGGGCTTGCCGGGTATCGCGTCTGACTTGCCGCCGGCGACCACGGCCGGCTTGCCGCCGTGAGGCAGGTACCAAACCGCAGGCTTCAAGGGGTCCGTGAAATAGATTCCATCGTCAAGCACGACAAGGTCGTTGCAGCCGACGTCTGATGCAATCACGGTTTGCGTTCCATCGGGTGCAATCCGCGAGATCTTTCGCTCGCCGTTTCGCGCCGCGTACAAGTTGCCTTTGGCATCGAACATCAACCCGCTGACTCCGCTGATGCCATCGACGAATTTCGAGGCACCTTTGCCATCGGCGTTGACCTTCCATATCTCTCCGGCCGGGCCGTCAACGAAATAGACGCTACCATCGGGCGCAACCGCGGGGCCTTCGGTATAGCGATGCCCCTGGCTCACCAGTTCCCATGTCTCGCCGGGAATCAAACGATCTTTTAATTCGGGATGCTCGCCGATGTTGACCTCGATCGGCTTGTCAACGTCTTGCCAAAGCCAACGCAACGCATCCGGCATGATCGCCGCACCGTGCTTGCCATTGTGACCTCCGTCACCCCACTGGTTCTTGACTTGATACCCGGCCCACTGCAGCGCCGAGAGCATGGTTTGATTGGCGTTCCACCAACTGCCGCCGTAGATGTCGAGATCGTTGCGACCGTCTTGTAAAAAGACACGAAGCGGCTTCGGTTCGGTCTTGCGAACGAGCGTTGGATACTCGTTACCGCCACGCAATCCCACGTACGTCCCAACCGTGCTGAAGACGCGGCGGAATTGATCGGGTCGATGCCATGCAACTCCAAATGCGGCAATCGCGCCGCTGCTGCTGCCGCCGATCCCCCTCAAATTTGGATCGTCCGTGATGTTGTATTTTTGCTTGACGACCGGCAACAATTCGTCAATTAAAAACGTGGCGTAGCGATCGCTGACGCTGTCGTATTCGTAACTGCGATTGAAACGCGACTGCGCGTCATCACCGCCCGGCACGATACCGGGGTTGACCATCACCGCGATCGTAACGGGCATGTCGCCTTTGTGAATCAAGTTGTCAAACACGACCGGCACTCGCCAATTCCCATTCCGCTTGAAGTACCCACCACCGTCTTGAAACACCATCAACGCCGCAGGCTTGTCGGCATCGTATTGAGCGGGAACGTAGACGAAATAGTCACGCTCGGTTCCGGGGAACACCCGACTGCTTGTGAAGCGATACGACTCGACACGGCCTTCGGGAACGCCGGGTTGGGTTTGCGAGTCGGGGTGTAGCGGATACGACTCGGCAGCTAGCGCGGGGGTTGCCGCAATCAGCAGAACCAGAAACAGAATTCGCCCTAGAATGGGGCCTGGGAAAGCGACCACTGTTTTTCGCATGTGTGGTTCCTTGGCAAGTTGTTGGAGGGAGATGGAGGGAGGGTTGTCTTTGCTTGACATCCCATGATAATCAAAAGCGATGATACCACTACGCGACAGCATACCGAGCCGCACGATACCCGTGATCAATTACCTGATCATTGTGTTATGCACAGCTTCGTTTATGGCCCAATTGGTGTCCGAGGGCCGTGGCGGCCGAATCGCCGAACGCTATGGCATGGTGCCCGCGCGATTGTCCAACGCTGATGTCGATCCCGTGATCAGCGAACGCGTCGGCATCCAAACTCCGTTTGGGATCGAAGTCCGTACGATCACCCGCGAACTAGCGCCGTCGCCGATTCCGGCATGGATGACGTTGCTTACTTGCATGTTTCTGCATGGCGGTTGGATGCACTTTCTTGGCAACATGTGGTTTCTGTACATCTTTGGCGACAACGTCGAAGACCGGTTGGGGCACTTCGGTTACGCGTTGATGTATCTCGGTACGGGGATCGCAGCGTCGCTGTCCCATTTCATTACCGATCCTGCTAGCCCGATGCCGACGATTGGCGCAAGCGGTGCGATCGCGGGGGTGATGGGGGCCTACGCATGGCTGTATCCACATGCCAAAGTCCAAGCGTTGATCCCGTTGATCATCATCTTTTACGTGATCGTGGTGCCGGCCCCCTTGTTCTTGGGAATATGGTTCGCGCTGCAAACGTACAGCGGCATCAGCGCGGTGGCCGGTGGTGCGGCAACCGGCGTTGCATGGTGGGCCCATATCGGTGGATTTGCCGCTGGGGCGCTATCAGCGGTCGCGATCGGACGAACGCCGCTTGGACACGAAGCGGTCACCGAGCGACGGTTCTGATTCCTGCCTACGAGATTCGCGAGTCGTCGAAAAAAGGCATTGGCGAAATCAATGCGACGAACAAAACTCGTGGCGAGTTTCGCTACCTTGGTTTGCCTCGATTTCATCTACGATAACGATGCGTTAGCCGAGATTCTTCAGCACACCGTTGCTGTCGCCAAACTTGTCCGCCTTGACGCCCATCTCTTGCAGCATCCATAGATACAGATTGCACAGCGGCGTGTGATTTTCGTAGCGGATGTGACGCCCTGTTTGAATCCGGCCATTGCCATTGCCGGCCAACAAAATCGGCAAGTCATCGTGATTGTGCCGATCCCCGTCACTGATCCCGCTGCCGTAAACCAACATGCAATGGTCCAAGAGCGTTCCATCGCCTTCGCTGATCGAACTCAACCGCTTGAGCAGGTAGCCAAATCGATCAATATGGTATCGATTGATCTTGGCAATCTGTGCCTGCTTGTGTTCACTTTTGCCATGATGCGACAATTCATGATGGCCCTCTTTGACGTCAATGTCGGGATAGCTTCGATTGCTGCCGGCATTGGTAAACATGAACGAAATGATTCGTGTGCTGTCGGTTTGAATCGCAAGCGTGATCATATCCATCATCAATTCGGAGTGCTCCTTTAACTCTTGTGGCACCCCGCTGGGTCGAGGGTAGTCGGGGACTCCATCCTCCGAAATACGCAGTCGTTCGGCACCCGCCAACCGCTTTTCGACATCACGGACGGCGTACAAGTATTCGTCCAATTTTCGTCGATCGATTTCGGGAAGTGTCTTGTGCAGTTGCTTGGCATCTTCGAGCACAAAATCGAGCACACTTTTTCGGTACTTCTCACGAACGCTTTTCGCTCGGCGAGTTTCTTTCGTCGTTTGTCCGGCGAACAGCCGATCGAACACGGCGCCGGGATCCACTTCTTTGGCCATCGGATTGGTCGGACCTCGCCACGACATGTTCGATGCGTACGCACAGCTGTAACCGCTGTCGCAATTGCCTGCTTGCGCACTTGCTTCGAGTCCGAGTTCGAGCGAACCGAATCGCGATTGACCGCCAATCTGTTCCGCCGCCACTTGGTCGACCGAGACACCGTTTTGGATATCCGCGCCGTTAGTCTTTTTAGGATGAGCTCCGGTTAGAAACGCAGCGACGCTGCGCGCATGATCGCCGCCACCGTCACCATGCGACCGAGCGCCATCAAGCGTCAAACCTGTCAACACATTGAATTTCGATCGATGTTCGGCCAACCGCTGCAACGTCGGCGTCATCGTGTACTTGTCGCCTCCTTCGATCGGTTTCCAATCCGGCATGTGCATCCCGTTGGGAACGTAGAAGAAGCCCATCCTGAGCGGGACGTCCGCAGGATTGGATGTCGCCGCCAACAACCGCGTCGATGACATCGAATCCAATAACGGAAGTGCCATCGAGGCGCCCATGCCGCGTAACAGCGTTCGTCGCGAAAGTGATTTCAACATTTTGGATCGCTTCTCGTTAAGTAGGGTGGGAACGTGTACGCTTGCAAAAACCAAGGTCGCTATTCGCGTGAACCTTGCCGTTGGAAAGGCTCGCTTTGGATGATCGCGACCATCAGATAAGCGAACCGGTATTGATTGTCCTTCAATTCCTGGACGATCTTGTCGATGGCGCATTTATCATAATATTCGGTGCCGCGGCCGGTCGCATAAATCAGCATCTTCTCAGCCAAACAGCGAACAAATTGTTCACTCCGCTGACTCGAAAGCAGTTTGCGAAGATCGTCCACACCATTGAACTGAGTTCCATCGGGCAATTTTCCCGATGGATCAATCGTGTCGCCTCCGTCGCGAGTTCGCCATTGCCCGATCGCATCAAAATTCTCGAGCGCAAACCCCAGCGGATCCATCATGTTGTGACACGCGGCACAGGCGGGGTTTTCGCGATGCTGTTCCATCCGCTCACGCAGCGTGCCGCTCAATTTGCCTTTGTCTAACTCGGGAACGTTTGGGGGCGCTGGCGGTGGCGGGGTGTTCAGCAAATTGTCTAAGATCCATTTGCCTCGTTTGACAGGACTGGTTCGCGTTGGGTTACTGGTCACCGTCAACACACTTGCATGGGTCAACAAACCGCCGCGTGGAGTGCCCTCGAGCGAGACTTTGCGAAACTGAGATCCGCTGACGCCTTTGATTCCATAAAATTTTGCCAGATCCTCGTTCATGTAACTGAACTTGCCGTCGAGCAGCGTGGTCACGGGCAGATTACCTCGCATCACCGCAGCGACAAAGGTCAGCGTTTCTCGCCGCATCCAGTGCCGCATCTCATCGTCGAACTCAGGGAATTGACGTTCATCCGGATTGACCGCGTCGAGGTTTCGCAGCTGCAACCATTGTCCAGCAAAGTTTTCAATGAACTGATTCGCACGAGGATCGACAATCATGTCACCCACCTTACGCAACAGCTCGCGGCGGTCACGAAGTTTGTTTTGATGGGCCATCGACAACAACTCGTCGTCCGGCATGCTGCTCCATAAAAAATACGAAATGCGGGTTGCCAATTCGTATTGATTGATCAGCGGCAGTTCGCCCGACGCATCGGGCACCGCGTGTCGTTCGACTTTGAACAAGAAGTGCGGCGACACCAAAATTGCCTGCAGCGCTACTTGGATTGATTCTTCAAAACTGCCTCCGTCGGCACGGACCTGCGCGGCAAGTTCGGCCAACCGCCACACTTCGTTCTTGGTCGCGGGACGTCGAAACGCGCGGCTGGCCAACGGGGCTAACACTTGAGCCGTCGCTTGCTCGGGCGAAACCTTACTGCTCGGCCGCGTGAATATGATTTTCTTGTGCATCGCCGGCAACTCACCGACGGAAACCGGCAGCGACGATTCCTCTTGAGCAGACACATGCACGTGATACAGATGAAAGTTGCGATCGATTTTGCCCGCCACGTAAAAATCGTTGATAAAGCTGATCTCGATTTTTCGCGTGCCGCGGATCAGACGAAACTCGACGTCATACTTCTCCATCTTTTCACTAGGGATATCGACGACTTGGCTTTTCCTGCCGTCATCGACCTTGATTTTCACCGGTTCGTCGCCGCCCTGATCTCCACCTGCGGAAAGCGTCAACGTGTACTGTCCCGTAAAAGGAGCCTCAACTTCGAGCGTCACCGAACCGTGGCTGGACATGCTGATCCGGTGACCACGTTTGTACTTGTCCGCTCCATCCAACGCGGTCGCGGCCACATCGAGTTCATAGATTCGGGGCGGCAACGGCGTGCGAATGGTTTCACCTGAAATCGTCTCGGCGGCGTCCAAGTATTTTTCTAACAAGATCGGCGGCAAAGAGAGCACATCGCCGATATTGTCAAAACCATACCCCACATCGTCTCCGGGGAATCCGAAAGCCGGTTGGTAGTCCACTCCCGTCAAATCTCGGATCGTGTTTCGGTATTCCTGACGGTTCAGCCGCCGCAGCACGACCTTTCCCGCGTTGGGATTTTGCACACAGTTGACCGCATTTGCGACCTGGTCCAATAGCGTGATCATTCGCTGACGCGTTGCCGCGTCCATGACGTCACCATCTTCGGGCGGCATGCTGCCGAGTTGGACTTGCGCGATCACGCGTTTCCACAAGCTGCGATTCGATTGCATCTTGGCTGCCGAATCGTCATCGACCAACGACAACTCGCTGCCCGAATCGTGACAGTCAAAACAATACGTGCGTAACAGCGGCATCAAGTCATCACGAAACGTCGCTTCATTGGACGGATCGTCGGCGTCAACCGAAACCGCAAGCGATAAGACCGCGATCACGACCAGACTGATTCGCCGACCGGCCATAGGAAGCCGATTCGCGATCGTATTGAAAACGAACTCGATCATTCGTACTCGCAGGGTGGGATGGGGAGAGCGCGGGTAGGTTGGCGTTTCCATTATAAGAAATATTTTGCCACAGTGGCGATCAATCTTCGTTGCTGCGAGTCAAATGGCCACTTCGATTGATCGCCAACAACAACCACATCATCACTGAAAAACTCATCATCATCCCCAGCAAACCGAAAACGCTCATTTCTTTCATACCCAACACTGATTGCTCGGGGAACAGCAGTGGGGGCACCTTCATCGCCAAAAGCAGGGAGGATCCCAAGAACACCGCGCTTGCCATCAACCCCAACACCATCCGGTTGACTGTTGGTCCGATCCGTTGATGTTCCAGCGTCAGCCGCATTTCGCCTCGGCGTGCTTGCTGCAGCAGCGTCAGCACCTCGTCCGGAACCACCTCGAAAAAGTGCTCGGCTTCGAGATAGATCCGTCTTGCTTGACGCACTCGTCGCCGCGGACTGAGTCGTCGCAGCATCGATTTACGAACAAATTGGTGCACGATATCGAGCGAGTCAAATCCGGCCCCCAACTCGCGTAGCGTCCCTTCCAACGAGATCAACATCTTCAACAACAACGCCGATTGGCTGGGCAATTGAATTGCATGCCGATGCAAAATGTCACTCAATTCGTTTAACGCACCGGTCAAATCAAAGTCGCTTAGATGTTGCCGCCCATACGTCCCCACAAATTCGGCAACGTCAATCGCTAACAACGATTCGTCCAACGTGGGCGGAGCGTCTCCGATACGGCGAATCAACCGAGTCAACCGGTTCTGGTCACCGGTGGCAATACAGCCCATCATCTCTTCGATGCTTTCGCGAAGCGTTTCATCGATGCGGCCGACCATCCCAAAGTCGAGGATCCCCAACCGCCCGTCGCGGAGCAACAACAGGTTTCCGAGGTGAGGATCCGCGTGAAATAGCCCCTCATCAAAAATCATCGTCAAGTAGATGCGGGCGATCGATTCGGAAAGCTGGTGCCGCTCACCATCAAGCGTAGCATCGACCGTCAATACACCCCCGTGATGGCTGTCGGACAAAACTTTCGAAAGTGGCTCGCCAGCCAATTCGTCCATCACCAACACGCGTCGGGTGCAGAGTTCGCGGACGGGCTTTGGAACCACCACCTTGGTGCTTTGCGACGAAAGCATCTCGGCGAATACCTCGAGGTTTTGTCGTTCGCGTCCGAAGTCCAATTCACGCTGCAACATGGTGGACATCTGGGACACCATTTGGCATGGCCCCCAAGCGGCGAACCCCTCGACCCGTTCGGCGAGCTGGGCAAGACCGCCAAGCACTTCCATGTCTTGCCGAACGGTGCGTTCGATATCGGCGCGTTGGACTTTGATCACGACGTGGCGACCATCGTTCAGCGTTGCGCGATGGACTTGTCCGATCGACGCGGTGGCAAGCGGATTGGGATCGATGAATTGAAATTGGCTAAGGTATTGTTCGCCCAATTCCTTGGTCAGCGTCTGACGCACTTTTTCGATCGCATCAGGCTGAACATCCGCGCGCAGTCGCTTTAGTTCGTTCCCCAACTGCGGACCGACGATATCGGGTCGTGCCGCCAAGATTTGGCCCAGCTTGATAAAGGTCGGGCCAAGATCGGTCAACGCCATCCGCACCCGTTCTTCGCTCGAGTATTGCGACAGCGGTACTCCGCTAGAATCCTTGAACGAATCGCGAAACGGCAAACTTTGATAACGGCTCAGCCAATCGGCCAGACCATAGCGACGCAGCACCGCCAAGATCTCTCGCCACCGCTTCAAATTGCGGTACAGCTGCGGGATGGCAGTGATTTTCATTAACAAAACGAAACGCCGATCGGTGAGGGAAAGTGATGCGCAGGAAAACGGGGGGCAGCGGTGGCAAAACGCCAACCATTCCCACTGCCTAGGGGGACTTTGCTACATTCACACCATTCTAATGTGAAACACTCTAAAACCATTCGCTGTTTAACAGGAGATCTTGTCTTTGGATTGGTGGGAACCGCTTTTATCGACTTTGCGGCTCATAACCGTCACAATCGTTGGTTCGCTCGCCATCGGGGTGCCCGCGGCGTGGGCGGCGTCGACGCTGGCCCGCTGCGGCCGGTCGGGCCAGATTGTTGCCAAGGGGTTCGTGATGGCGGCGATCGCGGCGATCGCGATTCCCATGATTTTGCATGCCGCCGCCTGGGAAGCAACGGCGGGAAAATTCGGCTGGCTGCCGCTGACTCAAACGGCAACGCAGTCGTGGGGCGGATTTGCAGGTCTGGTCGCTTGCGGTTGGATCCATAGCGTCTTTGGTGCCGCGATTGTCGCGATCGCCACATGGCACGGCACATCGCGGGTCCCCGTATCGATTCTCGAAAACGCGTCGATCGATACCACGTCGCTGCGATGTTGGTGGACGATCCAGTTGCCGCTGGCGTGGCCCTGGGTGCTCGCCGCGACGATTTTGAACGCGTCGCTTGCCGCTACCGAGATGACCGTCGTCAATCTGTATAGCTATCGCACCATTGCCGACCAATTTTATCTGTTGTATGCCGTCAATCCGGATCTCGTTTCGATCGCTACCACCACCGCGCTGCCGCTCGGTTTTGCGGTCGCGCTAGTCACCGTGCTGCTTGGTCGCATGCGAACACGCCAAACGGACTATCGCGGCGAGCATGGCAGATGGCCCAGCACACCGAATCTGTTCGACCGCCCGTCACGCGGGGTTCAAATCATTGCAGCGGTCATTTTGACCATGTGCGTCGTTGTGATGTTTGTGTTACCAGTCGCCGGATTGGTAGCCAAAGTGGGGCACGATGTGATTGTCGATGGCGAGCAACGGGTTGCCTATTGGTCGATGTCGCGATCGCTGCACGAATTGGCTGCCGCGCCGACAACGTTTGCCTCGGAATATCAATGGACGGCGATATTGGGAATCTGCACCGGCATCTTCGCCACGCTGATCGCTTGGCCGCTTGCCGCGGTCGGTCGCCAACGCCCCCGTTTCGAATCCGTTGTCGACGCATTGACGATCCTGCTTTTCTGTATCCCCGGTCCCTTGATTGGAATGTTGGTTGTCCAGACGTTTCAGTTTCCGATCCCCGGTTTTCGCTTTCTCTATGAAACCACGATCCTGCCGACGGTGTTGGCGATGTCGGTCCGCGCCCTCACGATTGCCTATTGGATTCTGCGATCCGGTTACCACGGCATTGCCGATAGCGTATGGCTTAGTGCGAGATTGGACCTGAGTCTCGGGCGTCGGGTCTGGCAGGTCGATCGCCCCTTGATGGCGCGAAGCGTCGTCATTGCCATGCTGGCCGCAGGCATCATCGCATCGGGCGACGTTCCGGTCACGTTGCCAGTCGCTCCGCCCGGGGTGTCGACCGTGGGAACCCGGCTGTTTGGATTGCTGCACAGCGGGGCTCGATACCAGGAAGCCGCGTTGGCGCTGTGGTATCTAGGCTTCATCGGGCTTGGGATCACGCTGGTTCGCACCTTGACCCGCTTCCGATCTGATAGAATCCAATGAACCGTGGTGTATAGACTTTCGGCCGATTGGCCTACCCGAGCTTGCCGCACGCCATTATTTCCCCCAATCCAGCCTCCTCCAAATCCTGCCTTGGCCGGTCCTGCTCTTTGCCGGTCCTATCGTTCCAATTTCCCCCCTTCCTTCAATCTGACTCGCCATGCACTCACGAATTCGCACCGCAGCCGCCTATTGCCTGCTTTTTTTCGCTGCTTACGCCAACGCAGCCGATCCCCGTGATACCGCGAACAAGCCCGACACTAAAACGATCGTAGACACTGAATCAATCGTGGACACCGGTCGTGGCGATCAACTTGTCAATGAATACTTTCGCCGCGAAACCGAATTCATCAGTGCCACCACGTTTGCGGACATCAAAACACTCGACGATTGGGAACAACGCCGTGATGGTTACCGCGATCAACTGCACGAGATGCTCGGACTCTCGCCGCTACCCGAACGCACGCCGTTATCGCCTGTGGTCACCGGTTCAGCGACCGCCGAGGACGTGGTGGTCGAGAATGTCCATTTTCAATCGATGCCAGGCCTGTACGTGACCGGAAACCTTTACCGGCCCGCGAAACAGGACGGCCCACTTCCAGCGATCCTGTACGTTTGCGGGCATGGCAAAGTAAAGAAGGACGGAATCAGTTACGGCAACAAAACCTACTACCAATATCATGGCGGCTGGTTTGCCCGTAACGGCTATGTATGTTTGACCATCGACACGATTCAGTTGGGCGAAATCGAAGGGATTCATCATGGCACGTATCGTGAAGGGGCGTGGTGGTGGAACAATCGCGGCTACACCCCCGCCGGTGTCGAAGCTTGGAACGGGATTCGGGCACTGGATTATTTACAGTCTCGGCCTGAGGTCGACGGCGAACGGCTAGGGGTGACAGGTCGCAGCGGAGGCGGGGCTTATTCGTGGTACATCGCCGCCTTGGACGAACGCGTGAAGGCCGCTGTCCCCGTGGCCGGCATCACCTCGCTTGAAAATCATGTTGTCGATGGTTGTGTCGAAGGTCATTGCGATTGCATGTACATGGTCAACACCTACCGATGGGATTATCCGATGGTCGCCGCGCTGATCGCGCCACGTCCGTTGTTGATCTCGAATACCGACAAAGACTCGATCTTTCCGCTCGACGGAGTAGTCGACGTCTATTCCAAGGTACGTTCGATCTACAAGCTATACGACCAGGAAAAGAACATTGGGTTGCACATCACCGAAGGCCCTCACACCGATACTCAGGAACTTCGTATCCACGCGTTTCGGTGGTTCAATCGCCATCTGAGATCTGACAACGCGCTGATCAACACGACCGCGACGCCGCTGTTTGAAATCGAGCAGTTAAAGGTGTTCGATTCGCTGCCGCACGATGAGCGGGTTACCAGTATCGACGAAACATTTGTCCCCCAATGGGATTCCAAAACCTCTGGAAAAACCAACAAGTCAACATCGGAGCAGCATGATCAGTGCATTTCACTTTTGAAAAGCAAAACGTTTGGCGGTTGGCCCGCCGTCGCCGAATCGCTCGATACGAAAACGATCGCAGAACAACAAATCGATGGGATGAACGTCGCTGCAATCGAGTTCACCTCGCAGTCGCCCTACCGTTTGCCCCTGTTCACGGTGGCCCCAGCGTCATCGGAACAGGCGACGATGGTGAACGTGGTTGTCTTGGACCAACAATCGTGGCAACGCGTCGCCACGGGATTGGCCGTTGCGATGCCGCAGCGGTTTCGCGGCGTCACAGCCGATAACGAAACGTGGAAACAATTGCGAGACGACTCGCTAGTCGCGCCCACGGTCTACGTGGCTCCTCGCGGGGTGGGATTCACCGAATGGACACGTGATCCGGTTCGCCGGACTCACATCCGCCGACGTTTCATGTTGCTCGGCCAAACCGCAGCGGGAATGCAAATTTATGACGTGCTTCGAGCGTTGCAGGCGATTGAGACATTGCCTGCGTTTGAATCCGCGAAATGGACGCTCCACGGCCGAGCGGAATCAGCCGCTTGGTCGCTACTGGCCAGCCTATTCAACGACCGAGTCAACAAACTCTCTTTGGCAGATCTGCCGATTACAAACCGTGACGCTCCCGATTTGCTGAACATCAGCAAGTTCACCGAAATGTCCCAAATCGCGGCAATGGCCGCCAATCGAGTGCAGAAAATGGAGATCAGCGGCAGCAATGTGGAACAGTGGAAAGCGGAGTTTTCGGAGATAAAAAACGAGGACCTGGGCGTCACATTTTCCAACGATTTGTCGAACGGACGCTAAAAATCGCGGATTTTCGCTGCACGGATTTCTCTCAGCAATGCCGCCTGCGTTCCCCCCACAACTTGGTTGTCTGGCGAGATCGACGTGACCACGACTACAATGAGGTAGAGTTCGCTTGATCGGTTCGCTGATCAAGCTTTCGCTGCTCGTCTTCAAGGTCATCGAAGGAACACGTCACGGATGCTTCAAACCGTCACCCCACTTCTATTCATCGGCTCTCTCCTGATCATGCTCGGCAGCGGCAATGCGTGCGGCTTCGAGACGATCCAGTTCAAACCTGGGACAGGATCCGATGACACCGCTCCGCCCCGCACGGTGGTAGGGGAGTTGTTGGTCGAGGCACAGGATGGGGGGCTGTTGGTTCAGGCAGACGACGGACGGATCTGGACGATCCAGCCCGAAAATTTAATCAAACGCACAAGCAACTCAGACCCTCTCGTCCCGATCAGTGACGAGCAGATGATCCAGCGAATGACCAAAGAGATGCCGCCGGGATTTTCGGTTTATCAAACGGCAAACTATTTGATCATTCATAACACTGACGAAAATCACGCCCGGTTGGTGGGAAGTTTGTTCGAACAATTGTATCGCAGTTTTTTTTCCTACTGGAAAAATCAGCGGTGGGAATTGCCTGAACCGCGGTTTCCCTTGGTCGCGTTGTTGTTGGATGACCACGATTCGTTCCTACAGCACGCAAAAAACGAAATTGGTGAATCGGCAAATTCGGTCATCGGTTATTACCATCTCGCCAGCAACCGGATGACCACGTTTAATGTTCCTAATTGGGAGCGAAACATTGCCACGATCATTCATGAAGCGACCCATCAACTCGCCTACAACTGTGGCCTGCAGCGGCGTTTTGCTGACAACCCGATGTGGGTCAGCGAAGGCTTGGCGATGTTTTTTGAATCACCCGACCGTCGTAATGCGAAGGGATGGCGAGGCATTGGACGCGTCAACCAAAAAAACCTAGCACGCTGGAACAGCTATCTGCCAACCCGCCCCGATGAATCGCTGGCGACGCTGATCGCCGATGACTCGCGATTCCGCAGCCCCGCCACAGCCGCCGATGCGTATGGCGAAGGCTGGGCGTTGACCTATTTCCTGCTCAAGACGCACCGCGAAGAATTCGTCAACTACCTGCGACAGCTCAGCGAAGTCAAACCGCTTGTCGAGTTAAGTAAACGCGAACGCATTGCGATGTTTGAAACGGCGTTTGACACCACGCTCGAAAAGCTCGACAAACAATTTCTGACCTACATGCGCCGCGTACGTTAGCGCCGGACACGCATGGGACGCGCTGGGCGGAATTCGGCTGCCACTTAAAACAGACTTGGCACAAACATTCGCTCAGGCATTTGGATGCGTTGGTAATCGTCGCTTCGTTCGCGCTGCGGCAATTCAATACTCTCGGTTTGCACCTCGGTGTAGGGCACTTGGCTCAAAAAGTGGGTGATGCAATTAAGTCTTGCTCGCTTCTTGTCTACCGCATCCACGATCCACCATGGTGCATGAGCGGTATGCGTTCGCTCGAGCATGATTTCTTTTGCGATCGTGTACTGTTCCCAGCGTTTGCGTGATTCCAAATCCATCGGACTCAATTTCCACTGTTTCAATGGGTCGTGAATGCGGCATTGAAAGCGAAACTGCTGCTCTTCGTCGGTGATCGAAAGCCAGTATTTGATCAGAATGATTCCCGAATCGACCAACATTCGTTCGAACTCGGGAGCAGTGCGAAGAAAATGCTCATATTCGTTGTCGGTACAAAACCCCATCACTCGCTCGACTCCGGCGCGGTTGTACCAACTGCGATCGAACAGGGCGATTTCACCGGCGCCGGGAAGATGGTTGACGTAACGCTGAAAATACCACTGGGTCTTTTCTCGCTCGTTGGGGGCCGGCAGCGCGACGACACGGCACACGCGTGGATTCAATCGCTGGGTGATTCGCTTGATTACGCCTCCTTTGCCCGCCGCGTCACGCCCTTCGAACAATACGGCGACACGCGTGCCGGTGGCAACCACCCAATCTTGCAGCTTGACCAGTTCCTCCTGCAGCCTTAGCAGCTCGACAAAGTAGCGACGGCGAAACCGTGACTTACGGTCCGCCAAATTGGGACGCGCGTCCTCGGTCATCGCATCTTCGCGTTCCAGTTCGAGCTCTTCATCAATCGAATCCAAGATCTCGTCTCGGATACGTGAATACAGTGCTTCCCCCATCATCTTAGCTAAACTCGCCGCTGATGTATTGTTTTGTCGCATCTTCGCGTGGCGAATCGAACAGTTCGTTGGTTTCGCCAAACTCGACCAAGTAACCGGTTCGTCCACCGCCGCTGGTATCGACATACATGAAAGCGGTTTGGTCCGCCACACGCTTCGCTTGCTGCAGATTGTGGGTCACGATCGCAATCGTGTAGTTTTCTTTCAATTCTTGCATCAAATCCTCGATGCGTCGTGTGGCGATCGGGTCCAGCGCCGAACACGGTTCATCCATCAACAACACTTCGGGCTCCGTCGCAATCGCACGTGCAATACAAAGCCGTTGCTGTTGTCCACCTGAGAGCGAAAGACCGCTGTTTTTCAGTTTATCCTTGACCTCGTCCCACAGCGCCGCACCTCGCAATGCCTTTTCCACCTTCTCGGCGATGTCGCCGCGATAGCGATTCAATCGCAAACCAAAGGCCACGTTGTTATAGATGCTCATTGCAAACGGATTGGGTTGCTGGAACACCATTCCGATATAACGACGCACTGCTACCGGATCGACTTTGGCGTGATAAATGTCTTTGCCACGAAAATGAACATGGCCTTCAAAGCGAAACCCACGTACCAAATCGTTCATTCGGTTCAAGCAACGCAGTGCACTACTTTTGCCACATCCCGACGGACCGATGAACGCGGTGATCGAACCGCGATGAATCGGAATCCGGCTGTCACGAACCGCACGGAAGTTTCCGTAATACAAATTTTCGATATTACAGTCCAACAACAACGAACCATTGCCGTTGGCGAGGACATCGTTTTCAACTTTAGCTGAAGCAATCACGTGTTTTTTCCTAGGAGACTTTGGCGCGACTCGAAATGATTTGACCGATAATGTTGATCGTCAAAACCATCAACACCAAGATCAAGGATGCGGCCCATGCCATTTCGATTTGGTTCTCAAACGGCATGCCCGAAAAGTTGTAAATGAACACAGCAAGCGAGGCGGTCGGCTCCATGACCTGAGAACTTCCGTCCTCAAAGATCCAGTAATTACTAAACAATGCGGTAAACAGCAGCGGTGCAGTTTCTCCGGCGGCGCGGGCAACGGCCAACATCACGCCGGTCAAGATGCCGGGCAATGCGGTGGGCAAGACGATTTTCCAAGCCACCTGAGTCGGGGTGCAGCCCATCCCAATCGCCGCCTCTTTCATTTTCACCGGAACCATTCGCATCGATTCTTCGGCGGTCAAAATCACGGTCGGTAACATCAGTAACGCCAATGCCACCCCGCCGGCCGGCGCGGAATAACCGCCAGTCGCTAGCACGATCGCGGCGTAGGCGAACACGCCTGCCAAAATCGACGGCAACCCGGTCAACGTCTTCGCACAGAAACGAGCGATCGACGCTGTCTTACTCTGCGGACCGAACTCGGCCAAGAAAACGGCGGTCAAGATACCAACGGGAATCGCGATCGCCGCGGCGATCGATACGATCACGATCGTGCCGACGATCGCGTTGCCAAAGCCCCCCCCCTCTTCGAATGCCGTCGGGGGCAATTCGGTGAACAAGGCCAGCGAAAGCTTTTTGCCACCTCGATAGATCAACATGATCAACACGCTGAACAGAGGCACACACGCGATGATCGTGGCCACCCCGGTTCCGATGCTCAATACGATACTGAACAAGGTTCGCGGATGACGCAGCGAACGCTCGAGACGAGGGAAATCAACATCGCTAAATTCGGTCGCGATTTCGGCCGTGTTCATTTTGTAGCTCCACGCATGCGAGCCGACGCGTGCTTCAATACAAACGCGCCGCAGATGTTCACCAACAACGTGATCGCCAACAGGATCAACGCGGCGTACATCAACACCGGTTCTTCGCGTTCACCGGCTTCGGGGAAATGGTTCGCCAACAGCGAAGCCAACGTGTTTCCAGGCGAAAAGAGCGACAGACTCATCTGATTGGAATTTCCGACCAACATCGCCAGCGCCATCGTCTCGCCCAAAGCTCGGCCAAACCCAAGCACCAGAGCTCCGAAGATGCCGGTCGATGCCGTGGGGACGATCACTCCGATGATCGCTTCCCAGCGTGTGGCCCCCAACCCAAAGGCCGCTTCTTTTAATTTCCGCGGCACGTTGCTCAACGCGTCGCGAGAAATTGCCGAAACCGTGGGCAAAATCATGATCGACAAAACCAATGCGGCCGGCAACATTCCTGGGCCGGAAAGCGAGGTTTTGAAGAATGGAATCCAGCCCAAGTTCTCGTGCAACCAACCGGCCACCGGACGCAACATCGGGATCACGACAAAGATGCCCCACAAACCGTAAACCACGCTGGGAATCGCGGCCAACAATTCAACAATGTTCTTGAATGCCCACTCGACCCGATGCGGCAAGAAGTCTTGCGTTAGAAAGATCGCGATCGAAACGCCAAAGAAACCGCCAATCAGCAGCGCTAAAAGCGAACTGTAGAGCGTCCCCCAAATCTCGGGCAATACGCCGAACTCTTCGTTCTGCACATCCCAAGTCGACGAGGTCACAAAACGGAACCCGTGCTCGCTGATCGCCGGCATGGCTTTGGTGGCAACTTCATACACCACCAAAAACACCACCAACACCGTCAACCAAGCAAAGCCGCGTGTCAATCCACGGAACACACGATCCTTCGCAATCTCCATCGTTGATGGAGGCGAGGAGATTGACGCCGATTCCGCCAGATCGGAAAGCGTGGCATTGGCCATGAGATCGCCTAGATAAAGAACAACAAAATCAAATCAATCGCTTTAGCGATCGACTGTCGTGATGGACGAGTCGTCCATCACGGCATCTTGGGCTGGCAAACTATTGGATGCTCTCTAGTTTTTCAGTCACTGTTGCGACGACGTTTTCCGGCAGCGGGATGTATCCCATTTCCGCACTCGACTCTTGCCCCTGATGCAAACACCATTTGACAAGACTCTTCAGCGCCGCGGCTTTGGATGAATCCTCGTACTTTTCGTAGCACAGCAGCCATGTGTAACTAACAATCGGGTACGCGTTATCGCCGGTAGGGTCTGGCAACCAAGCACGCAAATCTTCGGGCATCTCAACGCCTGCCAAAGCTGCGGTTGCGTTTTCGAGCGTGGGCTCGATGAATTTTCCTGCAGCGTTCTGCAAGGTCGCCATTGGCAGCTTGGCTTGATCGGCGAAACCGAACTCGACATAGCCGATCGCACCAGGGGTTTGCATGATGGTTGCGGTGACGCCATCGTTTTTCGGTGCGGCGATAAACTTATCGCTCTCGGGCCAACTGACCGATTTCCCAACGCCGGGGCCGTCTGCGAACTCCTTGCTGATGGCACTAAGATGGTTGGTGAACACAAACGTGGTTCCGCTGCTGTCCGCACGCCGGACGACCGTGACGGGCAAATCAGGAAGATCCACTCCTTCGTTGGTCGCGGTGATCGCCTCGTCATTCCACTTGGCAATTTTGCCCAAGAAGATCTTGCTGTAGGCGTCTCGCGACAGCACCAAAGGCTTCTTCAACTTTGGCAGGTTGTAAGCCAACACCACGCTACCGGCGGTCATCGGCAGCAATACCACGCCGTCGTCGACTTGAGCGATTTCGCTGTCGTTCATCGCCGCGTCACTGGCTGCAAAATCAACCGTGTGACCAATGAAATCCTTGATCCCGCCGCCACTTCCCTTGGCTTGGTAATCCACCTTCACGCCTTCGGTCGCGGCACTGTACTCTTTGAACCAACGACCATACAGCGGAGCAGGGAAACTCGCCCCAGAGCCTTGCAATTTGATGTTCTGGGCTGCCGAACCAGAGTCACCGCCGGGCGAGGAACTCGATGTGCTCGAAGCGTTGCAACCGACCAAAACCGTGAGGGCGGTGAGACAACAAAAGCGAAACGCTGTTTTGTTCACAATGGGACTCTTACTGGTTACCGGGGAGGCGATCTGAAACTTTTGAGCCCAGTTGTAGTCCCCCCATTCGCCCGCCGGAACCTTTGCTAACCAATAATTAACGCTCTCTTAACAATCGGCGTCCGCCAAGCCCAAGGGTCCTATAATCCCGCGTTTTATGACGTTTATGCGATCGCCAGCCACCTTAACCATTGGCAAAAATGCCCGATTATGAAGACGCAGACGGGCTATTTGGGTGCTAAACCGACAATGCACCTTCTGTTTTCCGAACATGAGGGTGCGGGGCGACGGAGGCGAGTCATCGCCGCAAAGCGAACGAGATTTCGCTGCAATTCGGATCCGGCACTCGCTGTGACCGCGTCAAAGAAAGCATTGATTGATCGAGGTTGCCACTCCATCACGAGCACACGAAATGCTGGCGGCCATTGGCATCGGCTTGGGTTAACGCTCCGCGAAGACAACATCCCGGCGTGGGCGTTTTGAAGTTGCGCGTTTGTATTTAGGGGCAAAGCCCCGGACGTTTGCCTAGCCCAGCCCAACGGGCTGGGACCAAGAAAACCAATGAATTGTAGGGCCAACGGTCCGGCCGTTTGCTGGGACTTGATGAGGGCAGCTAGCAAATGGCCGGCCTTTTTCCCGAAGAACGTCTAAGCGCGCAACTTCAGAACTCACGCATCAGTTGGGAGAAACGTGCAGCTTCAAAACTTGGGCAAAGAGTCGATGGCATTGGGTCGGCGGCCCAATCCGCATTCGTGGCGGCTACAGCGTCATCAAGATGTCGAGCATTTCGGTGGCGGTCGCGATCACTCGCGACGAAGCTTGAAACGCGCGCTGGTAGGCAATCAGCTTGATTGATTCCTCATCGATATTGACCCCGGTGATGGCAAGATGCTGGCTTTGAAGCGTGGCATAAAAGTCGCGAAGACCATCGGCCTCACTTCCTTGCAAGCTAATCTTCTGAGCCATGGTGGCGATGGTCGATTCATAGATCCCTCGAATCGATCGACCTTCGAGCTCCGACATCGGCCGGTCCACCAAGTCCAACATGCTGGACAACACGTCGGTGTCTTCGCCGATACCGCCTGCGCTGATCGCGAGAAAATCGCTGTCGTTTTTCAGCGTGTCGTTGACATTGATATCAACGGCATTGCGACCGACAAAGAAAGTATTGATGCCAGCAGCCGCCAAGAAACCACTGGTGTCTTCTCCGAACGTAAACGACGACGTTGGCGAGTCGGACAGGATTTCGATTTGCCCGCTGCTGGTCACGCTGGCCGAAATACCATCAATCGCATCAATATCGGCGACGATTGAATTGACTGTCGAATCGGTGACATCGCCTAGATTTCTTACTTTGATTCGGTGAGTCGAGATCACATCGCCCGATGCATCGACCAGGTTCATGTCAAAGGTGCCGTTGGTGGGCGTCCACGGCAAACCGGCCTGATCCAGCGGTACAAAGGCGTCTGATCGGACGCTGGAAAGCAATTCCTGAAACCCTTCTCGACCTTGTCCCTGCGAGTGCACTTCGTTGACACTGCGAATCAACGCCGAAGCCATACGGTCGATCCCGGTGATGTAGTCACCAAAGACTTCATCGCGTGCTTTGACAATCGCGCCAACTTGACCGCCGGTCGCATCGAGCGGCGAATCGGTTTCGATGATCCGGATTTCCTGGGCCTCGAACTCCTCGCTGTAATGGCTATAGACGTCGCGGCTGATTCCGTCGTTGACGAGGTAATCGCCCCCTACAAATACCGAAACGGCTCCGCTTGGCTGTTCCTGGATATTCAAATCGACATAGGACGCAAGTTCTTCGAGATAGCTGTATCGCTGATCTCTTAGCCCGGTGGCGTCGCTATTGATTAGCCCGCCCCCTTCGATCGTGGCAATCTCGAGATTCAGCTCAGCAATGCGTTGGGTCAAACGATTGATGTCGCTAGCAGCGTCCTTTAGATCGCCATCCCAAGCTTGTTGGCGATCGGTCGCTTTGCTGCGAACGTTGCGAATATTTTCCGCTAACGTCTGGCCCTGCAAAATCACAAATTCACGGAGCGAGGCGTCCCCCGGTTGGGTCGATAATTCATGAACCGCGTTGTTAAACAACGAAAACTGCTGGCTCAGCCCCGTATTGTCCAGGTCGGTCGAGAGCTCTTCGAGTTGAGCATAGGCACTTTCGAGCGATTCGGCTCCGGCCAACGCGGTTTTGGCGTCGATCATCCGCTCGAACAGCGCTTCGTCAACGACTTGGACGATGCCCGTGGGGCGAACTCCGTGCCCGGAGATCAAGTTGCCCTCGCGAACGGCTACCGCAGACGCCTGCTGCAGCTCCTGGCGAATATAGCCAGGAGTATTCGCATTGGCGACGTTGTTGCCCACGACCTGAAGGCCGATTTGGGCCGCATCGAGTGCGCCTTTGGATTGCTGGATCGTGCCGAGAAGGCCCATACCGATGTCTCAATTGACCGAAAGAACCGTACCTTCAGTCTTTTATCGGCATTCTCGTCGGCACAATTAACCTAATCGGCAAAACCGGACCGTGATCGCCATCGCCGGCAGTTGATTGTGGCATTCGTATTCATGCCACACCCCATCCATTCGGGCGTCCGAGACGCCGCGAAGCGATGCCAAAACCGCGGGGGGCGACCAACGTCGCCCCCCCAGGGCGATCCGCATTACAGCAGATCGGCAAACGCGACGTCCAAGGCACTCAAGCGTTCCTCGTTTTCATCGCCCTCGGTCGCTTCATGGCTTTCGGCGATCAAATCCAAGAAGTCCTTAGGCTCGCGGTTTGGTAGCGAGCTGTCGACGACCTTGGCAGGCGTTTCGATGGTTTCAACCGGTGGAGCCACATCGAACGTCGAGGATTGCGAAACCGCCGACTGGGCCAACGAGGATAGCAGAGGAACTTGTTCTGCGGATCCTTGACCGCGGGCGTCTTCGCTAACCGCTGGCGAACCCTGCAACGACAACTGGTTGATCACCTGCAACGCATCGAGTGCCGAGATCATATCGTCACCATTCACGTCAAAGTACAACGGACCACGATCCGCCGCGGTGACAGGAATGCTAGACGTATTGTTCGGAGCCAGCCCGATACGATTGATGATCAACAACGCATCAAGCGTGGTCACCGTACCGCTGCCGTTGACGTCACTAAACAGTGACGGATTCGGATTTTGCAATCGGAACGCCACCACATTGAATTGGATGGTCGCCGGTTCGCTAACCCGGCCAGCCGAGTCGGTGATGGTGACCTGAATCGAATCAGGCCCCAGGTGTCCTGCGTTGGCTCGATACGAGATCGTTCCATCCGCGTTCGCCGTAGCGGTTCCGTTTGCCGGTCCCGAGACGATGCTCAGGCTGGTCAAATCTAATTGGCCTTCGACAGCTTGAGCAGCAGCCCCGACATCCACGATCGTGGTGTCCTTGGACGTGGCGATCACATCCTCAAAGTCGGGCACGATTGGCTGCCGGCTTATCGTCAGGATCACGGTTGCTTGCTGGCTCTGTTGTCCCAAGTTGTCAGCGACCGTGTAGCGGAATTGATCCTGACCATTGAAACTTGCAAACGGGGTATAGACGAGCGTTCCATCCTCTTCGATCGAAAGCGAGCCCGAAGTCGGTTGCGAAGTAATCACGATGCTGGTTGGCACGATCGTACCGTCGACATCGACATCGTTATCCTGCGGCCGGAACTGGGTGGTACCGGTGGCATTGACGACGACCGTGTCGGGGGTCAAGACGGGTGCATCATTGACACCTTGGACCGTGACCGTGACTTCGACAGGATCACTTTCTGCGCCACTGGCATCCCTGACCGAATACAAGAACGTATCGACAAGGACATCGCCGGGCTTCATGCGTTGCAGTGCCTCGGCAAGCGTTGGATCGTAGGTGATCTGGCCACTTACCGAATCGTAGGTCAAACGTGCCCCTAGCTGTGTGGTGGAGCTTGCGGGCAGCACAACCGTCAATGTTTCCAACGGGTTGGACGCCAAATCGGGATCCACATCGTTCTCGGTCAAATCGATACTATCGATCAAAACAATGGCGTCTTCGTCGGTATCCAATTGGTCACTGACGGCAACCGGGCGGTCATTGATTTCGCCGATGTTGATTTGCAGCGTTGCCACGGCCGATGCGGCGTCTTGCGAATCAAACGCAGTCACTTGCAGGCTAGCCGAACCGCTGGCATTTTCTGCAGGTTTGAACCGCAGCACGCCGTTGGAATCAATCGTCGGCAGCGTTTCAAACAGCCCTTGCGATGCAGTAGGAACGGTGACTTCGAAACGAACCGGGGGTCCTGTCTCGTCGGCCGGTCCTTGCGAAATGTTGGTAGCCCAAACTTCCGAGTAAACATCACTGTCTTCGTCAACGTTGACGATACCGCCGGGTGTGAAGGTTGGTGCGTCATTGACCGGAGCCACGCTAATCGTGAACGTCTTGGTCACCGATTGGCTTGGCGTGCCATTATCTTGCAGCGTCACTTCAAACGTCGCGTCACCATTCGCATCGTCTGCGGTGGTGTAGGACAAACTAGCGGTGCTGCCGGAAATCGTGACGGTCGGCGGCACTGCGAACAGCGACGGGCTGCCACTGATTTGATTCAGCACGAACGACACGGTTTGTGCCGGATTCGTTCCGTCGCCTTGTAGTTCGTCGATCGCATCATCGGGTCCGGCTTGAACCGCGGTGGCCCAATTTGGAACCACCACAGGGCCTTGGTCTTCGACCGAATTCACATCACCACCGCCGCTGAATTGCGGAGGATCATTGACCGAGATCACGCTGATCGTGACTTCGTTGGTGACCGATTTGAAATCGTTAGTCGCGACACCGCCGGACCCCAGTGCGACGGTAACGCCATCGTCGGTGATGGTGTAGGTGAACTTGTCAGTCCCAGCGAAATTTATCGTCGGGGTGTATCGCAGTCCAATCACCACGTTGTTTCCGTCAAGCACCGGTACAAGAGAACCGCCGCCCACGGAAGTGGCAGGATAGGGAGTTGCTACGTCAATGGATTGACCACCGCCAACGAGCGCCGACGTTTCGTTACTCGGTCCGACTCGGAAAAAGTCCAACAGACCTGGGTTGTCCGCTGCGTTCCCGACAAACGGAATCACGACCGAACCATCTTCGCCAACCTGGTAGATCAAATTCGGAGCGTTGTTGACCGGAACCGGAGCATCGTTCACCGGTCGCACGTTGATCGTCATCGTGACCGGCACGCTTTCGAACAAATCGCCACGGGTTGCGGTTTGCACCGCTCCGTTGTCACGCAACACGACCGTGAATTCAAACGCCCCAAACACATCTGCAGCCGCTTGGTAGGTCAACCGTCCGGTCGGCGAAATCGTTGGCGCCGTCGTAAAGAAGGTATTCGCATTGCCAACCGGTTGGACGTCGAATGTCAACGTTTGTACCGATTCGTCGGTGGCGGTCGTTCGTGGGCCACCCGTGATATTGAATGCGAATCCGTTCTTGGTGACCAATCCGGCATCTTCCGCCGATTCGACGCTGAGGGTCGACGTTTCGAATTCTGGTCGATCGTTGACGGGACTCATTCGCAAGCGAACGCGATTCACCGCCGAGCGTTGATCTTCAAACAACGTGCCTTGGGTCAACGAATACGTTTCGCCAGCGGTCGGATCTCCGTTGACGATCGAGTTGTCGTTCACCGAATAGGTAAACCCATCATCGGCTCCGATCGCCGAATTGTAGTTGATCGGCGGGGTGTAGTTCAGTCCGACACGTTGGCCATTTTGGAACACTTCACTCAAACTGCCCCCACGCTGAGTCGTTCGCGGGAAACTAGCAAGCTGCAAAATCTGTGATCCACCTGGCGCCCCAGTCGCCTCGTTCGCCGGCCCGACATTGAAAACATCCAGCAGTCCCAGCGAGTCGAATCCATTCGGCGACGGCACCGCACCTTGAACCAGCGGGATGAAGTATGCCGTCGTGGCATTGCCGCCCGGCTGAGTATTGTCTTCACGCAGCGTGTAGGTGATCGTGCCATCGGTTCCTACTGAATACGACAAATCGGGATCGGTCACCGACACATCGGATGTATTGATGACCGCTGGGTTCAATCGCGGTGCATCATTGACGGGTTGGACATTCAATGTGAACGTCACGAAGTGGGATGCGGAAACAAACCCTGGCGTGGACGGATCGAGATCCGTCGCCTCGATCACAATGGTGGCTGTTCCTACGGCATCGGGTGATGGGAATACCGACAGGGTGCCGTTGTTGGCAACCTTGGGCGGCAACCGGAACAAGCCTTGTGGAATGGTCGACAACGCCGGAACCAAGGTAAATTGCACCGATTCTCGTTCCAGTTCATCCAGCGCCGTGGACGGTCCGGCTTGGATATCCGTTGCCCAATTCGGCACGACCGTCTCACCGTTGTCGTCGCGTTCAAGCACATTGACGACCGGCTGGAAGTTGAACTCCGGAGGATCGTTTTGCTCAATCGTCGTGATCGTTGCGTTGGCATAGGCCGACCGCAACGAACCCGTATCCTCGGTTACGAGCGGATTGGATCCAGGAATCGTTACCAAGCCGCGGTCTTCGATCTTGAACTCGAATTGATCCTCGGCGGCAAACGGCGTGCGACGGTTGTAATCGACGCTCGGCGTGTAGGTACCGCTAACGAACTCGCCGCCGGCAAACGTGAAGGACAGGGTTGCGTTGGTAAGCGTGGTACGGGTTACCGTTCCATTGCCTCCGGAAAGTCCGGGTTCGTCCACCAAGGCGTCCACCATGGCGGGCACCCCAGGGATACGGAACGCGACCACTCGCAGCTCTTGTTCACTCTCGTTGAAACTCGGATTTAACGTCGGCGCGAACACGCCGGGAACGGCATTTCGCAACAATTGAGCCTTGTCAAACGTGATGCTCGAAACCGGCACAGGCGTGATCACGTCGCCATTGCTGTCACGTTCGACCGATTCGATCACAAGGTCGAGCGTTTGGTCGGCGGCCTGCGGAACATCATTAACCGCGTTGATCGCGATCGTCAATTTGCGAATCGAAACGTTCTGGTTGGGGGCGACCCCCGATCCATTATCGGTCACGATCACGTCAAAGACGCCAATTCCGAACGCGTCGGGCGTCGGCGAAATGGTGATGCGTCCATCTGCGGTCAAGATCGGATTCGTCGCCATCATCCCCGCTGGGACTAGCGAATTCCCCGAAAGGTCAACCGCAGGTTGGATGATGATGCTGGTCAGACTTTGGGAAGCAAGTTCATCCAGCGCGGTCAGCGGCCCGGGTTTGATTTCCACTCCTGTAATCTGGTAGAGATCAAACGTCATCGACGGAGCATCGGTACGCTCGCGTTCATCAAACGAGATGGAGTTCGGAGTGTAATCGATGAGGGTGCCATCAACGATCGTCGCTCCGGTATCAAAGTCGGGGATGAACGGCGGGTCATTGACCTCGGTCACCGTGATTTGAACGGTCTTGGCAACCGACCGATTGTTGACGTTGCCAAACGGATCGGGCACGGCGGTATAGTCAATCGGCGACTGAGCCGCAGGCGTGACTTGATCGGCACCCGGAATCGTCGTCGCACCGAAGTCTTCGACGATGTACGTAAACAGTTCGGTTGGGTTAAACGGTGGCAAACGGTTGTAATCGACCGCAGGACGATACTCACCACCACTGAAGGCTCCCGAAGCATCAAAGTTGAACATCAATGTTCCGCCATTGATGGTCGTAAAGACCGTGCCACTATCGGCAGCCGTTACCGTGGTGAATCCGCCAAATCCATTGGGAATTCCAAAGACCACTACCCGCAGATCCTGTTCATGTTCGTCGTAGATCGACTGCGAACCATCGGCAAAATCACTTTCACGTGACGGTTGCTGTGTGAGGATCGCAGGATCGTTGACCGTCGATTGACGCAGCAAGTCTTCGGGCAGAATCGGCAGGATGGCCTGATTGCCATTGGGCAATCCCGTCAATGGATCAGTGTCCACCACTTCGGCCACCGTCAACGCACGATCCTGCGTCACAGGTTGGTCATTGACCGGGGTGATGTGGACGGTCAAGGTGCGAGTCGTACTGCGGAAATCATCTTCGTACAGCCCCGTGGTCGCATTGAAGCTTTGACCATTATCGGTCGCGGTGATTTCAAACACCGCATACCCAAATGCATCCGGATTTGGTTTCAGCGTCAACACCCCGAATTGATCCAACACGGGCGTTGCCGAGAACATCCCAGCCGGTTCGAAGGTCGTCACATAGCTGAACGACAACGACTCGGTCGCGCGTTCGTCGCGTGCGGTGCTAAGCCCTGGGAAAATTACGGTGGGCCGCGGCGTCAACGGATCGTAGTTGGCGATCCGAGCGCCCGCGTAGATGTCATAGTAGACCGCGGTTCCGTCGGCTTGGATGTCTTCGGGGAACGTCACCGTCGCGAAGGCGGGGAATTCCGGAGCATCGTTTTTATCCGCCACCGTCAACGAAACGCGTGTAGGTAACGAGCGAGCTTCGACGAACGGATCAGGCGTGTAGGCCGTTCCCGGTGGCACCGGTGGCAGCACGACCGTGCCATCATCCGAAACGATGTAGTTGAAGAACTCGAGCGGATTCAGCGGATCAGCTTCGTGCGGCGCCAATCCGTTGTAGTCAACGGCCGGCTCGTAATACCCGTCAACAAATGCGAAGGCATTGAAGTTAAACGACAACACTCCACCGCTTGGCGTGGTCATTGTCAGCGTTCCGGTGCCTCCGCTTGCCGCCAAGTCGGTTTGCACATCCACCGTTTCGTCGGCGTCGGTAAACGCGACCACGCGGAGCGTTTGATTCGACTCGTCGTATGGAGCAATCAAGCCGGTGTCCGGACTTCCGGGCAGCACGGGGTTCACGCCGAATTGCTGCAGCAAGAATTCCGCGTCAAACGCAACCTTGCGATCGTTGTTCACAAGGTTCCCAAATGCATCGTATTCAACGACCTCATCGACTAGCAACTCACGTGGGAAGGCAACGGGATTGTCGTTGATGGGTTCGACAAAAATCGTCACCACAGCGGTGTCCGTTAGGAATCCGTTAACGCGGTTGCCACTGACGTCTTCATTGATTCCGACGTCTTGCGCGGTGTAGGTAAACGTATCTTCGCCGTAGAAATGATCAGGCGCCCGATAGGTGAACGTGCCGTCATTATTAAAGGTCACGGTGCCGCCGAGCGTCGTGGTCAACACGGTGCCAGGGTCGGGAATCACTAACGAACCGTCATTC
Organism: Novipirellula caenicola; assembly: GCF_039545035.1. Lineage (NCBI taxonomy): Bacteria > Pseudomonadati > Planctomycetota > Planctomycetia > Pirellulales > Pirellulaceae > Novipirellula > Novipirellula caenicola. The sequence continues at coordinate 756,848 of NZ_BAABRO010000002.1, forward strand.
AGATCGGCTAGCTCGTCTGCCGCAGTTGAACGCGCGTTAACGTCGTTCGATAGCAGGAACTCGATTGGAATGGTTAGCGATTGATCCTCGGTCGGAACCGGCATCGGCAAGCCTTGCCCGGACCAATACGACATCCACCGCGTCGACGTCTTGCTGATCGCGTCGTCATTGGCGATCGGATCATCGTTTTGCGGCCGTACGTCAAACGAGATCTTAGCGGTGTGGGTCAATCGTCCGTTAACAGGATCGAGGACGCCAATCTCATCATCGGTTCCGCCATCGCCCAAGACGTTCGGGTCATCGGATTTGCCGTCATCGCTGATCGTGTACGTGATCTCATCAAAGATCGCCGGGCCGGCAGGCAATCGCAGGTTGTCGCGATTCAGGTCCTCGTTGGCTCGGTATTCGAAACTGACCAGGAAAGGATTCGCTGGATCCGACGTATCGAATGTCGCTGACAGGATTTCGCCTCGCGACGTGGCGATCGGGAAATCGCCAATCGGCGTGGCCGCATTGATCGTCGTGGTACCAACATGCAGCGATACCACGTGCAATACTTGCCCCGATTCATCCCAAGGCGACGTTGGCGCCCCCACGGGATACGAAGGTACCGCATCGGCGGTCGCGTTGGCCAACAGCTCGGACTCCAACACCGTTCGAGTCGTATCTTCGAGCAATACGATCGTTTGATCGACCGCCTGAGGCGCGTCGTTAACCGGTTGAACCTCGATGGTCACCGTCCCATACAAAGTCGACGGCAATGCTGTATCGATCGCGCTCTGCTGGGTTGCTAGCCGATAGGTGAACGTATCGATTCCGACAAAATCGGAGTTCGGCGTGTAAACAAAGTTACCGGTTGCCGAATCAAGCACCAAAGTACCGTTGGCAACATCTTGATCGAGTATCACGGTAACGGGCGTAAACACCAACGGGCTGATCACGTCGTTATCGAGTACCGACGGGATGACGTTGGGCGAATCGTTCGTATCGAGCGTGCTATCTTCGTTGATCGTGTACAGCGTCGATGGCGATGCGGGATCATCCACTGGCACTGGCAGCGGTGCATTGTAAATCTGCACCTGATAATCTTCGACTTCCCCACCGACGGCCAATCCGGTCGGCTGCAATCCACCTTCGGGTGAAATTCGGAAGCGTGCCCAAGTCAGTTTGTCCGTCGTACCCGCCGGTGTGACGACGTTGAAGATCGTCGGATTCGCAGCATCGCTGATCAACACATTGTCGATCACTTTTTCCAGCGTCGGATGGAACACGCCGTTACCGTCAAAGTCAATCCACGCACTGACATACCCCGTTCCAGTAACGCTGACCGGAATCTGGGCGCCGGTGGGGTCTTGAGGATTCAAGAAACCGAGAATGTCCTCTTTATTCGTCGTGGTGCCCGTCACTCCAGGCTTCAAGAAGACGATGTAATTGGTGGTTCCATCGTTGTAGCGGCCGACATTGACACCGTCTTCATCATCACGATTGAAGATCTCGATCGTATCGGGACTTCCCGCAACCGTTTGGACGACCAACGATTCGCCAGCCGCGTTCATTTCCTCATTGATTTTGGCGATCAGTTTCGCAGCGATTTGATCCGCGGTATCGCTTGCCGAAAAGCGAACCGCGATGTTTCCAACGCCCGGAGCGATTCCGGCTGGAACAAGCTCGAACTGCTTGGCAACGCGACCGATATCGATCGAGATCACATCGCCGGCCATGGGCGGATTGATGATCGAATCGATGCGGATCGTGGTCCCGCCCACCGCCGTTGCATGCGGTTGGATATCGAAGATCGCCGACGCACTTGGCGAGATCGCGACGACGGTCGCTGGCGTATCATCGAGCCCGCCGGCGAGCAGAGCCGAATCATTTTCCGAATCGACGTAGCTGCCCAAACGCGGCGATGCATCGTTGATGATCGCATGCCGTGCACCGTCATTGACCAGCAGCGTGCCATACACGTTGGCACTACCGCTCAGTTTAGCATCGCCAAAGTCCAAAGGCACTTCGGGCAGAATGATCGTGAACTTCGTCGTTCCATCGGCTTGATTGTTGAGCAGCAAATTGCCGGCGTTATCGGCGATCACGTTATTGTCGAGGATGATCTCGTAGACGCCCGCAGGCTCCCAAAGCGACGAGAAGGGAGTCAGTCGCAATTCGCCGGTGTACTCGTTGTACCCGAGCGTATAGTCCACCCCTTCAACCAAAGTCACGTTGTTTCGACGCACAGTCACGGTCGACGAATTGACCGTGGCCGGGTTGATTCCGGTGCCTTCGAAGGGCGCGTTGATACCTTGGCCATCGTTCAGCAGGATCGAGAAATTGTTAACGATCGGTTGCTTCAAATGCACAACCGTAGCATTCGGATCCGCATCCTCGCGGTCAATGTTCAGAAAATCGACGGGCACGGTCAACTCTGCAAACGGTTGATCAAAGTCCGAACGGTCAACCGCACCACGATCTTTAAATACGCTGGTACCACCACCACCGGGATTGTTGGACGAGTTGATGCGTAGTTGGCCAAACACGTCGCGATCGGGCGAATCGATATTGGAAGCCGCCAAGCCAAGTCGGTTCTTGAAATTGACAAAGTCGAATCGATCTTCCAATTGATCGAGAGAACTATCGAGTGCTACCGAGGTGTCGACCAAATAATAATTGTCATTCGCAGCATCAACAAACAACGGCGTACCACTCGCTGCGATTTGCGAATCGGTACCGGTGGCACCATTGTAATTGTTTCCTTGGAAATAGTTTGACCGGACGATCACATCCACGTTGCTGATTTGTGGATCCGCAATGCCGAGATTAAAGCCGGTGATGATGTTGTTCATGATGGTAGGACTGGCATAGCCAACCACTGCAACCCCGGTTCCGGCGGCAGGCCCATCGCCGACCAACGTATTGTTGACAATACGTCCAAACGGAACCGGCAAACTTGGATCGACTCCGTTCGAACCAGCGAATCGAATTGCCGATGCACCGGTGACAATATTGTTTTGGATCACGACGCCTGGGATCAGCCGTTTCGAATCGGGTTGGGCAAAGTTAACCGTGGAACCTTGATGTGGTAAACCACCTCCTTGGCCTTGCGCGGTACCGGGCTGAACATTGATCCCCACGGTCGATGAATTGCGGATAATGTTCGAATCAATAATGAACATGCCTTGGACACGTTCACGGTTGCGATCAGCCAAAAGGCCCGTACCACCTTGTAACAATGCGATGTTATCGATGTAGGCACTGCCAGCGCCGCCAATGCCCACGGTGCCATTCGCAGGCATATGGACCCACGTAAATGTATGGGCACCACTGCTGAAAGGAATGCTGATGGTCCGATAGCCCAAGTCGCCTGACGCGAAGGTCAGATCCCTCACAACCGTATTTTCGTCACTGGCAGTGGGCAGCAGCGTCTGCGGACGACCGTCAATAAAGAACCGCAGACCATATTCGTCTTCAACGGAGTCGACTTTGAACGTGAATTGAATGACACCGGCCCCTGTGGTGCCGCCAAGATCCGCTGTAGTCGCTTCATAAATCGACACCGGCTGAGTCCCGGCAATCACACCGGATTGCAAACTGTTGCTTCCCGCGAACGGCATATTGGAGGTAACGCTCCAAGGCACTATCGCAAATGCAGGGATGTTGGTCCCCAGTAACTCGTAGCCCGCCGCAGGAGGTGCCCACGGAGTGAATCCGCTTTCGAAATCCTGGAGCGAAACCTCACTCGGTTCGACCACGTGCCGATCATTCGTATTAAACGTCGTGGCAATACTGATTCCCGCTTCGTCCATCGCGGCGTATTCCCCTGTCCGCCGAATCTCAATTTGGTAAGGGCCATTGAGAATGTCGGGTTGAGAGGTATCGGGGTCGTTAGTTCGTCCCTGGTTTAGATCAGTAATGGAGGTGTCTACCGGCGCCCCGGTGACCATTTCGCCACGCTCGGCGTAACCGACGATGATGTCGTCAATGTAGAAGCCCTCAAAATGATTACTTAGGCTTCCAATGGAACGATTGTCATTGCGATATTCACCAAAGTTGGCTTCCAACGAACGTCCTATCCCGTCACGCAACGAAGCGTCGTTCATAGCCCCAGCGGTGCTGAAATCGAAACGCAAACGAATTTCGTTTGTTTCTCCGGCAAATGTTGACAGATCGATGCGAGCCTGACGCCACACGCCTGTATTGTCGTGCATTTCCTGGATCAACTGGTGGCTCTCAACTCGCTCGACACTGGCATTGAGTCCGGCGTCGGATAGGTGCGATAGGAATCCTGGCAACTCGGCTTTCGCACCGTTAGGACTCGCGGCGCTGAGAGTCGAATTATTGGTGGCCAACAACTCCCAAGTCACACCGTTGTCACGCGAGGCAAACACACGCGCGGAATCGCGGAACGGATCGTTCGCGTTATTATCGTCACGCGCTCCGTCATCATTTTCGGTTTCCAAGAAATAATTGAAGTACAACGTAGGGCGATCCGTCGGTTTCGCCGATGCCAAACTGAAACCATTGGTTTCTAACGATCCAAGTGCTCCACCAAGGAAATTGTATGTGCCGGTTCCGCCTGCCTTGACAATATCAGGGTTGCTGCTGAGGTCAGCATGCTGAAGTGTGTTGAGAATGCCCATCTGAGCATTCGTGCCTCCCTGATACGTCACGTAGCTGTTGGTATTGCTATTGGGATTTTGCACCCATTGTTCAAAGCCAAAGTAGAAACTAGCACCACCATTCGCTTCGCTGCGAGTCCGGTCGGGCTGATCACCAGGGTTGGTGACTGTAATTGCCTCACTGCCCGGATTACGGCTGCCATCGGCCGCCGCGTTGACCCCGTGCCCCGCATCGTTACCACGCCGCGTCGTCACGTGCCAAAGGTTGAAATCCAATGGCGAGAATGCAATGCCCCGCGGACTTGCATCCAATCCCGTCACACCGCTGATAAAGGCATCCGGAACACCGTCGCCGACGACACCATTTTCCGAGACACTGACAATCCCGCCCGTCATTTGAGCATTATCCACCTGCAACAACGGCCAATCGGCTGCCCCTAGTCCGCCGGTGAACTGAACGACGACGCCGGCCCCCTGCAAGTCGCCTACGACCTGGACCTCTGTGTCGCCAATGTTGGTCAATCCAACAATGGCATCACGCACACTACGGACACCGTCGACCTCAGGCGTAATCGTCGCAGAAACAGCTGAGCCATCGAGTACGGTTACGGTGGCTGGTTTTACGTCGCCCTGTACCAAAACCGTCAATGCGGCATTGGGACCTGTTCCTCCGGTCAACGTATCCGAAGTCGTGAGGTCGGCGACGTCTGTATCCGCAAGTCCGTTAACAAATTCAATTTGAAATACGGCTCCAGGTAAATTGGTGCCGGATAGCGCCGTAACAACGACATCGCCAGCCGCAATGCCGTTGATATTCTCGAGTGCTGATTGCACGGCCGCCGCATTCGCATTCCAAGCAATATCCCCCGAGCTCCCAGTTAACCCACCCCCGCTGGCATTGATCCTGAAATTGCCGCCCGTCGGCCCGCCGGTAAGTGTGAGACGCAATCGTTCGTTGTTTTCCAAAAGTTCAGTCGCGGGCGGAATCGAGATCAGCGACAAAATATTCTGGTTGCGTAACGTCTCGTCGAATTCAACCAACAGCGGCGTCCCCGGCAGATCCCCTCCGGTGACGACCACATTGCCTCGACCGATATTGGGTAATGCTTCGAGCGCACTTTGCACATCCGCAGCGGTAGCATCATATGCAATCGGCGCAGTGTTTAGGCCTGCAAAACGAAGCACAAACGTCCCTGACTCGATCGCAGGATCAAGCGTAATCTGTTGCAGCTCGTTAGCCCGCAATCCCGTCGGATCCGTCGTCAGCGGCAGCAGATCCTTTTTGCCCAAGTTATTGGTGAACTCGATTGTGATCGAGCCTGATGCGTCGCCGGTCAAGGGACCATCAAATGGCGAGATGGTAATATCGCCCGTCTGAATTTCCTGCAATCCAACAAGTGCAGCACGGACTTGATCGACCGTCGCATTGTACGGAATCGGAGCAGTGGTTTGGATGTTACGAACCAATTCACCTGTTAGATGTTCGGCCCGCTGGGTACCGTTGATGGCGCGGATCACATCGAACTGGTTGCCCGTTCGGCTAATCACACGCAAATCTTCGTCGCCGATACGGATATTAAACGGAGTGACGGTGGGGAACGGTGCGTCGCTGACAACGGTCAATGTGTCACTGACCACCTCGGCAACCTGCGGCACGTAATGGAAATCAATCGCCGTACCGTTACGACCTCGCACCACGGTCAATTCATTGGTCGTCGTGTTGACCGCAGTGACTAACATTTCCTCCTCGTTCACTCGGATGGTAAACGGTGTCGCCGGGAATACCGTGGCATCAAAGACAGTCATCGTGTTGGAAAACTGGCTGTTGTCAATCTCGACCGTCAATGCGCTCGATTGCGCCAGCAGAACCTCGACCGGATCCGCCAACGCGTGCGTCGTTGCACTTGTTCCTAACGCGCCTCGGGTGACGGTCAACTCATCCAAGATTGGGTCGACCGCAGTCACGACCATTACTTCGTCACCGATGCGGATGTTGAACGGCGTCGTGGGGGGGAATTCGTCTACGTCGACGACCCGCAGCGTAGTCTGCAACGCATCCATCGCCGGGAACCCAGTACCCGGAGTCGGGATAATCTGTACTGGGCTGCCCAAAACATGCGTCGCAGCAACGGTACCGTTCTGAGCGCGCGTTACGGTTAAAAGATTCAGCGTCGTATCAACCGCAGTTACCCGCATCTCTTCGTCTGCAACACGTATGGTAAACGGCGCAGTTGGGTAGGTTCCTGCGTCAACGACTTCGAACACCGTAGCCGTTGGCGTAATACTTGCACCGACCGTCGTTCCAGCGATCGGTAACACGCGAACAGATGCTCCGATGTTGTGATTGGCAATAGCGGTACCATTTTCGGCTCGAACGACCGTCAATTCATTTGTAGCAGGGTCGATTCCAGTGACCGTCATCTCTTCCGCATCCAATTGGATACTGAACGGAAGCGTAGGAAAGACTGACGCGTCGACGACGCGAAGCGTCGTGCTGGTTGCTTGATTATCGATGCCGAAAAGACCACCAATTTGCGGCGGCACGACCTGAACTTGGCTGCCGGCAAGGTGTTGCGCGGCCGTTGTCGAATTTTCACCCCGAGTGATCGTCAACTCTTTTGCGGCAATGTTGACGGCGCTGACGAGCATTTGCTCATTGTTAACGCGAATCGTAAATGGTGCGGCAGGGAACGCAGAGATATCGTCAACAGTCAATCGCAAGATTGAGCTGGAAATTGTGTTGGTCAGCGGCGAGCTGATCGTCAGCGGAGTGCTAACGGTCAACAATTCGCTCAACGTCAACGGCGAACTAGCCGTTTGGGTCATTGACGTTTGTAAAATTGACGTAACGACCTCGTACACACTTGTCGTGTCTGGGTGTGCTGCCGTGGCAGTACCGTGGAATCCACGCTCAACCGTGAACGTGTTGCCCGCCATGTTAGTAACGAGCATCTGTTCGCTACCCACCTGAATTACAAACGGCGTCGCCGGCCATTGTTCAGTAAACGCTTGATCCGACACGTTTTGAACTTGAATGTTCTCAACGGTGCCGGGCGCCGGCGCGGTGGTGATCGCGGTCAGCAGTGCGCTGGCGGCGCCCTGGTTCTTCTCAAACGTCAATGTGAAATCACCGCCGTATGCGACGGTCGAGATCGTCTGTTTCTCATTGACGCTGGCCGTGTACGGCGCATCGGATTTGATTGGCTCGGTTGTTTGTCGATTGCCATTGCGATCGAATGTCAACGTAAAGTAGCTGTCATTGTCGGGGCTGCCCGTGACCGTGATCAATTGAGAGCTATTGTTCGAATCAAACGCGAAGATCGGATCGCCTGCACGATCGAGTGCAATGATCTGTGCCGAGTTCGTGACCGCAAACATCGTGTTTTTATAAATGCCACGCGTCGACGAATCGACTCCATCACTAACGTTTTGTGGACCGAGCGAGAGACCTTGAAAATTGAATGGCTGGCCGGCTGAATCGTAGATGACCCGGACATTAAGCACTTGACCATTGTCAGGATTGATTTCCAAGAACTCGCCCGCGTTCGTCACTCCGTACAAATTGCCGGTGCTGCTGAAGTTGTTGTACGACAGCCCGGTGACGCGACCAGCCAGAGGCCCCACTGCTCCGTCTTGGCCGCCGGTCAATGCGACAGGAAAGCCTGTGGTCGGAATCCCGCTAAGGGCCTGTGTTCCCGAGTTCCCGCCGGTAACCACCGCCGTCAAAAGATCACGCGCGATGGTTCCGGTCCCCGTATCGTTGTTGATGGCATCCGCGATATCACCAGCCGTCGGCATGCCATTTATGACACCGTTATTGTCGACGGTATATCTCAATGTGAGGCTGATGGTCGGGTTGACTGAATTTGCGGACGTTGCGTTTGTCACCGTAGCCGATGTTGCACCGGCTTGTAGATAAGTGACATTGATACGAATATCATTGCCTCGCTCACCAGGAAGCTTTGACTCAAACCGAATGGTCGAAACATTGTTGTTGGGAGTTGCACGGTCACGGACCGTCCACTCGAGGGTCGCAAACGTGACACCCGCAGGTTGAATATCGCCGAGGTAGCCATAGCGTGGATTACCGCCGGTCGCGTTCAGCGGTGTCGCGTCACCGTTTTCGCGTCCTCGATAGAGCTTGGATGTGGTATCCGATTCACGGACACTGTAGTAGACGCTGTAAAACGGATCAGGACTGCTTGTCCCGGTGTCGCCGCGACGTTGGAAAGTGACGGCGTCCACATCATCCGACGTCGTAAATTGCTCTGCCCGATCAGGCACGGTGAAGGCATTGTAGACATTGACATTCGGAGTGACTCCATCGCCCGCAATATTGTCATTCTGCGAGTTGTCTTCGATCAATTGCCCATAATTTGGCTCGGTGACAGGAACGGAATCGTTGTTTCGAAGCTGAACTAATTGACCCACCGAACCGTTGCCGTTACTCAGTCGACGGTAGGCAAACATTGCCCCGTCAGAACGAACGACTAGATCTTGAAAGTCGTCATTGCCAGCCGAGATATTATCTCGCACTTTTGTCAGATAATTCTGAGCTTCACGGATACTCGCAGTGTATAAATCGTCGCCGATGCTATCTCCGGGAGCATCCGTGATCACGTAGGTAACGACATTGGAAAGATCAAATGGCTTGACGTGATTCTCGAGACTCAACTCACTGCTGATATCCAAAATCCCTTGGGCAACCATTGGCTCGATCACGCCACCCTGTGATCGGTAGCCTTGGAATCCAATGTGGTCTTCGACAATGCGAGTGACCGAATTGACCGGCTCAAGTCGTACTAACCGATTGGCATCGTTGGTCATGTCGCCTTGAAATGCACCCATCAGTGATGTGGGCAGGTTTCGATTGCTCATCACTGCGACATAATAATGATTGTCCACTCCAGCGACGGGCGTAATGTGGATCGGACCAATGTACGGGTCTTTGTCGCCAAGCGATCCGCGACTCAAATCATCAAGCGTCGGGCCCGCACCAACAGGTTGGTCGTCTTCAATATCACCTTCGCGACTGACATAGATCAATCGACCACTATCATCGTAGACTGCGACCGTCGTATCAGCGCGAAGCGCTTGGTCGGCATAATCAAGATCCAAAACAATCGCCACCGTACCGGGAGCGTCGTTGACGCCGGCAATCACTTGAATACCGGTATGCTCAAGATTGAACTTGTACCAATCAACGTCGGTGTCATTGGACAAACGGCCCGAGAGTCCAATCGCAGCTAGGTCGGTTTCAAGCAAATTGACGAGATTTTGAGCACTCGCGAACGTATCACCGATACCTTCAATCTCCCCAGCTTCGGCCACCAGTTGGCTATGTGCTGGTAATCCTCGTACATCGATCGCGGTAATGGCGTCTCGAATATCGGCAAACTGAACTGTGGAACCAGGAAATTCGTCGACTTGTCGTCCACGGATTTGCAATTGGTATTTGCCGCTGCTTTGGCCGTCGATCAATGCGGCATTCGCTCCCCTAGGTGCGGAACGAACTCGCACAAAAAAGATACCGTCGCTGCCGGGAGTTCCGGGCAACTCGAAATACATTCCCGGGTCGCGGAAATTCTGAGTATAAAAATCCCCACCAAGCAGCGGGTTCTGCGTCAACGGCAAGGCGTTGACATTGCCTGGATTCGCAAGGTTGCTCGAACTGACCGATCGCGCTACAACCGTGCCGACCGAGTTTACCACTTCAACAATCGCATCCAGTGCGGTATCGGTACGATCGATATCAATCCAGATTGGTGTTCCGACTCGGCCGGTAAAGCTGTAAACGTCAACGTCGTTCGGATCATCAGGACTGATGAAACCGTTGACTTCAAATCCGACTCGGTCGTTTTCATCGGCGCTCTTTTCATCACGTGCCAATGCACCAAGCGGTTGGGCATTGTCACGGTTGCCGTTTACATCGCGACCGCCGGTTAGTGGATTTTCACGTTCGCGGACGACTGCCACATTTCGGTCATTGCTCCATTCATCAAATTTGAAACCACGCCAGTCTCCCGCTGAGCCAACGGTTGGATTGGGCGAATTGTTGGTGTTCTTCAACACGGTTCCGTCCGGGGCGAAACCGGCGCCAATGGTGTCGTCCATCAACGACGTGAGCACCACAGGATGTCCTGGAGTTCCGAGAACATGAATCGTACCACCGATGCGATCAATCGTTTCGATCGGAGTACCGGTGGCCGTAAAACCAGCATTATTGTCGAAAAGCTTCACTACCAAACTTTCGAAATTGCTGCTTTGAAGCGTCAGCCCGCTATAGGTGTGATGGTTGTCAACCGTGATTTCACTACGTAATACATGAACAATATCCGTATCATCCCAAATGGTTTCCGTCGTCAAAAATTCGCCGCGCACGGTCATCCCGTTCGTCTCGTTATTGTCCATTTGATTCAACCGAACCAATGGCCCCGAATTGTCGTCGAACTGACTGTAACGCGCAATTCCTCCAGTCGATCTTCCCGCATCCACCTGAGTTTCAAAACGCAAAGCATTGGCATTGATGCTGATCGCGGTGCCGGCGTTATCGACGATCATATTGTTTACGATGATCGGCTGAGCGCCGCGAACATAGATCGTCGCAGCTTGGCTTGCCCCACGCCCGTTACGTGTCCCGTTGACATTGGCAGCGTTGTCTTTGATTACCGAATTGGCAATCCGCAACTCCGCCTGATGTACTTCGATTGGATTGAAGTTTGCTGAACCACCTTCGATTGGCGAATCACCACCTGCGAAAGAGATCAATGCGTGGTCGATGTTGCCCGAGGAGACTTCACCAAAAAACAGCCCCGCCCAATCGCCAGCGGTGCCTGTGCTGCTAGCGCCGCCATCGGTATTAAAAGTACCACTGCCCCCAAAGCGATCATCAAACAACGAAGTGAAGACGATCGGACGGTTCTCAGTTCCTTCGGCGATCACAGCCGATGCGCCTCGCTCTGCCTCAATTCGTGCATTGCTGAGTTTGACCACCACGCCGGGGTCGATCATCAAACGCCCCGCCGCCCGCGCTGTCAAAGCACCGCTGGCGTTTGTCTCAAAACCGCCGGGATTACCAGAGATGATCAAACTCTGTGTCAAAACGTGAGCGATGTCGGAATCGTCAAAACGACCAGGCACTGTCAAACGCTCGATCGGCGAACCGTTCGAAATATTGACACGCACATTCAAGCCATCGATTTTATTTTGGACCAAAAAGTTTCCATGAATGTCTGGACCGATCCGTCCCATCGAGTCATCGAAACTATTGGGGCTTGCCGAGATGGCTGCGTTTTGGCTGTTGGAAATATGGTTGAAACTGATTGTGGGGCGCGCACCGGTAACGTGAATCGGAGTAAACGTCAATTCGTCAGCATCTACAAATACCTTGCCGCCACCATTGTTGATATCCAAATGGTTGACATAGTTCAGATAGATGCCTCGATCCTCTAAATCCGAGTCATCACGAATGACCACCCCGCCAAAGTCTCCAGGCCCTGCACTACCATTGCCGTTTGAATCGCCGCCGAACGCGTCATTGTTGTAGGACCGCATGTAGACGGGGTCTTCAGGCGTCCCAAGAACTTGAATTGCTGATCCAGCGCGGCTGATGTTGATTGACGACGTTCCAATGTCGATATTCGCTTTTCGCAATTTGATCAGCGCACCTGCATCGATCATCAAAGTCGTTCCTTGTGGAACCAACAGATCTCTGCCGTCTCGCAAGGCCGAATTGTCACTCTTGACACCCACCAAATAGGGCACGTTGTCACCAGATGTGCTGATATCGCCATCCAAGCCACCATTGCCGACGACGCGAATCAGGTTCGGCGCGTTGATGAGTGTCTCAGTACCCTCGACATCGATCAAATCGACTCCCGATATCTGGACCACTCGGCCACTCGCACCGATTGCAGCGTTAACCGAACTCGACAATGCAGTCCCGGCAGCGGATGTATTGATCGCACCGGCAATGTTCGCAGCGATTTGCGATGGAGTCAGCCCCGCAAAGGCAATCTCTCCTGCTCCGCTCCCGAAGGTAAAGGTGGCCACTGGATTGACGCCATCGTTGACCGTGAACGAATCACCGGCGACGATTTTCGTGCCCGCATCCTTCGGCACCACAATGCGGTTTTTGGCAAGATCGATTGCTGCGTCAATCTCGTCGATAGGATTGCCGATGGAACCGTCGCCATCCGGACTGCTTAGATTGTTATCGTTTGTGCGGTCCACAAAAATAGTCGATGCTTGATCGCTGGCTTGGAACCAGAACGAATGAACTCCGCCAGGAGCACCATCGCCGTCGCCATCGAGCGGTGTACCATTGGCATCGCGCAGTCCCGCATCTCCGCGATCCGCTTCGAACGAAAGCTTTAATTCATAGGCACCGTCAGTCGTCCCGCCGTACCCTGAATTAGGAACTTTAGGATCCCATTGATCATTACCGGTACTGGTGACACCGACAAAATAGGTGCCCGGCCCGAGTTCCAATTCCAAGAAGGAATCGTTTCCATAGTAGCGGTCATTGCGGGCGATCAGATCATACTTGTTCGGGTCACTATCATTGCGTCGATATAACGTGAGCACCGAATCAAGTTTGCTGGGACTCGTTTCAAGCCGTTCGGCCACGGTTTCCGCCGACCACTTGCCTGATTCTTGAAGCTCAAATTGGTACAGGTCCACATCGGTGCTGTTGGGCGGAACGATACGCTGCAAGTGCACGACATCATGATCACCGGGAAGGACGTCGTTAGGCAGCGGGATATCGCTCATCACCGCTGGCAAGTCGTAGGCGTGAGTCAAGTCGAGTGCGTGCAGGATTTCGTGCAGCATCGTGTCGGTAAAACCGTCGCCATACTCGGATTGTCCTGGATACGTAGCGCGATCAACTACAACTTGACTTGGACCGCCCTTACCAGCGACGGCCGTCGGACTGAGAGTCGGATCGATGGCACGCAAGTCGCCGACTCCGATGGACGTACCGCCCCCACCAGAATTGGTCGTCTCAACAAATTCGAAACCTGATACTTTCGCCAGCACATCAAAGAGGCCACGGACAATCCGCTTTTCCTCTTCGGTGATCAGGTTGGGGAAAGGTTGGCCGACGGAATTCGTGCCAATATTGTCGGGAAAGTAATATCCTCTTGTCGTAATCGCGGTCGGCGACGTCAACGTGGTCCCAGTAGAATTAATATGTGCTTCACGCTGAATCTCTCGATGGCCAGGTTCGTCGTTGCCGCCCGGATAGGGCGGCAACGTTATACCCAATGCCCCCTGAGGCTGAATGGTCGAACTTACCTTGATCCCGGCGGCGCCCAACAGCCCCAGTTTTGTGGCGTTGGCAACGTCCGAGTTGTTATCATTAATGACCAAACCGGCAGCCGCCAAGTTTGTATTTAGAACATAAGACCCCGTTCCCCGTGTGCCGCCATTACTTTCAATCTTGACCGTATAGGTACCAATGGCTGCGACCGCAGTCGATAACAACACCGTAGCACCATCGACACCACTAACCGGCACACCCACTAATGCCCCCGTCGAATCCAACAGCGAAACCTTGACAGCCAATCCTGGCTGAGGCTTGACCTGGGCATTGATGGTCGCCCCTGCATTCTCGACACGCAAAGCGTAAGTATCGACGTCGTTTAAGTCGTTGTTGCTTCCATTCTGGTCCCCAAGAAAACTGTTGACAACAAATCCGCTGCTGACCCCGCTACTTGTCGATGCACTATCACTGAACAAACTGCCCACTTGAACGTCGCCGTTGTTAGCAACGTTTCCGTCGACCGCGTACCCTACATCGAGCCGATAGGTTCCCTCGGGCAAATCACTATCAAACGTCAAGGTTACTGAGTTGGCCGTCGGATCATAGACAGCACTCTTTGGGATCAACGTGACATCATCCCCCGCTGCGATTGTCGTCGATGTATCAATCAGCCGATAAAACCGAGGATCTTCTGCATCGTCCTGATCGAGAACTTGATTGTCAAAGTAAACAACGATCTTGTCGCTGTGTTGAACCAATGTTTGCCGAGCATTGACTCCCACACCAACGGGAGTCCGTTCGATTGGTTGCGGCACGACCGCAACAATTTGCGGGCCGCGATCAAGCGTAAACGGCAAGGCGTAGTTGACGCCGTTGTTGAACGCTTCGCCGGCGTTGTTCTCCAGTGCGTTTCCGCCGGCACCGATGATCTCGATGCGATAGGTGTCATCGGGGAACGAATTCAAAACCGCCGCGGGATCCGTGAGATCGTCTGTGGGATTGTGCGACGCGGAACTGGCGGTGCGGAACACGATCCGCTGCAACGCGTCCGGATCCGTGCTGCCGGGTTCGTCGAGCCCCACATACCCCAACGCAATCTGTTGTTCGTTACCGTCACCAAACGTTCCATCCCCACCGCTGCGAACCAAACGAACCGAGTTGGCGTTGATCGTCGACTCCGCAAGATCCGCGCCTCCTTTGAACAACAAATTGAACTCGCGAGGTGCGATGTTCAGCGTATCACCCGACTGCAACAGAGCACCCGCGTCCGGCCGAATTGCGATCAGTTCGGGCCCCGCCAACAGGCGACGATCTTCAAGCTGCTGGGTGAGCATCTTGCGTGATTGGTCGCGATGAACTTGATTTTTACGGGCAGATCGACGAGGGGCTTTTTTTCCGAGAAACGAACGAAAAGGTCGGAGGGTCATGGATCTATATTCCGGGGGGATCAAAAATTGCGGGGGATACTATTTTTGAGACGAGATGAAGTCGTCCATTACAACATATTTATTGCACTATAGAGTAATTGGGTGGGGCGGAAATCCACCGTTTGATTCCTACAACAAAAAAAAAAGATACAATTGGCCTCCGACCAAAATCCGCACGCGACGCTGCATTAACTGTAAAAGTTCCCACCAAACTAGAAATTTCCTTGCAATTTCCGTTTGCCGAACCATGCAGTGGGGGGGCCTAACAGCGCCACCTAAACTGACGCAGTGGTTATGCGAATGATTCGCGCATGAAAAAGAGGGGCAGACGCCACACGACGTCTGCCCCCCTCGGTTATTTACACGATGCCGTCGTGATGCTCTCGCTTGAAACACATCACGATGGCTCCTCTGATCACTCGAACTCCAACAGAGCGGAATCGAGAGCCGAAAGCGAATCATCTGCCAAGCTGTCCGCTTCTCGGTCGTCGGCGATCAGATCGACCGTATCGCTGTTGATCCAGTCATAAGCGTCCAGATCCACACTGGAATCAAGCACCTCCACGACCGGCACGTCGTCGTTTGCGTTGGCAAACTGTTTATCAAGCCCTGGGGCGAGCGCGAACGCCGAATCAGGCTCGGCCATCACTGCCACAGTCTCGCTCGTCATCATCGCAAACGGCGTTGCAGTGACCGCAGCGGCGGCAATGCTTTCGCCTTGTGCCATTTCACCTGAACCGCTCGCCGGTACCGGCCCACGCAGCATCAATTGGTTGATGACTTGCAACGCATCAAGTGCCGAGATTTGGCGGTCACCGGAGACGTCAAAGTAGTTCGGGCCTCGATCTCCAGGCTGTACCGGGATGCTCGAAACATTGCCACCGGCCAGCATCAGTTTGTTGATGACCAACAACGCATCGAGTGCGGACACGTCACCGTCGGCGTTGACGTCCGAGAAATCATTGGGGTTCTGCAGTCGGCTTGCGACGACCTGAACCGAAACGGTCGCAGGCGTGCTGAACCGACCTTCGTTGTCCGCGATGGAGTAGGTAAACGAATCTCGTCCGACAAACCCAGAGGCCGGGATGTAGCGAATCGTACCATCGCCGAGCGGTACCGCTTCACCACGGTTTGGCGCGGTGACGATTCGGATGCTCGCGAGGTTCAGCGATCCATTCACATCGTCGCTGTCATTAGCCGCGACGTTGATCACGACGGCTTCGTCGACAAACGTGCCTGCGACGTCCGATTTGGCGATTGGTGCCGGGTTGGCATCAATCGTGATCACCGCAGGCTGACTTCGCAGCCCAAGATTATCCGCGACGCTATACGAAAACGTGTCATTGCCCGAGAAACTGGCAAATGGTGTGTAAGTAATCACTCCGTTCAAGTCGATTTGCACCGAGCCGAACACGGGCTGCAATTCGAGACGAACCGATGTCGAATCAATTTCGCCATCGATATCCGAATCATTGTCCAATGGACGAATGATCGTGGCTCCCGAAGCTGCGAGCACTGGATTATCCGCCACCAACGTTGGGGCATCGTTGATTCCATTGATCACGACGCGAACCACCACCGGAGCACTGGTCACGCCCGCGGCGTCACGCACGGTGTACGAGAACGAGTCAGTCAAACTCTCACCGGGTGCGAGAGCCTGCAAGACCGATGATGTCAACGGATTGTAGGTGATTGTCTTGGTCGCAGCATTAAACTTCACACTTGCTCCGCTGACCGAGGTCGATTCGGCAGGCATCACCAACGTCAGCACTTCGCTTGGGTTGGTCAATTTGTCGGGATCCCCGTCGTTGGCGAGCAATTGATCAGCAGAAATCGTCAGCACGGTGTCTTCATCCGATGGATTCAAAACATCCGACAACGGTCGTGGCGGGTCGTTGACCTCGCCGATCGTGATTTGGAATGTGATGGGTGACGAAGTGGCGTCGCCGCTATCGGTTGCACTGACTTCGATCGTAGCCGTGCCCACCGCATTCAATGCCGGCGTGAATCGCAACACACCGGATTCGCTAATCACGGGAAGCGATGCAAATAGGGCCTTGGACGCGTCGGGGATCGTGACGTTGAAGACAACCGTTTGGCTGCTTTCGTCCGCAGGTCCCGGCGAGATTTGCGATGCCCACACTGCGTTGTAAGGACCGCTATCTTCGTCGACGGTAACATCGCCCGCACTCACAAACGTCGGCGGATCATTGACCGCCGTCACGCTGATCGTAAACGTTTGCGTGTCGCCAACGGCATCGTCGCCGATCGCGGCGTCGGTCGGTCCGTTGTCACGCAACTGGGCCGTGAAGACCGCTTGCCCCGCTGCATCCGGTGCCAACGTGTAAGCCAACGTTGCGGACGATCCGTTGATGATCGCGTGAGGTGCGACCGAGAACAGCGAAGTGTTTCCGCTGATCTGCGTGATCACAAACTCAGTCTGCTGAGCGGCAACGGTTGCGGTGCCGTTAAGTTCGTCCAGCGCGGTGGACGGTCCGGCTTGGACATTGGTCGCCCAATCGGGCACCTGCACCACGCCGCGTCCGAGACCGGTGTCTTGATCTTCGATTGACACCACGTCACCTGCACCGCTGAAGATGGGTGCATCGTTGACCGGCAACACATTGATGGCAACGGTGTTGGAGGCAATTCGAGGGTTATTTCGAATGGCCCCGCCGGTGCCCACATCGACGGTCACCCCATCGTCGGTGACGGTGTAAATGATCGAGTCCATCCCTGAGTAATTCGCACGAGGCTTGTAGCGAAGTGCGATCACTTCGCCATTGCCGCCGAGCACTTGTGTCAACGTTCCGCCATTAAGCGAAGTGACCGGAATCGGGGTACCAAGCGACAACGTTTGATTGCCACCAGGCGTCACATTGGCGGCTTCGTTGGCCGGTCCGACTGCAAACACGTCCAACAAGCCTGGGTTCGTGCTGTCGCCGCGGACGCGGATTTCAATTTCGCCATCTTCCAGCATCGTGAATTGAAGCGGGTTGACGGCGGGGTTGATCTGAGGCGGATCGTTAACCGGTTGAACCTGAATCGTCATGGTTTTCGCAAGCGACGAAATCAAGTCGCCACGTGTTGCGTTTCCAGGCCCATCGTCAGTGGCGACAATTTCGAACTGGAACTCGCCGAACACATTGGCTGCCGGACGGAAGGTCAAACGTCCGTTGGAATCAATCGATGGGAACTGCGAAAAGAACTGTGCCGCTTGGTTGGTCGGCATGCCCAATGCAGTCACCGTAAACGTGACGTTTTGTCCCGTGTTCGGGTCGATTTCGTCGAACGCGTTGAACGGCGGGCCGGCGTTGATATTGAACGCATAGTTATTGATCGTTACGGCCGCACCATCCTCGGGGACTTCGATAACGGGTCGGCTGATTTCGAACTCGGGTCGGTCATTGACCGGGTTCAAATTCAACCGCACTTGATTGATCGAAGTCAATCGATCCGGCACCAACGCTCCTGCGGCGAGCGAGTAGGTTTCGTTACCGGTACCACTCTTGTCACGCACGGTGTAGGTGAACGTATCGGCGGCGCCGATCACGTTATTGAAATTGGTCGGCGGGATATAGTTCACGCCGATCAGCACGCCGCCGCTAAACACGCTGGTCAATTGACCGCCCAAGTCGGTGGTTTCAGGGAAATCGAACAGCTCGAGCGTTTGCGATCCGCCGGGCAGTGCAGCGATTTCATTGCTCGGTCCGGGAGTAAAGACATCCAACAATCCGATTTGGCTGTAACCCGAAGTTGCCGACGGGCGGTTGATCGGAATGAAGAACGGCTGTGACGTGTCGCCGAGTGCTTGCGTATTGTCTTCACGCAGCGTGTACGTGATCGTGCCGTCCCCGGCGACCGCATACGCTTGGTCGATGATCGGGTTGGCTCCTGCCGGCACGACTTGGTCGCTGGTACCGAGCACGCTGGTGTTCAATCGCGGAGCATCGTTAACCGGACGCACGTTCAAGACAAAGGTTTTGTCGGTCGATCGTGGATCGTTAAACGATGGGTTGTTCGGTTCCGCATCGGTTGCTCGAACAACGTAGGTTGCCGTGCCGAATTGGTCGGGCGCGGGGAACACTTCCAAGCTGCCATCGGCCAACACGCGAGGGCTTTGCAACATCAATCCCGCCGGAACGGTTGAAAGCGAATCAACAATCGTGAACGTCAGCGTTTGCACGTCGATTTCGTCGAGTGCCGTCGCAGGACCGGCCGCTTGGTTGAACACAAACGCAGGCACGGTGGTCGAGAGCGAATCATCACGCTCGAGAATGTCGACCACAGGGAGGTTTTGGAAAACCGGCGGATCGTTGGTCTCGGTGACCGTCAACGTCACCGTCGCCGGTGTTGTCGAACGAACATCGGTTAGGTCGCGATCAGGGATAGCCCCGCCGAACACGGTCGCTCCGTCATCGGCGATCGTAAAGGTGAAGGTGTCGTTGGGATCAAACGGAGCACGTTCGTTGTAATCGACTGGCGGTTGGTAGGTACCGTCGACGAATGCACCGTTCGCGAAATTGAACGTCAAAACCCCACCAATGCTGGTCGTCAGCGACAATTGGCCACTTCCGCCCGGCAAGCTGTCCACATCAACGGTGTTCGAATTGGAGCTGAACGCGACCACGCGAAGTGCTTGGTTTGTCTCGTTGTACGGAGCCGGCAACGAGGCCGCAAAACTGCCGCCGACGCTCGGCTGTTCACCGACCGTGCCGTTGATCAGATTGTCGGCGGTGAATGTCAACACAGCCGGAGCAGCAGGCTCGGCGACTTCGTCCAAAGTCAACGACCGGTCAAATGCCACAGGGGCATCATTGACAGGCTCGAGGAAAATCGTCGAGGTCACGGTGGACGTCAACGGAGCACTGGTTCGCGTTCCATCGACCGCTTCGTCAACACCTTGGTCAATCACCGTGTAGGTGAACAACACCTCGCCATAAACATCCGCTGTCGGAGTGAACAACAAGTCACCGCCGGCGCTGATCGTCAGCGTTCCCAAGCTCGGGTCCACCAAGCCGACGGGGCCAACCAAACTGATCACACCATCGTTACCACGAATGGCTTGGTTTTCGTCCGCGGCATCCTGTGGGCCTCGCAAGTCATTTTCCAACAAGAATTCAGCCGGAATTACCAACGATTGATCTTCGGTTGGTACCGGAGCGGTCAAACCACGCGTGGTGTAGTAGTCGACGAACGCAGGGTTGTCGATCGATACGGAGTCAGTCGCCAAGAACGGTGCGTCGTTCTGTGGCGTGACCCGAATCGAAGCGGTTGCCACCGTGGTCAGTGGATTAGGAAAGGCGGGATCAATCGATCCGTCGGGCAATACCAGGACGCCGTCATCCTCGACCGTGAACAGGAACTCGTCCAACCGGAACTCGCCGGGATTCGGAGGTAGGTTGTCACTGTTGAAGTTCAATTTCGGCGTGTATTGGACCTCGATGAGTGATCCATCGACGTCAAACGTCGCGGTCAACGTTCCGCCTTCGACAGTAATCGCCGTGGTCGATGCGTTGGATTGGTCGATCGTGGTTCCGGTGGCAAGATCGCCTCCGGTAATCGAAATCACTCTCAGCGTTTGATTGGATTCATCAAACGGAGC
The DNA here is from genome assembly GCF_039545035.1 of Novipirellula caenicola. Classification (NCBI taxonomy): domain Bacteria; kingdom Pseudomonadati; phylum Planctomycetota; class Planctomycetia; order Pirellulales; family Pirellulaceae; genus Novipirellula; species Novipirellula caenicola. The sequence continues at coordinate 777,755 of NZ_BAABRO010000002.1, forward strand.
TTGTGGGATCGCCGGATTTTCATGCCCCGCTGCACCGACAAGCAATTCTGCTGCGGTGATGATCAACGTGTTGTCTTCGGTCGTCACGAACGATTGATCCATCGCCGCCGGCGGATCATTGACCGGAGCAATGTTGATTGTCACTGTCGCGAACGTCGACACGTTGGTCGCATGTTGGCTGATGTTCTCTTGCGTGCTCAACCGATAGGTGAAGGTGTCTTCACCATAAAAATCCTCGTTAGGCGTGTAACGGAATTCGCCGGTAAAGCGGTCGACGATCTCGATTGTTCCATTTTGTGGCAACGCCCCAAGGAAATAGCGAACCGGGAACAATTGGCCGGACAAACCGGTATCGTTGTCAAACAGTGTCCCCTGTGCTCCACCGGCCAACACGTCAAGCACGGTATCCTCAACCGCGTTGAACGTATCGTCGATCGGGGTAGGCAGGGCAATGCTACGCACCGAGATTGGATAATCTTCGACCTCTCCGCCGACGGCCACTCCGGTTGGGCCGAGGTTTCCTTCGGCACTGATGCGGAATCGCATCCACGTTTCGCCATCAAAGGCCGCCGCATACGCTGCGGAATCGCCTGGAATCGTCAGCAAGTTGCCGCCTTCGATCACCGGGGTGCCGGCGAAAATCTGTTCATTCGTCTCGAAGGTGCCATTTTGGTTGAAGTCGATCCATGCGTCCAGCAGTCCGCTGCCGATGACCTCGACATACACGTTGGTGCCTGCGGGATCCAGCGGATTGATGTAACCAAGCGTTTCATCTGCGGTAACCGCACCGGGACCTGCCCCCGGAATGGTAAAGACGCGAACGGCCGAGCCGTTGGGGGCCGTATAGATCCCCGTCGCAACGCCGTCTTCGTCGTCAATAGCGGTAATCGTCAACGTAGCGGATTGGCTGCTGTCGAGCGCGACCACGACGGAATCGCCCGATGCGGCGACGCGAGTCAGAATCGCGTTTAACAATTTGCCCACGACTTCGTCGACGGTATCGGTCACATCAAACGCGACCGCAACATTGTTGGAACTTGGTACGAGCGAACCGGTGATCAACTCGAGCTTCGTGACGACGCCATCGATGTCGATCGTCAGCACTTCGCCACCGGTTGGAACCGCATTGAGCGTTACACTTTGGGTCGCATTGGCAGCCGAACCGGTAATCGTAAATACCGAACTCGATGAAGTGACCGACACCGATACCAAATCGTCATCGGACGCCGGTGACGGATTGCCGTTGATGTCGACGTCGACGTATTGGCCGAGTCGAGGCTGACGATCGTTATTGAGCGTGTGCCGGGCTCCCGAGTCGCTCAATAGCGTTCCGTAGGACACCGGTGCATCGCCATAGTCCAACTTGACGTCCGGCATCAAAATGGTGAAGCGAGTCTCGCCGGTCGCCCGATTCGGTTGCAACGGATTGCCCGCCAAGTCCGAGATTGCTCGGATCGTGGTGCCGTCGCTCTGCAACGCATCCTCATTGTTCAAAATGATTTGGTAGGTCGCATCAGGCCGCCAAATACCACTGATTGGCGTCAACCGCAACGTGCGAGTTGCCGTGTTGTAGCCGATCGTGTAATCGATTCCTGGAAGCAACTCGATTCCATTTTCAATCAAACGGATCTGATCCGAACTGATCGTCGACGCATCAGGACCAATTCCCGAGCCTTCGGTGATCAGAATTTCAAAGAACTCGTAAACCCCGCGGGTCAACTGCAAGAACGTCTGACTCGGGTCGACATCGATATTCTCTGCATCGTTGTCATTGGGCGAGATCAGCTGTGCCTTGGGTCCGGTTGTATCGGAGCGATCAAGTGCACCGCGATCGATATCAACGTTGTTACCTTGTCCAGTGCTGGTCGAACTATTCTTGCGAATCTGTCCCGCCAAGTCACGTTCGGTCACCACGATCGGACTCTGCGAGATCCCCACCGAATTCTTCACCGAAACGATCGAAGGCCGATCCACTTGGCTTTCGATACTGCTATCGATCAAGGGGCTGCCGGCGGCCGGGTAGAAGTTCGGGCTGCCCGCCGCCAAATCAAACACGCCCACGTTGGGATTGACAAACAACGGTCCTGGCGGATTGACGATCGCTTCGGTACCCGTTCCGATTCCGATCGTTGGCGCGCCGTTACCTTGGTACAGCGTTCCTCGCACCACCGTCGGCCCAGCATTTTGGGCGAACAGACCGATCGCGTTGCCAACCAAAACATTGTTTAGCAGCGTCGGCGCGGCACCATTACGAACTTCAATCCCCAAGAAGGAATTGACGATGGTGTTGTTGACGACACGCGAGAACGCCGAAGGTGCGCCCGAGGACGTATCGCCCGCTAACAAGATCCCGTTGTTGTTATTGATCAACAGATTGTTCTGGACGATCGCGCCGGGAATCAGTTGCTCGCTGTTGAGCGTCGGGAAATGCTGAACCGCTCCTGGTTTAGGACGATCGCCTTCACTTGGCACCTTGTTACCAGCCGCCGTATCGCCGGCCGATAGATTCAACGCCGTTCCCGACGAGAAACTGATCACGTTCGAATCCACAATGAATTGACCTTGATCACGATGCCGATTTCGGTCGCCGTTGTCCTCACCGAGCACAACATCTTGGCCCGTGATGACTCCCAACAAATGAATCCGTCCGCTTTCGGGCGAGCTGAAATCACTGCTGCCAAGGTTGTTTGCCGCGGCATAGCCGTGGAACACGATCACCGGATCGGTACCATCGGCAAGCGTGCCGCTACTGGTTGTGACTTCGATACCGAGTGCCGCGCGAACGGATCCGCTGTTGATCGCGTTGCGAATGGTCTGGGCCACCTGGGCTGCGGTGTCCGAAACGCGATACTCAATGACCACATTGTCGGTATCCGCTGGGGTCGTCAGCGAAGGAATGGTGATATCGTTGAATTCGAACCGCAACGTTTCGAAGCCGTTCGAAATGGTAAAGGTATCACCATCGATGATGTCGCTACCGCTGCTTTGCACAATCACATTCAAACCGTCGGCAAGACGCTGATTCACATCGAATCGAGTGTCTTTGCCAATATTGTTAGGGCCCAGGTACTCTTGTCCCAAGCGAATTTCTAGCTGATACGCCCCTGCGGTGATCTCTTGTTGAACCGGACCAACGATCCCGGTAATCGGGTTGTAGTATCGAGCTTCAAAGTAAGGATTGTCCGCCAACGCGGTGCCTTGCGTGCCGCCGGTAAAGCTTTCGCCACGTTCGGCCAATCCGATCACAATATCGTCGATGTAAACACCGTGTGCCCCGCCAAGGCCACGCGAGCGTTCACCGGCTCGCAATAGTCCCGAGACGCTGCGGCTGCCGCTGTAGACACCGTAGTCAGAACCAGGCAGATTGGATCCACCAGCGTTTTCTCCGTTGATCAGCGTCAACGGAGTAAAGCTGTTCGTCGAAGCAACCGGCTTTCCATCGACCGAAACATGCAAGCTATAAGTGTCGCCGGTTGAAACCGTAGCACCAGCGATCCCATTGGGCGGATTATCAAACGAGAAAAACTCTGAGACACCGATCACGTAGGTGCCGGGCTGGGTGAAGGTATACGTGATGTACGGATCGAGCGAGCTATTGCTTCCCGGATCATTCCCAGCATCATCATTTGCGGCAAGCAGATTACCCGACGAATCATAGAGGAACAATTGGAAGTCATCGCTTGAGCTATCGATGTCAAACGTCGCCGTCGTACCAGGGTTGTCGACGGTAAACGAGAAATAGTCGTACGTTCCATCGCCGACGCCGTTCACGGTGACGTGAGGTCGAGCCAGGCTGTTGGCGATGCTGGTATTAAGCGACAGACTCCAAGATTCTCCGTCTAGATTTTGCGCCGTCCCGAGCGTGTCGTTTCCAGGCAGCGAAATGATTCCTTGGCCGCTTGCTTGACTAATGGCCAAGTCGTACAGACGAACCGCGTTGGTGGTGCCCACGACGGGGAACGCTGCAAGACTTGGCAGAGCATCGAGATAATGGATCTCGTTGGCCAACGAGAATTGGATCGCGTCCCGCACTTGGACGGGAGTCATCGAAATATCAACATCAATAGCAACCGCACCCGTGCCAACGCCAGGCGTGCTTTCGATCAGCGATTCCAATCCATCAAACGTATAGGTTCCCGATTGAGTTTCACTCGTGAAATTCACCCAAGCCGGTTTGTTGGCACTGGTGACCGCGGTCGTCGCCGGATCGCCATCCAGTGCGATGAACTGGGCCACTTTTTGCGCCACGTCGGTCGCGGTATCCAGCGGCGAAACGCTGATTTGACCGAGGCCGGCGATGCCAGGCACCAATTCAACAATCGTGCTGCCATCGGGTCGCTGCAGCGTCAAAGGCGCGGTGACCTGGCTGCCCGCAGGCATCTGGACCACCAAACCAAGATCAAATTCGAACGATTTGCTCAGCGTTGGCAACGCGTCGCCCTGATTGGTCACAAGCCGATCAGGCATCTCGCCCGAAACGATTAGAGTTTGTCCGTCGGTCAATTTATAGCCAGCGATCGCTTGAATCTCGCTTTGGTCCGGCCGCGCCTCTCCGGCGGTTGAAAACTCAAAGCGGATCTTCACATCTTGTTGACCCGCCCAAGGACCAAGGTCGATGCGTGCTTGGCGGAAGACGTCGTCGTCAAACAATTCTTGCACGAATCGTTGTTCAAAGACGTTGGTATACCCATTGCTGCCAACCGGGTCGTATTCGTGTTCGGGACCGCGAATATCGTCCCAGACGCGGTTGTTGATCGAATCATCAAAGTTATTCGTTGCAACCAGTTGCCACTCACCGTCGTCACCGGCCACCATCACACGCAGCGAATCACGCATGACGTCATCAAGACCAGCGTCACTGTTGGTCGTGACATTGTCGTCCGCGTTGGTGTTCTCGGTGTCAAGCAAGTAGGTGAAGTACAACATCGGCAGATCATTCGCGGAGAATCCGGAAAGATCGAGCGAGTTACTCTGCACGCTACCGTGGGCACCGCCCAGGAAGTTGTATCCCGAGAAACCTTGAAGATCGTCGGCATCCAAATCGTTGTTGCCGTCCGAGTTGTCACTCACTCGGCCGTCGCCATCCAAATCAAGGTGCGACAGATGATTGAAATCATCGCTCAAGTCATCGAACCCGAATCGAATGGATCCGCCACCGATCAGACCGGCACGGTCATCAAGCGCGTTCACGCCATGTCCAGGCTCACTTCGTAGCGTGTCGCTCAGATGCCACAGCGTCGAATCGAGCGAACTAAAGAACAAACCAGCAAACTCGCCAGAGGTCGCCGTGTTGTCAACCAAAATACTGTCGGCACCAAATTCAAAGATCGGTTGTGCCGTGCGGGTCGTCAAATCGAATGCGTAGTAACGCAGAGGCGTCGAGGAATTGACCGGCGTTCCAGGCGTTGTCGCGCGTCCGACACCGAAGTAAAGATTCGAAATTCCGATCGTGTCGTTGATGTCGCGGAAATTCTCGGGTCCCACACTGACGCGTTCGAGCACCAATTTATTACCGTTCGAATCGGTAATGAAATCGACGCCGGCTACGTAATCGACACCTTCGTGCGCTCCCGGTACATCGGCGGCGGTCGGATCGACGATCAGTGTCGCAAACCCGCGGATGTCCCCGCTGGCGTAGGTGGTGTTGCTGTTTTCGCTGAAGCTAGCTCGCCACACAGCCCCGGTGTCGGTAAAGGCATATAAAAATTGGCCACCATTGATGTCGGTTACCAAATCGGTGACGTTGCCGGTGGGCAACAACGTGTTGGGCGAGATCGTTGGGATCTGAATTTGGGCGACGATATTGGTACCGGCCCAAGGCGTTTCCGCGGGGAAATTGAAGTTGTTGTAGTTGTTCTGGATCCGTGGATCCAGCGGGTTGGCCGATTCGAAGCCACCCGTCATATCGCGACCCGCACGACTGATCGCCGTTCCATCATTGGGGTCGAGTCGATAAATCAGGTTGTTAGCATCCAGATTCGGTTCCGCCGCCCCGATCGTATCATTGGTTCCATTCGTGCCGACATTGGTTCCGGTAAAGGTGCCACGATTGGCGAGTCCATATAGGAACCGAGCCTCCGTCGTGCCGCTGCTGTAATAAGCCAGACTATCAAACACCATCCCTTCGTTGTCGCGATTGTTGACCGCGACCGGCGGATTTGCGTTGTTAAGCGCCCATTCGTAAGTTTCGATTCCGGTCGCCCCAATCGCCGTAAAGACGCCCTCGGCGTCAACGCTATAGGTGGTCGACGTATTGCCATCGTTTCGGGTTGCGTTGCCTTCGTTGCGGATGGCGATGATGTCGCCACGAGCCGATTGGGCCACGGCGCCAATGGGAACCGAAGTCGCCTCTTCGATAATTGCATCGTGACGTCCGGTGAATGGATTGTAAATCGACAACCGCGAGGCGGCGTTTGCATTGACATTCTCGCGAATCGCCAGAAGTGGAATGTCACCGAATTGCCATGGCAGGATGTTGCTGCCGTCATCTTCGAATCCAACTTGCAACGAAACAGTCTCTTGATCGAAACGCGGCTGAACCGGCGTTCCTTCGTTTGCGCTGTTGTTGGTGGTCGGAGCGTAATCAAAGCGATCGTCGATGATCAGCACGGTCGGATCGAGCGGTTCGAGCCGAGCATTGGTATTGACGGGATTGATCTGAGTGAACTGCGTCATATCCGCAGGCATTTGGCCTGTCGTCCCGACGATCACTTGATAATCGCCATCGGGGTTCAATTCCAACGGCCCGATGTAGGCGTCGCGCGTGCCCTGAGAGCCACGCGACAAATCGGCCTCGGTCGTCGGTTGCCCCGGCACGATCGGAGTGATCTGGTCGTCCAAGATGTTCGAGTTGGTTCCGATCGCAATCAGGTTGTTACCGTCGAACAAATACAAATTCGTATCGGGTCGGGTCAAACCATCGGCCCAATCGATATCAAACACCGTGGAAACCTTGTTCGGCGTCGGATCGAGTCCTTGCAACGAGTCACGATCGACGGTGAAGGTATAAACATCGACAGTGTTATCGGCGACCCCGGCGATCGAGATGGCGCCGCGATCGGTATTGCTAAGGCTTCCTAGGTCAATCGTGCCGCCTGGATTGAACAGCTCGCCAGCCAATGGCGAGTGAGCGGGCAACCCAATTGCAACAATCGCATCGGTGGCGTAGCGAAGATCGGCATAACGAACCACGCTGCCGGGGAACTCGTCGGTTTCGCTCAGTCGAATTTGGAATTGATATCCACCTTGGGTTGTACCGCCGGTCAATAGACTTGCATTGATTCCGTTAAGCGTCGTCAGGTCTGCTGCAGGGTTACTGCTGCGAATTCGCACATAGAACGTATTCCGCGTTCCCGTGGTACCCGGCAACACGACTCGCATCCCTGAATCGCCGTCATTTTGGCTGTACAGATCGCGATACTCGCCGGTCACATTGAGCTGCGCGTCATGGTCCAACTGCATCGGCAACGCGTAGCCGTCCCGCACCAGCGAGCTATTCACATAGGTCAATTGACCGTTTTGAGATTCGAACCGCGAATTTTGGCTCAATGCCAACACACGCCCTTGGCCATCGAGCAATTCGAGGACCGTGTCGAGCTGAGCGTCGGTGCGATCGACGTCGAACCAAACCATCGTACCTGCGGTGCCTTCGAAGCTATACAAGTCCTGGTCACGGGGGGCCGCGATAGCGCCGTGCACTTCGAAACCAAGGCGGATATTTTCGTCGCCCGACTTTTCATCGGTAGCCAACGTTCCGAGTTCTTGGTGTTGTCCGATATTGGCGTTCAAGTCGCCGACACCGCCAATCAGACCTTCACGCTCAGTCGCCACTGCGACGTTTCGATCGTGGCTGTAGGGATCAAATTTCAATCCTTGCCAATCGCCAGGACTGGCAGATCCCACGCCGCGGATTGTATCGGTTTGCACCGCACCACTTGGGGTGAAACCGGCACCGACCGTATCATCGTTGATGCTTGTCATCACGACCGGGAAACCGGGTTGGCCGAGCACCATCAAGCGACCACCGATGCGATCGTCAATATCAAGGGATCGCCCGGTCGCCAAAATCTCGGCGCCGTCCACTTTGACGACCAACGACTCGGTCGAACTACTCTCGAGTCGCATCCCGCCATAGGTATGCAGATCGGGAATTTCGATATCGCTGTCCAGGACATGAACGATGTCGGTGTCATCCCAGACGACTTCGGTGGTTAACACTTCACCGCGAATCACCATCCCGTTGATTTCGTTGTTTTCCAACTGGTTGCCACGAACGACGGGCCCCTGGTTGGCCGGCGGGATCGAGTACAGGTCAATCGAACCGGTTTGACGCCCACGGTCTCTGTTGAGTTCGGAATTCAATGAATTGACGTTGATATCGATCACCGCGCCGTTGTTGTCGACAAACGTGTTGCCAACCAAAGTCGGCTGCGCTGCGGTGACATGAATCGTGGCCGCTGAGTTGGGTGCGAACGCATTCCGAGCCCCAATTTGCGAGCCGCCGGTCCCATCCTCATTCTGCTCAAACACACTGTTGGCAATACGGGTTTCGGCTTGATGTATTTGAATCGGGTTGAACGCCGCTGTTCCGCCGCCGACTCCGGTGATCCCGCCTGCGAATGCAACCAACGCGTGATCCAAACTCAACCGACTTGTTGGCGAAGCGTAGATGCCTGCCCACTGGCCGGCACTGCCGGTACCGAAGTCGTCACCATTGGTATCGAAAGTACCGCCTGCACCGTAGCGATCGTCCGCACGCGAGGTAAAGATGACCTCGTTCCCCTCGTTGCCTTCGGCCAACAAGGTCGTACCGAAACCGAGTTCAATTCGCGCGCCTTGGTTCTTGATGATCATGCCTGGATCGATCACCAAGCTAGCGTCCAAGCGGCCTTGACGCACCGTCGCGATACTGACGTCCAAGGACGGCGCGGCAGCGGCCGGGGTGGCCAGGGTATCGATGTAATCGCGTGAGGATTTATCCAGCTGGGCGACCTTTAGGAATGGGCCACCGTTGTAACTGCGGTACAGGATTCGACCGACATAATTGCCCGTCGCCGCGGGAATGTTGGACAGTTTGACGGCACTGCCGGATGCCACGCTCGTTACCGATTGGGCAAGCGAACCTGGACTTTCAAATCCGTAGGCATCGATAAAGGTATAGCTGTACTGATAATTCCCAGCGGGCAACGCACCGGCGCCAGGCTGTTTGGCCAAGCCGATGATCGGGCTCGGACGGGTCGATTCTTCGAACAATCCGCCAGGCGATCCATCGAGCAGCAAGTTTTCGCCTAACACGTGAACGATATCGGTATCGTCAAAGCGAGCCGGAACGACCAATTGCTCAAGCGACCCGCCGGTGGGTGTATCGATACGAACGAATAGCCCGTTGGTCGCATTTTCGGTGATCAAGTTGCCATGGATGCTTGGACCGACACGAACGTAGTCAGTTGCAAATCCGGCTCCGGAAATCGATTGTTTTTGGAACCGCGGCTCGGTGAAGGTCGTGATCGCAAAGGTGTTTGGATCCGCCGAAATGGCTCGCGAATTTTGCTCGATCACGTTGTAGGAAATCTCGGCGCGAGCTTCCGACAAATGGATTGGATCGATCACTCGATTGATCGTTGAAACCTCGCCACCGCCAAACGTGAACTGAGCGTGATTGATGTAGTTGTCAAAAATGCCTTGCCGTTCGGCATCGCTACGACCTTGCAGGCGGTCGACGTCGTTGCGGATTTCGATCCCGCCCCAGTTCCCCGACGCAGGTTGCACCGTCAAAAGCGGATTGCTGTTAACGCCCAAACTGCGGTCGTTGTAGCTGGTGAAGTAGACGGGCAGATCAGGTTTACCCTGAACTTGGATTGAACTTTGGCTGCGATCGACGCCGTCGTCATCACTGCCAATCGAAATTCGGCTGTCCAAGAATTTCATCACCACCCCAGCATCGATCACGAGCTGGATTCCGCCGGGCAGTACGAGATTGCGGCCATCGTCAAGCGTTTGACTTAACGCATCAATGGCTCCAATTTCGTACGCCACATTGTCAAGCGGCGTGCTGATGTCTGCATCGGCACCTCCATTGGGCAGCAAACGCACGACGACATCTTTGGCACCGCCGTCAACCAACGCTTTGGCGGCGGCAAGCGCGTCGGGAATGTTGTCGAACGGGTTCGTTTGCGAACCGAGCAATCCGCTTCCTGCGCCGGACGATTTATTGACATAGACCGTGTTGGCTCCAGACGGTTTGAACCAGAAGTCATAATTGCCACCGGCGACACCATCGCGATCGCCATCCAATTCACTGCCGCCCGCATCGGTGATCGCCAGCCCGACATCGGAACTGAAATCAACGCGTAATTCATACTTACCCTCGCTCACACCGCCAGCCGATGAGACGCCTGAATTGGGGTCATAGTCGTCATTGCCCTCGGCGGCGACACCAACAAAGTAGGTCCCCGGAGTGACGGCGAATTCCACAAACGAATCGCTGCCGAAGTAATCTTCGTTGCTAGAGATCAATTCAAGATTTGACCCCACTTGTCGGAATAGCGACAAACGAGTGTCCAAGGTGCTGGAATCGGACAAACGCTGAGCAAACGTTTGCGCCTTCAGTACGCCCGTCTCGGTGACATTGACGCGGTACAGATCGACATCGAGCGATTCCTGTTGATGCAGGTACAACCCATGGACTAGATCGTTGTCGCCTGGGAATGCCCATTCCGGAATGAACGGACCGGAGCGATCGGTATCGGGGTACTCGTTTTCGGCCCCCTGAATCGTTCCCGGCGGCAAATCGTAAGTGTGCCCCAGACCGATGGCGTGGCCAACTTCGTGCAAGGCCGTTTCAAAGAACGATCCGCCAAAGCGATTGGATGCTTGGTTTTGAAAATCAAGCGAGTCCATCGTGACGCGTCCCGGACCGCCCAGACCCAACACGCCACCAACCCCGCTGGTGATCGTAGGATCCGCCGTGCTGAGGTCGCCGACGATCAAGGCCAACCCGGTTGCTTCGGTTTCATAGAAGTCGATTCCTAACATCGACTCATACAATTCCAACACTTCGCGGAATCGCTCTTCCTGGTCCGGAGTGATATCCGTGAACAACGCCCTGCCGCTACTGCTGGTTCCGTAGGACGTGTTGTGCAAGAACGTGTAGGGCATCGCCGAGATCGAGTTATCGAAATCGCGGAACCCAGGAAACAGATAATGGTCTTCGACTTCGATATCGCGGTGGCCTGGCTCTTGAATGCCGCCCGCATTATCGACCAATGGTGAAATGCCGCGAGCAGTTGTGTTGCGAATTTCTTGACCTACGACCACGGTCGACCAGCTTCCCGTCAACGCGGTCGGGATCGTATTCGCACCGGCAGCGGTCAACCCAGGATCGGTGGCGATGGTGTTGGCAACCGTATGCTCGGTCACGCTGATCGCGCTCAAATTGGTGCTGTCACCGATTCGCAGCCGCAGGGTACTGCCGCCACTGACATTGGTGTCGAGGTTGTCGCCGAAGGTCAACGTGACTTTACGCTCAGCATCAACCTTGGTGACGCTGGCGACGGGAATCACGACATCGTCTTCGCTGGTGACGGTCCCTTGCGTATTGATCAGTTGGTAAAACGCAGGGTTATCGACGGTCGATCCACCCCGGAACAAATCGAGGTCGTCAAAGTAGACGTCGATTTGATCAGGTCGCGAAACGCCGTTGTCGATTGGCTGTGGTACAACCGCGGTGACCTTGCCGCCCAATTCCAATTCGAATCCGATGACGTCTCGCATCTTGGTCGGATCACCAGGAACGGTTTGCGGATTGGTCGGCAAGAACAATGCGCCCGCGACACTGGTCAAATCGTTTGTAATCGACAGCTGGTAGAAACCATCTTTCAAATTCTCGGCGAACCGCAGCGTGACGTTGTGTCCATCGGACTCGACGCCTCGATAGCCAATCGGAACCAATTCCGCATTCGCCTCGAAGTTCCCCGTCTCGCTGTAATAGACTTCGATCGCATCGAGCGTTGATGGATCGATCGAATCGATCCCGCCGAAGGTCAACAACAATTCGGTCGGCGCGGTTTGACGAACGTTTGCGTTGGGTTGGTCCGAGGGATCGAGATCGAACAAATCGCTGCCATTAGGCGCGACCGCAATCAGCCGCGGATCCGACACATTGCTGGGGCTGACCGTCAGCGAATACAGCTGCGATTCGGTCACGTCATCGAGCGTGGGCCCATAGACCGAGCGGCCGAAAACGCCGATCTTGTAGGTTCCCGCTTCGCTCAACCGCACGCCCGAAATGAATTCCGGCCGTCCCAACAGTCCCGCATCCACGCTCTCGATCAGCAACCCATCGGGTCCATACAACTCGAATCGCAGATCGCTCAACTGCGTGGAATCAAACGGACGAATCGTCCCTCCGTCGGGACCGATATTGTAAACTTGCCCATCGGGGGCAAGGATGACGGTGACGACGGAATCAGCCGCCGCGTCAAAGCTGTACCAATCGACATCGCTGTCTCGGTCCAACGAAACGTCATTGACCCGAAGCGCCGTCGTGTCAACGACACCGATGTCAATCGCGTTGGCGGCAACGTCATTATCGTCGAATCGATCGCCATACAAACTTTGGACCGCGAGAATATCGTCATGCTGCGCCCCGCGGAAACGGGTGCTCACAAACGGTTCCATCAACTTCGTCTGCTCGACGGGTTGAACGTGCCCAAGCCCCAAACCGTGACCGATCTCGTGCATCAGCACGTTGTACAACGCAAGATTGTCGCCGGTCGCTCCGTTGGAATTGTTTTGATAGAAGATATCGCCGGTGTCGATAACCATATCACCCGACAGCCCACTTCCGCCGGGGAAATAGTTAAACGCCAACACCCCAAAGTCGCCATCGATCAACGAACCGGCGACACGAAAATCACCACGGACTCCGAGTTCGCCGACGGCAGCACCGCTTTGTGCGAGCCCATCATCATTGGGTTCGTAGACAAATTCGACTCCGCTGAGCGCACTCCAACTGTCATACGCCTTTTGAATCAGCGGAAACCACGGACGCTCGGCCACGGTGTTTCCGCCACCACCGTAGATCCCGTCGAGAAAGGCGATCAAGTTGCTCGTCGCACCAGGGGTATCGGTACCGGAGGTCGGGGTTCCATCGGGCACGATGCTCCACGTCAACGTGATCGAATCCCCGATCATGGCACTCGTCCCGCTGGCCGCCGTGCTCCAGCGGGCCCCAGGCACATTGATCCCGTTGCTGCTGTGACCGGCACTTGTGTGGTCTTCCCACCGCTCGACCACGTCGTCGGGAGTCCCTTCGGCAAAGATCGCATGGGGGTGTAGCGTGATGTCGTCAAACGATGTCCCCACGGCAATCTGAGTACCGCTTGAATCAAGCACCTGAAGCGAGTTTGCCGATGCAACCGACGAACCACTTGCGGTGGCATCGAGACCGCCTTGCGACGATTCCATTGCGAACGAGGCAACCGGATCAAAGCCAGTCAAATCGTTGGACGCTTGGGCTAAGGAAACAAGAGCCTTGGTATCGCTCTGACCCACCATTCCAATTTCAGCAGCCAACAACTCGCGACGCTCAAGCGTCTCGTGATGCAAACGACGTGAAGTGTTTTTCGACAGCGGGGAGGATTTGCGAAAGTTTCGTCGCTGAGTCATGTTCGCCCGAACCTCGAGGGATCGTATTGGAAGGAATATTGGGACAGTCGTGAAAAAAATAAAAGTCAAATGCGTGGTGTCTAGCCGGGGTCAATGTCAATCGCGGGTCAAGTCTCGACGGCTAAACGGAATCACGACGTGTTTACTAAGGCTCAACCGCAGCGACCGCAGGGCGGTCAAAGCGGAATGGGGATGATCGCAAGGCTAATTCCATGGGCGACCCCGAGATCGCATTTGCGTTCTCGATGATGCCATGAGTGAATTTGCCCTGATTGAATTTGCCGGCTGCTACCACCGTTCTAACCGAATCGTGGGGCAATGGCGATGAAACTCGGCTGGCGAATTCGCCAGCCTGGGATTTTGGAGTACGACTCACCGCAAATCTCCATCGATAAAGGAGTCTTCTAGCAGCGATGCGATCGCCAAATCGACACTCGAAGAATCCGAAGTCGCGGCGTCCGAATCAACGTCTCCGAATTGATCGACGACGTTTTCAACTACCGAGCGGCCAATTTCGAATCCGGCTTGCAAAATCGCATCGCGTGGATCGACCATCGATGTCGCCGATTCCCCCTCGGCCGCGACCGCAACCGCGTTGCGAACCGGCAGGTTGGCCGCCGATGGCGAAGCGTAGGATACCGAGGCGGCAAGGTTGGCGTCGGTCGTCACGGCGTCGGTTTGCACGGCAAATTCGCCTTCGGCAACCGCTTCACCTTGGCCGATCGGCTGACCGCCTCGCAATTCCAACGCGTTGATCACCAACAGTGCGTCAAACGCCGAGACGAAACCGTCACCGCTGACGTCGACATAGTCCGGCGGCGGGGTGCCGATCGCCTCGACTGGCAAGGACGACGCAGAACCGGTCAATCGCTGGTTCAACAGGTTGATGATTCGCAACGCATCCAGCGCCGAGATGGCCCCGTCGGCATTCACGTCCGTCACCAACGAAGCAATCGGGTTTTGGTAACGCGATTTGTTCAACGTGAAGGTGACGGTTGCGGTGTTGCTAACCAACCCAGTCGAATCGACCACGTTGTACGAGAACGTGATCGTATCACCGACATTGCCTGTGCTCGCCTTGAAGGTAAACGTTCCATCGGCGTTCAGGTTGAAATCAGCACTCGTCGGCGTTACCGAATTGAGATCGATCGACAACGTATCGCCGTCCGCATCAACATCATTACCCAGCAAACCTTCCGCAGGGTTAAGCACCTGCAACTGAGTTCCAACCGGAACGTTGTAGCCATCGTTGCGGGCGACCGGAGCGTCCGGGGTCGCGGTGACGGTCAAGGTGAACGCGTCACTGATCCGGAAACTGCCATCGGTCGCGGCAACTTCAAGCTCCACGCTGCCCGATTGGTTCGGTTTCAATTGGATTTGCATTTCGCCGTTGACGAAACTGACCGATTGGACCAACGGGTGCTGTGCAATTTGTGCCGTGGTTGGGTTTGTGATGTTTCCAATCCGAGCAACCGAATAGTTCAGCGGCTCGCCATCGGGATCAGCAAACACCGTCGACAAATTCGCGGTCACCAATTGGTCTTCGACACCGCTTAGCGGATTGAACGTACCCACCAAAGTCGGCGGATCCGGCGTATCGTTGACCGTCACCGGAATTTGGGTGACGACGGTCGCACCACTGGTGTCGACCGCGGTAATGCTGAGCGTCGCATTGCCAAACGCATAGGGCGGCAGATCCAAGATCAACGTATCCGCCAAGACGCGTGCGGCGACGATCGACGAATTGGATGACGTCACGGTATAGCTGATCTCGTCGTTTTCGGGATCGCTAAACCAGGTCGACAAATCGAACTGCACCGTTCTCGCGTCGTCTTTGCTCTCGTCAAACGTCAACGAGGTCTCATTGGCATTTCCATTGATGCCGATGAACTGAGGTGCATCGTTTTGACCGCCGACGTTGATGATCACCAGTGCCGAAGACGACGCTCCTTCACTATCGACAACGGAATAGTTGAACTGGTCAACACCGCTGAATTGGCTTGGCGGCGTGTAACGAAGATTTCCATTTTCGAGCACCACATTGCCGCCTCGGAAAGTCCGCTGCGGGAAGTTGGACGTCACCAAGCTGATCGTTTGACTTTGCGGCGGATTGACTTCGTCAGCCGGCCCCGCAGCGTCATTATCCAAAATGCCTCGGTTGTCGGTCGTTCGCAGTGGAATGATCAATGCTTGATCTTCCTGTGCGGTGTAGGTGTCGTTGACCAATCGAGGTGCATCGTTCACCGAGTTGAAGTTGATCGTGACCACCCCAGGAACCGCAGCGTTTTCGGGCGTCTGTCCCGTACCGGGAACATCCGCGACCACGTACGTGAACGTATCGGCTTGGGATCCGTTGTAATCAACCGGCGGTGTGTAGATCAAACTTTGTTGGTCGCTGGAGATCGCAATGATCCCGCCGAGCGACGACAAGAATGGGCCACGCACACTACCAACCGATTGGAAGATCAATGGCTGGTTCGCTTCGTTCGCCGGGCCGGGGCTGTAGAACGGATCGATCAATTGGGCCTTGGTAAACGTTGTCACCGTGTCCTCGTCGATCCGCACCGACGTGCCTGGGTTGGGGGCAATCAGCACCGGTGGATTGTTCACTGGCGTGACATTGATCGTCACCAAAATCGGCCGTGCACTGAGCAATTCACTTGCCGGATTCAGTGGTTTCACGTCGGTCACCCGAGCGCTAAACGTGACCTGCCCGTTGAAATCTTGTGCCGGCACAAACGTGAACGTTCCATCGCTACGCAGATCCAATTCCCCCGCTTCGACACCGCTGACGAACAGCGTTTCTTGGCGTACGTCCGGAGCATAGATGGCCACGTCATCGTTGTCCGCGTCGACGACGCCTACCAAGATGCCGTCATCACCCGAGTTGGACGGGGTCAACGATCCGGTGCTATCGAGAACTTGAAGCGGACGATTTTCTTCGACCGTGTAAGTGCGATTGGCTTGTTGGTTGCCAACGGCCGGAGCCGATCCAGGCAACAAACGCAATCGATAATCTTCGACTTCACCGCTCAGTGCCAAACCGGTCGGTTGCAACCCACCGTTACGCGACACGCGGAACCGAGCATAGGTGTCCGTTGCCGTGACCGGATTAGGTGCATTAGACGGGAATGGAACGTAGAACGTTTGTTCTTCGCCATTGAGGATCGCGCCAGTAATGATTTGGTCGCCCACGTCGGTGAAATCGCCATCGGCGGCGAAATCGATCCAGGCATCCAACACTCCGGTTCCCGTGACCTTGATCGGCATGAAGATCGCAACGTTGCCGTTGTCGTCAAGGATCAGATCACCATTTGCGTCAACGCGAGTCACACCGACACTGCGATTGAGAATTCCGTTGGGATTCAGATCGCTGACAAAATCGACACCATCTTCGTCATTCCCATCAACCGTGACGACCGCTCCTTCGCTAGACACGGCGGCCGGACGCAGCGGACTTTCTTCGATGGCAGCCACGATCGCTGCGGCAATCGCCTCGGGCGTATTCGTCGTCGCACGAATCGCGAAATGGTCCTCGTTAAAGCGACCGTTGATATCGAATTCAAGCGTGACAATGTCCACGCCGGTGTCGATCGTGATGGTATCGCCATCACGTGTCGATGCATCGACGCTGGCGTTTACCGTGACTTCGACACGGCCATCGACGATGTTCACAGCAAACAAGCTGCCGGTGGTCGAAGCCGAAATCGTATCGTTGTCACCACGGGCGGCAGCGCCGGGCATTCCATTGACATCGACGTCGACCTTGGTTCCAAGCATGATCTCGTCGCCCACGACGTGGCGAGGACCATCGTTGGCAAGCGTCGTGGGATAACGTCCCGCAATGCCGCTGACCGGATCCGGAGCGTCACCGAAATCGAGTCCCACGGTGGGCATCAAAATGGTGAACTGAGTGCTTTGATCGTCACGGTTCGGTTCCAGCGGATTGCCGACTTGATCCTTGATGCCAGGCAAGAAGAAGGTTGAAATCGGTCCTTGGAAGATTTGTCCGTTTTCGACAAAGAAGGTTCCTCCGCCGCGGTCTTCGGCCACCAGGTTCGTCAACGCCGGTTGTCCCGGTTGATTCACACCGTTGATCGATTGCAACAACGCCGTCTTAATCTGTTCAGCGGTGAAGTTGGGCTCGATCGGAATCGCAATCGCTCCGCCCGGCACCCCGATCACATTCAACGTCGGTGCTTGCGAAGCATCGACGACGGTTCCCGGCAAATCGTCAAGCGATACTGTTCCGGTCGGTTCGCCTTGCAAGTCCAAATCGGCAGTCGCCGAGACTCGCAGCGAACCGCGGTTGTTATTGATCGCCGCAGCCAAGGAAACCGCAATGTCCCCAATCGTGCTGGTCGGTTGGAATGGAATCGCGACGTTTCCAGGAACAACGCCCCCCCCATTGTTGACCGATTCAAATTCGAACGACACGGACACGGTGCCTTGTCGCAGCGTAAGCACTTCGCCGTCGCTGACGATGCCGCGACGAATCGCGATCTGCGAAACCCCAGGCGATCCCGAGCCAGGAATGGTTGGATCAGCAGGAATCCCATCGAGATCGACTCGATCCGCAGCGATACGTCCTAGCGAGATGCGGCCGTTCAACAGGTTCTGTGCCGTGATACCGGCGGTCGAACCATTGATCGCCGTCACCAACGTATCGGCCAAGATGTCGACCGTATCAAAGGTGTTGAACGTGACTGGAATCGCGTTGGCAACGCTTTGCTGAGTGTTGATCAGGTTGAACTCAAAGACCACATCGTTGCCGAGGTTGTCTCGCAAGATCAGCACGCTGCCGTCTTGGAAACCACCACCGCCGACAAGCGGCAGATTCAACAACAGCGGTCCAAACACCTCGATCGTCGACGCACCGGTAACATCCGGGCTGCCCACGACTTCAAGCGAGGTGCCGGTCACACCGACGCCGAGACCTTGCTCGCCGCCGATCGAAACTTGGCTGCCGTCGATCACGGTCACTTGATCGGTGTCGAGCCCAACAATGCGGTCAACCCCGTTGACCTTGGTCGACTGGATCGCGGCGACAATCTTTTCAGCCAACTCACTCGCCGTTGTCAAACGGGTGATGTTTACTGGGATATTTGGCACCGTCACGCCATCGTCAATCGTGGTGCCGAGTACCGCGCTGGGCTCGTCGGTACGATTGATCTCGATGCTGATCGGGTCAGCACCATTGTTGGGCGAGAACGTGATCAAGTCGCCATCGGTTGGCGTGCGACTGAGTCCCACTAGCGTCAATTGACCAAAGGGAACATTCGCCGAACCGTCCACCGGCAGGTTCAAGTAGACCGAGTCCGCATCGACGCGAGCGTTTAATCGCAAGGACGAAGCCAAAATCGCTTGCTGGATCGCCACGGCCACTTGGTTCGCCGTCAAATCGCTGGCAATCGCGACCGCCGTGTTCGCTGGGTCGACAAGGCCACCGCTGATTTCGAACTCAAACGTGATCGCCTGCGTGCCGTCATTGACCACAAAGGTGTCACCATCGACGACACCGCCGAATGCGGAACCAACCTCAGGGACACGCAACGCAAGCGTTCGTGCATCTTGCAGCAACCCACTTCCGCTAGTGGTCGCGGTGGTGCCGGGTTCGGCTCCAATCACGACGCGGAACGGATCGCCGTTGGGATCGCTAAGTGAATCCACCTTGGTTTCGACATTCAAACGACCGGCGGCCACTTCGGCATCGATCGCGGCTTGAATGTTCAGCGCGATTCCGTTTAGGAACGTACGCAGTGCGGCCGGATCGGTTGGTGGTCGTTCCGATGGCAATGGAACCACAACGCTGCTTGGCAACTGAGCTCCATCGCTATCAAGTTCAAAGACGACGACCGGATTGACACCGTCATCGATCTGGAAGATATCCCCATCGCTGAGCCCACCAAAATTGGTGCCCACTTGAGGCACGATCAGCGAGATCGTTTCAGGCAACTGCAGCTGATAACCCGTTTCGAATTCGAAAACGATGTCACCACCGTTAGCGTCGGTGATGGTGATCTGATCACCGTCGGCGAGACTTCGTCCCTCCGGCGCCGACAACACAGTACGGTCGCGATTATTCAGTGCAATGCGGTACGAACGATCGTCCTGCCAAATTCCTGCCAATGGCGTCAACGTGATCAGGTTCTTCGTCACGTCATAGCTGAAGATGTAATCGATGCCTTCTTCGAGCAAACGATCATCTTCGAATAGCGTCACATTCGCACCGCTGGGGCGAAGCCCTTCGATCTCGGGCACCACGACGGTGTTGTCATCGATTCCGATACCAGGAAACGGATCCGAAGCATCGCCGTTGTCACGCAATTGGATTCGGAATTCTTTGTAAGTGCCCCCGGTCAAATTGATGAAGCTAACCGCGGGATCCGAATCAATGCCTTCGGCATCGTTATCGCGTGGGATCTCGGCAATCGCGACGGGGCCCACAAAGTCGGCAAGTTCGTTGGAGCCACGATCACGGAAGATCGATTCGCCAACGGTACCCGGCGGCTGGAAGAACGGGTTGTCCGCTCGCAAGATTCCGTTGACATCACGAATCGGTGCCAGCACGTTGCTCTCGGGGATGCCCACCGAGGCTTTGAGTGCTTTGAACGTATCCCGATCGGTCAACGAATTGACCGACGAATCGACCAGCAGCGAGTCTCCGATCGGCAGGAAGTTATTTCCGGCCGCGTATTCGAGCGATGGATCAAAATTACCCAGCGTCACGTTAAAGTCGTCCGTGCCACCATTTAGGTTGCTCGGCTCGTTGTTGCCCGTCGTGATTCCAGTCGAATTCGCGATAAACGACATCTGACTGTTGAATGCCGTTTGGTTCGGTTGATCGAATTGGAACACCGAACCGACCACGACCGTGTCCTGAGTCATCGGTTTAGGATGCGAATTGATGTTTTGTCCAAACCCAAGCGCGTTGGTTTCCTCGATCACGACGCTTTCGTGCAGATTGACGAACACGTTGTTCAAAATCGCAGGACTTGAACCGCCCGCGATCATCACCCCGGTTTCGTTTAGCACTTGATCGGTATCCCGTCCGGCTACCGGATCAAGCGTCAAGCCGGCGTTTTGTGCCTCGGCACTGAGTTCGATCTTGGCAACATTGTTGATGGCCACGTACAACTCGGTCGTCCCGTTCCCAGGTGTCGACAAACGGTTGTGACCATAGCCCGATTGGAAATCGGTCGTGTTACCGGCCAACGCATGAAGCATGCGATTTCCAGGCAATTGATTGCGTTCGGGCAATTCATCCAGATCGTTACTGTTCCAAAGCGAGGATCCCTTTTCGTTCAATACCGGGGCCAATCCCGAACTGGATCCGAGCGTGTCGAGCAATAGCGGCCCAGGATAACGCAGCGTCAAGTTCTCGATGCCACCGTTGTCGCCGTCGCTGCCGCCCAGCGCCAATGCCGAAGCGTGCTGGATCGGACCGCTAATTCCGCCTGGACCATTGCCTTGGGTGTGGTTGACCAACAACGGATGGTTGTTAATCGCCGTGCGGATCGCCGTGATGATATCGGGCATATGATCGCCGTCCGCCACCACAACATTGCCGACGCCGCCAGTATTAGAGAAGGTGAACGTGACTTGATTGGTCGCAGCATTGGGCACGTCCGGAATTTGGGTCACGGTGAACGTGGTTCCAACCAAATCAGCACCTCGGACCCCGCCACCATCGTTGATGGCACCATTGTTGATGCTCATCACGAACCCACGCGCCGTGTAGTTCTCGATCGAGATCGTGTAGTCGCCGGTGCCACCGGTCCCCAGTTGTCGGCCGGACAAATCAGCAGGATCAAACGACTCGTTGCCCTTGCTGCTGACCGCGATGTAGTACGTTCCGGTCGACAAGGCGGTGAAGTCAACAAACGGGTCGCGGTTGTTGACCACATCGTTGGTCGGATTGGCCACCGTTGAACCAGGATTCAAATAGCTCGGTGCCGTGGCGTTATCCATCACGGTCAAACCATTCGCCAAGGTCTGAGCGACTCCGCCCGCGTCAAAGATTTGCAACACGGTATCAAGCGCATTGCTGGTATCGATATCGACAATCAAACGATCGCCGACTTCCATTTCGACTCGGTAGAAATCGACATCGCCGGCCGCACCAATCGGCCCACTGTTGTCGCCGATCGTTCCGGTGTCGACATAGGCGCCGACATGGCTGCGACCGATCTTGGTATCAATCGCGGTGGCGATCGTGTCATCGCCTTCGCGATCAGCCGATTCAGGGAACAAGCCTTCGGTACCGTCGGCACCGTAGATCGTGTTATTGACGATCCGTGAAAACGGCTGCAGCGGTTCCGCCACAGGCGCCAACGTCGTGGTGATATTTGCAACACGTGGCGTTTCCGCGACTCGTGTCGAGATATAGATATTGCTGACGCCGGTTAGATAGACCGCAGCCGTGGTGAAGTCCATCGGCACACGAGCGTTCGCGTTGGCAAATTCGTCATCGGTCAACAAGGATGGACCGACATACGGTGTGACCAATTCCGCAGCATCGTTGGTGACCAAGATGCTGCCTTGAATCGACTGCATGATCGCCATCGCCATTTCGATGGACGTGTAGGCATTGGCACCGGCCCGACCGTTGTAGGTCAAGTTCGATGCGTGCGTTCGACGATAATAAATCGGCACGTGTCCATCGGCCACGCCGTCACCACCTTGGACGCCCGAACCGCTGGCAGTCGTCGGGGTACCACCGATGTCTTCGAATTCGAACACGACACGCGTTCCACCCGAGTCAATCGCCATGGTCACGCCATCGGCAACGTCATCACCGTCGCCAATTTCAATCATCCAAGGACGCGTTTCCCCTTCGACTTTGATCCCGGTGTAACCGGCTTGGTCGATCGTGTTGTTGCGAACGACAACGCCCGGCATCAAACCACCAATCACTTCGTCATTGAGCGTCGGTAGATTTCGTGCAACTCCGGGCTGCGGATTGCCAACCGGTGGCTGCTGCATGAACGGATGCGGCTGGGTGATCGTCGACGGGTTGAACGGATTGAAGTTTCCAAAACGTGGATCCTGACGAACATCTTCTGGATCGGTATCACGCAATCCAGGCTCGCTCCAAATTCCGATCGCATGGACGTCGCTGATCTTGTTGTTCTGAATCACCAGTTGAGATTGACGTCGTTCGTAATTGAAGTCGCCGAGACCTTGGTTGAAAATCACCGGCAATTCCAAATTGCCATTGGCATCCAAGTCCAAACGGGTTCCCGCAGGTGGTACTTGGTTGACGTTGGCGACGCCGACGAACGAACCCCCGCGAGCGCCGACCAATGCCAAACGGCCATCGGTCATCCCGTTAGTGTCTTGTCCGGCAGCCGAAGAAGCCTCGACACTGATCCGCGTCTGCGTGCGAATGGCGGTGCGAATCGACTGGGCAACGTCGCTCGGGTCATCGCTGGCCGAGAACAGCACCGGGGTGTTGCCAAAGCGGACGGTTCCCGCGGTCGTCGTGAATTCAAACGTCTGGCTGACACTGCCATCGCTGATGATGAAGGTGTCCCCATCGACGATCTGGTCGCCCGCCGGAGCGACGATCGTGATCGTTTCGCTGTGACGATCGTTGGTATCGAAATCAAGATTCAGCACGGTGCCCGCCGCGGTCGGCGTGGCGTACTGAGTTCCCGGACGCATCTCTAATTGGTATTCGCCCGATTCACCCGAACCGAATCCTGTAAATCGATCTTCGCCGCTGCGAGCGTTGAAGATAGTTTCACCACGCTCGGCAAAGCCGACGATAAAATCGTCCAAGAACAAACCTTCGCCAGTGCCAATCACCGTGCCGCCGCCGTTTGGCGTGTAAGTGAATTCGAACTGGATGTCCGTGTGGCCTGCGAACTGTTCAAGCGAAAGCCGATTTTGATACCACTCGGCGTCCGAATTCGGAGTCGCATTCGTGGTCACCCCCACCGGATTTTCAGCACTGAAAATTCGTAGCGAAACGGAGTCGCCCGAGGAAGGATCAAATTTGTAGTTGTAGTAGAACGTCGGCAAGTCCGCAGCAACGTAACCCGCCAAACTAAACGGTTCACTGGTGATCGTGCCCGGAGTTGAGTTCGTCAAACGGTCGTAATGCAGCGCCGTATTGACGCCGGTTCCGAGCGGCAACACATGGTCTTCGATCGAAACGTGCAGCGTATAGGTTTGTGCGTTATTGCTAATCGCGTCGTTCGTGAGCGTCGTTCCACCATTCTGGTTAAACGCGAACGTCGTGTTCGACGGCAATACGCCAATGAAGTAAGTGCCCGCGTTGAGCGTCATGTCAATGAACGGGTCCAAACTGGCGCCACCATTGTCGCCCGGCGCACTTCCTAATCGACCATCGTCGGCGCTGGACGTGGTGATACGGCCTGTCCCAGGAACGAACTGCAACTGGCCTGGGTTGGCCGGATCGAGTCGCAAAAGGACAAAGTCGGTATCCACGCTGGTGGGATCAAAATTGTACGTTGGCGTCAGCGGATCCGTGTCGTTGACTCCTTGGAACGGATTGTAGCCGTTGTCCAAATCGATGATCACGCGATGACCATCGTCATTGAGCGTGAATTGGTAGAAATCCGCCAAATCGGATTGCAGATTCCCGGCGATCGAAACGTGAGGAATGTACACCGAAGTGTTTTCCGAGACGCCGCCCGAGAATTGGCTACCGATAAAGCGTCCGCCAATTTCCGAGTCATCGATCAACGAGAAATCAAGTGCGTCGAGATTCGCTGCGTTGCCCCCGCCGACATTGTTGGGCGCATCGCCACCGGCAACCGTAAATTCTGGAATCCGCGGAGCTCCCGTCGACGTGACGCCGTTGGAACCATCAAAGTGGGTTGGTTTACCATGCCCGGGGTTGGTTTCGATCTCTTCGACAAAACCACCGGCGGCGATCGTTGCATCCGAGAACAGTTTGATCAGATCGGCCTGGGTCGCGGTGCTTGGCGTCGCGGGATTGATACGATCTTCGACAATTCGATGCACCGAGTTAATCGGTTCGCGACGCACCAAGTCGTTGTTGGTCAATTCAAACGGCACCGTTCCATCGGCGGTGACCGCGACGTAATACGTTCCCTCGGGCAACGAAACCGGACCGATAAAGGCATCTCCGTTTCCGATCGAACCACGCAGCAGTTTTTCGAGCGACGAGTTCTCGCCGTTAGGACTTGTCAAATCGTCCAGAATATTGGCGTCTTCACCGAACAGCACCAAACGTGGCAATTGAATGCCTTGTTCGCCATCGGGATCGTAAAAGACGCTGACGGTTGTGTTGGGACGATTGAATCCATCGGCATAGTCGATATCAAACACAGTCGAACGCAGCAACGATCCGTCACCCACGCTGTAGTCGACGTCGAATTGGTAGAAGTCGACATCAAAAGTGCTGCTTAGCGAACCCGCGACACTGATCACGCCGTTCTTGTTGCCGACCAAGTTGCCGATGTTCTGTGGACGTTGTCCGAGCGGCGTGTTGTCGCTGAACAAACCTGGCGAAGTGTCGATACGGTCGTTGCTGGCGTTGAAGAAACCGAGACCTTCGTTTTCGCCCGCTTCACCGACCAACGGTGACGAACTCGGTAATCCGCGCGTATGAATGCCGTGATTGGCATAGCGAATATCGGTATAGCGAATCACGCTGCCCGGGAACTCTTGTTCCTCGGTCAAACGCACTTGGAAACGATAGCCACCGTAGGTCAAACCCCCTTGAAGGTCGTCAGGATTGACCGACGCACTGCGAACGCGGAAGAAGAACACGCTTCGCGCCGAAGGATTGGCCGAATTGCCAGGCAACGTAAAGTGGATGCCGGCGTCACGTGGGTTGGTCGAACCAAAGTCCTCATACAATCCACCCGCACCACGCTCGGTGTACTCTTCGGCCGCCGCTTGCAGCGACGTGGTACTGCTGAGCAAACTCGGATCCAATACGACCACCGACGCATCGCCCGAGGTTTCCTCGAACGAGTTATCGCTACGCGCCAAGACTTGACCATTTTCGTCAAGCAATTCGATGACCGAATCGAGCGTGTAAGTGGTGCGATCAATGTCGACCCAGATCTCGGTTCCCGGCGTTCCGGTGAAGGTATAGGTATCGACATCGGTTTCGCTGCTGAGATAACCTTCGACCTCGAATCCGTGTCGTAGGTTTTCGTCACCCGAGAACAGATTCGGAGCCAGTTCGCCGAGCAGCTGAGCGTTTTCAATCGCTCCGTTGAGCCCCGGCGCCACTTCGGTCGGCAATTCAAACTCGGTGATCACGTCAACGTTGCGGTCGTTGCTGTATTGATCCAAGAAAACGCTTCGCCAATCGTTGGACTCAGGGCGTGATTGGATGCCATCGCCGTTGGTATCGGTGAACTGTGACCCATCCGGCTTCAATCCAGCACCGACGGTATCGTCTTGAAGGCTAGTCAAAACGACGGGTCGACCAGGTTGGCCGATGATGTGAATCGCACCGCCAATGCGGTCTTGGATGTCACCGATCGAACCGGTTGCGGTGATGCCGGTCCCCAGCGTTGCACTGTTGGCAGTGCCCGCCCCGGTCAATTTCACAACCAAGCTTTCATCCACTCGGCTCAACAATCGCAAACCGCCGGAGCTGTGGAAATTTTCAACCGTCAATCCGTCGAACAACATATGCACGATGTCGGTGTCGTCCCACACGCTTTCGGTGGTCAGCGTACCGCCACGAATTTCCAATCCTGACAATTGGCGTAGTGTCGAATTGCCTTCGGTAACCGTGTCTTCGTAACGGTTAAATCGAATCATCGGACCGTAGTTGTCGTCCAACTCGCTGAGCCGATCGCTGTTTCCGGTTTGTCGGCCGGCATCGATCAAACGTTCGCCGGTCATCGATTCGCTGTCGATGTCAATGATCGAACCGCGGTTATCGGTGAACGTCGTGCCCACGATGATCGGTTGAGAACCACGCACAAAGATGGTCGACGGCGTATTGATCAAACGACCAAATCGGCCCGCCGGCCCCGCACCGTCCTGCCCATCTTCGTTAAATTCGAATCGGGAATTGGTGATCCGTCCATCGGCCTGTTGCAATTCCAACGCGTTGAAGCCGCGTGCCTGCCCACCTTCGAGCAAACTGATGCCGCCCGCGTACGCCACGGTAGCGTGATCAAAGCTGACATTCGACGTTGGTCCTGCGTAGATCCCCGACCAATCGCCGTAATTCGGCGACGTTCCACCGCCGTTGCCTTGTCCATCGTTGTTGGTATCAAACGTTCCGCCAGCACCAAAACGATCGTCAAACACGCTGGTAAAGACAACGGGATTGCTCTCGGTACCTTCGGCCAACAATTGGGTTCCGTAGCCCAGTTCGAATCGTGCGCCGCGAATCTTCACGACCGTGCCTGGATCGATCACCAACGATGCATCGAGCCGCCCACGAATGCCTTGCAAACTAAGGTCCAGCACTCCGTCGGTTGACGAGCCATTGTCAATGTAGGAAATCGACGACGCATCTAAATCCGCCACCAACTTGTAGACCGGAGTTCCACCCACGTTGACAGCGCGGTACAGACGACGTGAAACATATCCCGACCCGGTTTGAACCTGCGGCAACCCGGTCAATTCAATCGAGGTGTTGGAACTGCTGACGGTGAACGAGAACTGATCCGTGCTGGCGAGCGATTCGAATCCATCGCTATCGACGAACGTCATCTTGTACAAATACGTTCCGGGTGTGAACGTTCCACCGCGTAGTGCTTGCGCGGAAATCAACGAAGTTGACGGAGCGAAACCATCTTCGATCGAACCACCGGGATTGGCGGCCACGACGATGTTTTCGGCAACGAAGTGAACCACGCTGGTATCATCAAAACGCCCAGCCACGGTCAAAGCCCGTGGCGGATCGATCGATGTCGTGCCAACACGAACGAACAATCCATTGATACTGTTTTCAAACAGTTGGTTGTTGTGAATATCGGGACCGACACGGTCATAGTCGGCGGTGTAGGCGCCGGCTTGTTGGAAACGAGGCGATTGGTAACTGGTTTCCTCGAAACTATCGGGCGACGCACTGATCGCCGCGTCCGCACTGCTGGTGATCTCACTGAACGAGATCGTTGGCCGCAGATTGACGATCTGGATCGGATTGACCAATTGCTGAACCGAATCGATCAACACGTTGCTGCTGCCGCCGTAGCGGATCTCAGCATGATTGACTTGGTTCAGGAAGATGCCTTGATCTTCGAGATTTTGACGCCCTTCGGCTTGGTCAATGTCTCGGCGGAAGATCAAACCACCCCAGTTCCCAGGCGATACTGCGGGGCTGTTACCGACCGCCGACGCGTCGACGTTGCGATCGCGGAAACTCGTAAAGATGACGCTACCGTCATCGTAGCCTGGGCGATCGGCGTCATCGTTGCCCAACAACGTCGTGGTGCTCGGATCGCTCAGATCAACCAAACGAGGCGTCCCCAAGACTTGCAGGACACCATTGCTGCGATCGACTTGAACCGTGCTACTGCCCACGCCGATCCATGATCCACGCACCTTGAACACGGCTCCCGCGTCGATCATGGTCGTGACCTCTTTGGGCACTTCCATCACGCGGC
Source organism: Novipirellula caenicola (assembly GCF_039545035.1). Classification (NCBI taxonomy): domain Bacteria; kingdom Pseudomonadati; phylum Planctomycetota; class Planctomycetia; order Pirellulales; family Pirellulaceae; genus Novipirellula; species Novipirellula caenicola. Next base: position 806,002 of record NZ_BAABRO010000002.1, read on the forward strand.
CGTCTTCGAGGAATCCACCTCCGACGTCCGGAATACCGATCTTGTAGCTAAAGTTGTCGGCTTCGGTCGCCATATTCTTATCAACACCACCGTTACCAACGATCCGCACGATGTCATTGGGCAACGCAGCATCGAAGGCGTTCGCCACGTTGGAGTTGCTGATGTTATTAAACGGATGATCCAAGCTACCGTCGGCGTTTGGTCCTGCCGTCTTGTCGACAAAGATATTGCGGCCGGATGCTTCCAACGCCCGCGTATTGGTCGACAGTTCGATTTCGCGTTCGCCCATCAAAATGACGCTGTTGCCGCTGATCGTCGCGGTCACACCGGTTTCGTTTTGGCGGCTGTTGATCGCCGTTTGCAGCGTCGTCGCTAACGTGCCCGATGGGGTCGGGAAATTGGGGCTGCCGGGACTGTACAGCACAGCCACGTTTCCTGGTTTCGCAGTGCTACCGATCGGCACAAATTCAAACGTACGAACCACTCCGGCCGCACCGGTGACCTTGATCGTTTGACCGATGGTGATTGCGTCACCGTTGTCGGTAAAGGTTAGGGTTCGATTCAGCGGACGCGTTTGGAACCAGAAGTTATGAGCGCCGCCGGGTTGTCCATCGCCGTCGCCATCAAGGATCGTGCCAGGCACCCCGACACGGTCGCTGTCCAAATCGCGAATCACGTCGGTTTCATCGACCTGCGGCTCGAATTTCACATGCAATTCGTACTTGCCTTGGGTCAATCCGCCGTACCCGCTGCCCGCGATCGTCGGGTCGTAGTTGTCGTTTCCACTCGCTGCGACACCGACGTAGTAGGTGCCTTCGCCAAGCGACGCGGTCAAACGAGAATCTTCGCTAAAGTAGTCGTCGTTTCGGCCCAATTGCACGATCCCGCCACCGCTCAACAAGATCGGCGAGAAATTCAGTGCACTGCCGCTGACATCGGTTGTTGCCGCTCCGGCCACTCGCGTAGCTCGCACGATCGAACTGGCGAAGGGGCTGGCATTCACAGCATCAACGATCGATTGCACCGGCACGCTGGAAACATTGGCGCCACGGCGTGGCAGATCCACCAAAATCGCATTGGCAATCGGTTGGCCGGTCGAATCGGTCGGCTGAGTGACGCGAACGACGGTATCGCCGGCGGCACGATCAGTTTGAATGAAGTCAATTCGCAGATTGTTGCCCAAACGGCCTTCGAGCAACGAATCAAATCGAACTTGCAAATCACCACCCACACCAAAATCCGTCATGGCCGATGCCTTGACTTCTTGGTACAGCGTCAGCGTGGTATCCAACAAACTTGAATCCGGCAAACGCTCGGCGAAGGTCTCGACTGTCAATTGGCCGAGGCGGTCCACGTCATCCAAGTCGACTTGGAATCGATACAGGTCGACATCGATGCTGTCGGGACGATGTACGTATTGGCCATGCAGCACGTCGAAGTTGCCCGGGAACACCGGTTCTTCATCCGGGCGTGAATTGATCGAGTTGTTCAAATAGGTGCTGTTCAGACTCATCAACGTTTGTGATGGCAAGTCCGGCGTCTGTTCGAGCCCCAAGATCAAACCAATCCCGGCGGTCGCTTTGCGAAGGAAGTCTTCGCCGTAGGCGGTGTTGAACGTCACCTGGTTGCTAAACACCAAGGCGGATTCGGTAAAGGTAGGATCGATGCGAACCCGCGCATTGAGCACGCTTTGCGACACGACCGAGGTATCAGGCAACGCACCGGCCTGCAAATTCGAAACGTCGCCCAACGCAAACGTGATCCCACTGTCGGCAGTTTCGCGGAACTGTACCCCGATCTCGCTCGCCCACAACCCAAGCGCTTCGCGGATGCGAGTCTTTTGCCGCTCGGTGATTTGGTTTTGGAACGGGACGCCCGTCGGGCTGGTGTCAAAGATCGGGCTAAAGTTGTACGCGATTTCGGTGATCCCGTTCTGAGTATCGGGACCGAAGTTATCGTTGATGTGTTGCAGCAGCGCACCAGCGACCTCGTCCAACTCGCGATGGCCTGGATCATCATTGCCGCCTGGCAGTTCGATCAAGAACGGTTGCGCATCGATCGATTCTTCGAAAATCAAGCTGGTCAATTGCTCGTCACGACCAAACACACCGATGTCAAGCGAGGTACCGAGCGTGTCGCCAACAGCGCTCAGCACGAGTGCAGGAGCCCCGATCAGACTGCGTGGCACCAAAGTGCTGCCGCCTTGATTCGCGTTGCCATTGAGCGTCCATTTGACTTCGATCAGCGAGTTGACTGTTGGCTCGCTTAATACCACGGTTCGCAGATCCGTCAACGTTGGCGAGTCGCCGCCGAAATTGAACACGACCGTACCGTCGGTTTCCGCGCGGACCGATAGCCCGGCGGCTCCGACATCTTCGAATCGCACGTTGCGACCTGAGGCCGCTTCACCGATCGACTTGGATACAAAGCTGACGCGAAGCCCCTGAACGCCAAAATCTCTGACCGCGACTGGAGCCACTGCCACGTCGGTCGGCTGGATGATCAAATCCACTCGATTGTCGACCGCCGAACCGATTCGCAAACGGAACGTGCCGCCGCCGAGCGGTACTCCGGGAAGATCGTTGATATCGCCGCTAAAGAACAAGCGGGCGGTATGCGTCGTTGCGTCGTATTCGACCGAATCGGGGTGGAACAACAAATCGTCGGTCGTTCGCGCTGTTTCATCGGTTAGCAACAGCTGATAGAAGCGAGGGTTCTCGGCCGATCGCTCTGTTGGATTTCCATTGTCGTCGTTTTCAACAAACAACGGATCTTCATTGAAGTAAACGACGATCTCGTTGCGGTTCTGTTGCAGCGAACCGTCCGCGAGCCGAACAACCGGCTGCGGCACCACGGCCTCGATCAAAGCACCGAGACGCAAGCTGAAATTGATGACTTCGGATCGCTGACCCGCGGTACGAGGCACGAGAAATTCGTTCTCGATGTTGCGTAGCCCGCTGATCCCCAACCCAGGATCGTCATACCCAAAGACCTCGACGCGATAGTCATCATCCGGCAGCGATTCGGCAAAGCGGACGACGACTTCGTTTTCGTTGGGATCGCCCAGCGTGACCAAACCCGGCGTGATCTGTAGATCGTCCGCCGTTTGGAAGATGCCGTCTTCGCCAGGACGGGTGATCCGGATGCCATCGAGCGTATTGGCGTCGATCTGTTGATCTTGGTCGAATCGGAACGTCAAAACGCTCGGGGCGCTGTCACGAACCGAACCATCGACGATCAAATCACCATCGTTGGGCTGAATGCCGATCAACTGTGGCCCAGCCAACAATTGACGTGATTCGAGCGTCTCCAGAATGTGCTGACGACGAGCCTTCTTTCGCGAATTCTTATGCGAAGACTTCGACTTCTTAGCAGATCGCTGAAGTTCTGATTTCGAAACGGACAAAGACGATGACGATAAATGTCGCTTACGCGAGGTCATAGACCGAACCTTCCGGGCGAACCCCAAAGCCAATTCCGTTGTGCTTTAGGGAGATGGAGGATGATGTAAGTTGAGTCTGGCCCCGACGAAACATAGGTCGTTCGACGAGGCAAATGGTTAAAAAACGATTAGTGGAACCCCGCAACCCGGCCTGCCGCGCACCGCTGCGCGCAGCCGAGTCTCGAAACCCTTTGGCCGAGTATAGTTGCGCGATATTTGCCTTCAAATAAATGCTTGGAGGCATATTGCTGGTCACTTTCCTATCCAGGTTGTGCAAACAGGTCGTAGCGAAAATGAGGGCATCCAAGCGGGAACGATTCCCCCAGCCCCCCGACGGAATCAGCATGGTGGCGGAAAAATCCACATAATCGCGTGCAGCTTTGGACGAGTTGCGTCGTCGAAAGTTCCCCGATAGAACTGGGAATTTACGCGTCACCCCCTAGATGGAAGGCCCAAACGCCGATGTCTCGGGCCCTGGCCAGCTCTTATTTGCTAGCTCGCCCGTTTCCCGCCCCCCACCTTTGACGGCGTTTCCGATCGATCGCCATCGCCCAAACGTCTCAAAATGAGGTTTGGCGGGGATCTCACCCCGTTTCGTGCCGCGCTGGAGCGTGATTAATTGGCAGCGGGCTGGATTCCGAACACCTCGACGTCCACTCCGTCACAATAGTGGGCAAGGTCAGGCATCCCCTCAGGCAGCACGACTCTGGCCGCCCGAGCGAGGTCATCGCGGACGGAATCGATTTCAGCACTGCGGACGCGATACGGATCGTGATGGACCTGCCCGACATGGACTTTGCCGCGACGCTCGACAAACAATAAGTATCGCTCAAATAGAAAATGCTCGAGCGTCCCGGGCTGGGAAACCGCCTCGTCGTTGCCAAAGCGAAACGACACTTCATGCTTTACCCCTGACGCTCGAGAACTTTCATAGCGAATCGTACCCGAATCGATGTGATGACGCATTCGGGCGTAATAATACGGCAGCGACCACCCCAAACGGGCTGCCATGACCGCTAATCGTGAACTGGCGTCCAACGAGAAAAAAAAGACGCCCGGACGCCCGCGGTGGACGACATAGGTGCGAACATTCGTCTCTAAGAAATTGAACGCCATGGATCTTGGCAGCCAGCGAGGCCGGACGTCTCGCATTTGAAACGGCACAATTCCGAGGTAGGCGGTGCCGTCGAACGTATCCAGTTCCAAAGAGGCTGGAATCGCCCGCGACAGCGTTTCGACCGGGACTCGCCAATGCATGAACAACAGCGACTGCCACGATTGGGTACCATCACTGCGGCCGGCAGGTCGCCGCGTCGGTGCAATCCGGTCGACCTTCCTATCGCTCATGCTGCCCCCCCATCGGTATTTTCTTCGACAACTGGTCCACCAACTTCCGTCTGCCGAACCAGCACCGCCACGTTAGCCGGTGAACACGTTCGCCGGTGAACCTGCGAAGCGGTGCGTTGCAACACAGGCGGCTTGAAACGAGCGTTTTGCGATTCCAGCGTTCAGAGAGTTCTACGAATTCATGTCGATTTCGACTCGCCCATCAATCGCACGCACCGCATACGTTTTTTGAAGCGGTTGACGGTTGATGGTTTGAATTCCGGTCGACAACTCATATTGCCAACCGTGCCACGGGCAGGTCACGCAACCATCGGCCACGTGGCCTTGCGCGATCGGACCACCCTGATGCGCGCACATTCCGTCCATGGCATACCATTGGCCTTGGTCGTGAAAAACCGCAATCAATTCGCCTTCGACCAACACCTCGATTGCGTGGCCTTCGACACAATCCTCTTCTGCCGCAACATCGATCCAGTTGTGCACGTGATTTTGCATCCAATGATCCTCAAATGATTCGTAGCGGTAGCGTTTGGGACGCCGATTTTCTGCTGCGGACAATCTTGTGAATGAAGGGGCCTACGGATTGGCCAGGCCGTATTTTTATTGGCCGGAGCCTTATTAATGCACAGCACTCTCGAGCCGATGGGGGCTCGAGGGGGCGTTCGGCAGGCTCCCATAGCCCATTATCAACGATCCGAATCAAACGTTACAATTAACCGCAATCTTAGGTAACCCATGGAAACGCCCCCACGGAGCAATTGTTGCGATGGATTTCAGACACCCCGTTGATTCGATCCGAGCCTGCCTGAGCGGCGGTTCTCAAGCGGCCGTTTCTCACACGGCCACGACTCGCTCGGCGATACCACCCTTGACCGGTCCTCACTCAATCAGCCTTCCCTTGGCTGGCGTTCACCGCACAAGCTCACTGTGTCTTAGCCTAATGAAGAGTCTTAGCCTAATGAAGAGTCGCAGCCTAACGACGAGTCTTGGCGTGATGACGATGCTGCTGGCGTTCGCGGCGGCGTCTCCCAGCTTTGCCGACACTCCCTCCGACTCAAAAGAATCTCAAACCAACTCGACGGAAAGCCACAGCCCTGTGCCGAAAAAAGTAATCGAACTCGAAGGAATCTCCGAATACGTACTCGACAACGGAGTCCGCGTTCTGTTGTTTCCCGACGACAGCAAGGAAGTGGTGACGGTCAACATGACGCTGTTTGTCGGATCGCGACACGAAGGTTATGGCGAAGCCGGGATGGCTCACTTGTTGGAACACATGCTGTTCAAGGGAACGCCAACCTTTCCCGAAGTCCCCAAGGCGTTGACCGATCGCGGGGCTCGTTTCAACGGCACGACTTGGTTGGACCGCACAAATTACTACGAAACACTGCCCGCCAGCGAGGAAAATCTTCGCTTCGCATTGGAACTTGAATCCGACCGACTGCTCAACAGTTTTGTGCGTGGCGAAGACTTGGCGAGCGAAATGACGGTCGTTCGCAACGAATTTGAACGCGGCGAAAACTCGCCCATTCGCGTGTTGATGCAGCGAATGCAATCGGCTGCGTACGATTGGCACAATTACGGTCAATCCACGATCGGCAATCGCAGCGACATCGAGCGAGTGCCTGTGGTGAAGCTTCGCCAATTCTACAAAAAGTATTATCGCCCCGATAACGTGATGCTGATTGTGGCGGGCAAGTTCGATCCCGAATTTGCGCTGCAACAGATCCAAGAAACATTTGGGGTTCTGAAGTCGCCCGACACTCCGATCGACCAAACCTACACGACCGAACCGCCACAGGATGGCGAACGAACGGTCGTGCTGCGACGCGTGGGTGATGTGCAATACGTCGGTTCGGCGTACCACATTCCCTCGGGCAGCCACGAAGACTACGCGGCAATGAAAACCCTGGTGTACGTATTGGGCGACGAACCGAGCGGCCGTCTGTACAAACAAATGGTCGAAACCGAGATCGCCAGCAACGTGTTCACGTTGGCGTACGGGTTGACCGAACCTGGCATGTTCATGGCAATCGCCGAGATCCCCAAAGCGAACTCAATCGAGCAAGCTCGTCAAACGCTGTTGGATGTCATCGAGAAATCGCTATCGGAAAACCCCATCACGGAGCAGGAAGTTGAACGCGCCAGACAACAGATTCTGAAAGAGCGTGAACTGGCTGCGTCTGATACCGACAAAATCGCGGTGGCGCTGAGCGATTGGGCCGCTCAAGGCGATTGGCGATTGTACCTGTTGTACCGCGACCGGATTGAAAACTTGACGGTCGAGCAAGTCCAGCAGGCTGCCGAGCGCTACTTTGTCCGCAACAACCGCACCGTCGGATTGTTCATCCCAAGCGAAGAATCGCAACGCGTCTCGATCCCCGAGTCGCCTAATTTGGCCGAGCTGTTTAAAGATTACGAAGGCCGTGAAGCGATCGCCGCGGGTGAAATGATCGACACGTCGCCACTGGCGATCGAAGAACGCACCGAGCGAGGCGATTTGGTCGGCGGGATTCGTTATGCCCTGCTGCCCAAGAAAACTCGCGGTGGAGCGGTCACGCTGAACATGACGTTCCGCTTTGGAACCGGCGACACGCTGAAGGGGCGGGTCGGTGCGGCCGAACTGCTTGGGATGTTGATGTCCAAAGGCACAAAAGAGCTTGATTACCAAGCATTCCAAGACGAATTGACGCGTCTGCGTGCTGAATTGACGATGAACAGCACCGTCGGTCTGCTGCAGCTTCAAGTCAAAACGAAACGCGAATTTCTGCCCGAAGTGGTGGAGCTACTGGGCGACGTTTTGCGTGATCCACGACTGTCCGCCGACGAACTCGAAGTGATTCGCCGTCAAGTCGTGACCAGTTTGCAGCAGAGCGAAAATGAGCCGCAAGCCCTCGCACCACTCTCGGTACGAAAACGATTGTCACCCTACGATCCCGATCATGTGCTGTACGTGCAATCGATCGATGAACAAATCGAGATGTACAAGAATGTGACTGCCGAGCAGATTCAAGAACTGCATGCAAATTTCATCGGCAACCACGCAGGCGAAGTCGCCGCGGTGGGTGACTTTGATGCCGAACAGCTCAAATCGATGCTCTCAAGCGAACTTGCGGATTGGAAAGTCGACGAGCCGTATGTTCGCGTGGATCGCAACCCGTATCCTGGCATCGAAGGTTCGCTGGAATTGATTGAAACGCCGGACAAAGCGAACGCGTTTTTCTACTCCAGTGAGCAATACGAACTGAGTGACGCCGATCCGTCGTACGCATCGCTTGTGTTGGGCAACTTCATCCTCGGCGGCGGCAGCCTCAGCAGCCGATTAGCGGATCGCGTGCGTCAACAGGAAGGTTTGTCCTACGGTGTGCGGAGCAGTGTGATCGCGCGAGCCAAAGACAATCGCGTCGACTTTACGCTCTATGCGATCACCAATCCCGCCAATCGCGAAAAGTTGATTCGCGTGATTCGCGAAGAGATCGACCGGATTCGCAAAGACGGCATCACCTCGGATGAACTCGCCAAGGCCAAAGAGGCCTACCTGCAGCGAAACCGAGTGAGCCGCGCGGACGATTCGTCGCTTGCATCGGATCTGCTCAGCACGTTGTTCAATGAACGAACGATGGCGTATGAAGCCGAGCACGAGGCTCAGATTCAAGCAGCAACGCTCGAATCGGTCAACGAAGCGATTCGAAACTACATCCAACCCGAAAAGTTGGTGATGGCGATCGCAGGCGACTTCGCAAGCGTCAAAGAAGGCGAAGCGGCGCAGTAAAAAAGCCAATTCGAGGTAGCGAAACTCGCCAAGAGTTTCGTCCGCTCTCAATTGCTTCTCTTACGTCCGCCCAACGTGACCGAAAGTCTTCGCGGCTTGTTGATTTAATCCAATTGCAATTCGCAACGGTGAGCCGTGGGCCGTAAGGCCAATACCGCTAAATCGACATTTCCACCTGGTCGGCGAAGGTGCCATTGGGCGGAGGCGGATTGCGGTCGCAGTCGCGTTTGGTGGGCCAAGCTTGACTGCGTTTCCACACCTTGCGGGGGTTAATTCGATTTGCCCGCGGCGGCAGCTTTTCGACTACAAAAAGCTGGGATTTCTTCGCTCGAATTAGAAACTCAATCCGCCGCTTTAGAAGCGGGTAGATAATGGGTGCGACACCAAAGTGTCGATCCGCCAGCAGTAACATGCTGGGCGTCAGATGCTGCAGCAGTGCCTGCGTCAGCTTCTGTTCGTTTTGGTGGTAGCTGCCAATGACGCTTCGCCAGAGTACTCGGGTTGCCAGTTCGCACAACGAGACCACGCGGGCTTTGGGAAAGGCACCGTTAGAGGTTTGATTGGACGGCCGGCCAAAGGCTTTTCGATTCGCATCGGTATCGGGACAGTCCAGCAGCGTGCCATCAATGCCCATCATCCGCAGGCCCTTGTCGTAGGCAAATGAACGCTCGTCTGGAGAGCTTGCTAAAAGCTTGACGACCGACACGCCGAGCTTTTTCCAACACGCTGGCGGAGAGTCGTTTGCGTGCCATCGTGATCGTGGCCGAAGAGGGGACGGGCACCCAGTGAGCGGCCAAAAGCCGGAAGATTTGTCGATACTGCTTCGCAGGAAAGAGCCCCAAGCCCACGATGAGCCAGACCAGCTGTTGGTTGTCGACATTAGCAGTAGCGAGTTTTAAGATGGTCGCGGATGCTACGCTGGATCGCCTTTTGTGAGAGGACGCGTCGAGACCACGAAGTCGGGCGGAATCCTTCAGTGACGGCTCAACATTCTAAAACATGTCGCATTTCCTTTGCGGGATTGGGCTTAGACACCACAATCATGCGGGGAAATGCGACTTTTTAGATATGTCAATTTAGCGCTATTGGCCTGACGGCCCGCGGCTCAGGTTGCCGGGGGCCGTTGGCTGCGATCGACTTAGCTGCAGCCCATGCTGTTGCCACAGTTGTGACAGAGGTAGCAGTTGCCGTTGCGAACCGTGATCGAGCCACAGTTGTCACACGAGGGAGCGTCGATTTGGAAGCGAGCAAACTGCTGCTCCTGGGACGCCGCAGTCGTTTCGGTTTGCGTGTGTCCGTTGCCATTGGTGGCCCCGGAATCTTGCAGACTTGCCAAAAACGTCGCTCGTTCGACAATCGCCACTGCGGCTCCGGCGTCTTCTTTCAACTCCTGCGTTGCCCGATTCGGCGATGCGACAACGGGACCGTTCCCGTTGCTGGTCGTGTCGCCCGCTTCGCTTGTGACCGCCGATGGTGAATAGTCACCGTGACCACTCATGAAGGTCAATCCCAACCATCGGGCGATGTAATCGACGACACTCTTGGCGATACGAATGTCCTTGTTGCTGGTCATCCCCATCGGCTCGAACCGAGTGTGGCTGAACTTGTTCACCAGTACTTCGAGTGGCACACCGTATTGCAGTGCGATCGAAAGCGCGGTGCCGAAGCTGTCCATGATGCCGCCGATCGTGGATCCCTCTTTGGCCATCGTGATGAAGATCTCGCCAGGGCGTCCATCGGGATACAAACCAACGCACAAGTAGCCTTCGTGACCAGCGATGCTGAACTTGTGGGTCAAGCTTTGGCGGGTGTCTTGCAAACGCTCGCGACGCGGTTTGAAGACGACTTTTTCGATCGTTTTGGTGATCGTGGTTGCCGCTTCCGCGGCTCCCTTTTCGTCGCTCTTCTTGGTGTTCAGCGGCTGCGACTGCTTGCTGCCGTCGCGATAGATCGCGATGGCTTTGAGTCCCAGTTCCCAGCCCCAGAAATACGCGTCCGCGATGTCTTTGGCCGTGACGTCCGTCGGCATGTTGACGGTCTTGCTGATCGCACCGGATAGGAAAGGCTGAGCCGCCGCCATCATCGTGACGTGAGCCTGCCATGCGATGCTGCGAACGCCGCCGTTGGGTTTGAACGCACAATCAAACACTTTCAAGTGTTCCGGATCCAGATCCGGAGCCCCTTCGATCGTGTCGTTTTCATCGATGAAGGCCAAAATGCCTTCGATTTGAGCTTCGTCATAACCGAGTTTTTCCAGTCCGTAGCGAACCGTTTGGTTGACGATCTTTAGCATGCCGCCACCGGCCAACTGCTTGTATTTGACCAAGGCGATATCGGGTTCGATTCCGGTCGTGTCACAATCCATCATGAAGCTGATCGTGCCGGTCGGAGCGAGCACGGTGGCTTGCGCGTTGCGGAAGCCGTACTTCTCGCCGATTTTGAGCACTTGGTCCCAAAGTTCACGGGCGGCTTCTTTGAGCTCAGGTGGACCATCGTCGTGAATCTGGTCACACGCCTCGCGGTGCATCCGCATGACGCCAAGCATCGGTTCTTGGTTGGACGCGTAGCCTTCGAATGGTCCGACAACCCCCGCGATTTCGGCACTGGTGCGATTGGCTTCGCCGTGCAGCAGTGCGGTCAACGATCCACACAAACCGCGTGCCGCGTCCGAATCGTAGGCCAAGCCCGACGTCATGATCACGCTGCCGAGGTTCGAATAACCGAGTCCGAGAGGACGATATTTGTGGCTATTGCGAGCGATCGGCTCGGTCGGGTAGCTGGCGTGGTCGACCAAGATTTCTTGAGCGATGAAGAACAATCGCGAAGCCGCTCGGAAACGCTCGACGTTGAACGTACCGTCGGTCTTGCTGACGAACTTCATCAAGTTGATCGAAGCCAGGTTACATGCGGTGTCATCCAGGAACATGTATTCCGAGCATGGGTTGCTGGCGTTGATCGCGCCGCTATTCGGGCAGGTGTGCCACTTATTGATCGTGGTGTCGTACTGAACGCCTGGATCGCCACAGTGCCATGCACATTCGGCCATCTTGTTCAGCAGTTCACGCGCATCGTACTCGGGTGGGGTGTCGGTGACCTTGTCGCTAACCCAGCGGGTTTGCCAACGCTTGTTGTCGCGAACCGATTCCATGAAATCGTCGGTCACACGAACCGAAAGGTTGGCGTTTTGGAAGCAAACGCTGCCGTAGGCTTCGCCGTTGAAATTCGACTCGTAGCCTTCGCGGATCAACGCGTGAGCTTTCTTTTCTTCGTTCCATTTGCACTCGACGAACTCGAGGACATCGGGATGCCAAACCTTTAGCGACTGCATTTTCGCAGCGCGACGGGTTTTGCCGCCGCTCTTCACGACGCCCGCGATCGAGTCGTAAACTCGCATGAACGACAACGGGCCCGATGGCGTTCCGCCGCCCGAAAGTTTTTCACGTTGCGATCGGATGGTCGACAAGTCGGTACCGGTGCCGCTGCCAAATTTGAACAGCATCGCTTCGCTGCACGCCAACCGCATGATGTCTTCCATGTTGTCATCGACGGATTGGATGAAACATGCCGAGCCCTGAGGATATTCGTAGGGGTTTTCGGGTTGAGCGGTGTCTTGCTCGGCTTCGTTCCAGTGCCAATTGCACTTGGATCCGACAACGTTGTATTGGGCATGCAGGCCGACGTTGAACCAGACGGGGCTGTTGAACGCACCATGCTGATGCAAGCAAAGCCAAGTCAAATCGCGATAGAAACGTTCGCCGTCTTCGGGCGAATCAAAGTATCCGTCTTCGAGTCCCCAATCGGTGATGGTCCGGGTGACGCGGTGGATCAGTTGGCGAACACTTCGCTCTCGCTCGCCTGGGTTTTTGGGGTCGCCGTAGAAGTATTTCGAAACGACGACGTTGGTGGCGAGCTGAGTCCAGCTGGCAGGGATTTCACAATCGTTCTGCTCGAACAGCGCACTGCCGCTTTCGTCTTTGATCGTCGCGCTTCGCAATTCCCAACGGGTTGTCGCAAACGGCGTCTCTCCGTCATCGGGACAAAAAACGGAATCGATTTTCAGCCCCTCCGAGACATCGGCACCGTTTCGCGAGCGGAGCTTTTTGCCAAACTTTGATCGCGCATACTCCACGCCGTGCTGCTCGTTGACTCGCTGCAATGCAGGGTCATTCGCGGTCGAGCTTGAGCTTTCGTGGGTGCGTTCAGATAGAACCGATGCCATCGCTTTGAGACTCCTAGAGGGGTTCGTCCGTGGGGCTTGTACCGATCGCCAAGATTTTGTCGCGATCCTCGCGAAACGTCGGATACTCACCAAATTGATATGAGAAATGAACTTTTGTCGCCTACAAGAGCGTGGTGCCTGTTTTTCGTTCATCGGGGGGATTAACCGGTTCAACCCGTTATCCCAGCTCGTGACGCAGTGTCACTATAAACGTTAATGCCATCACTACCCGTAGTGCCGAATGCGGCGAAACCACACTACATGTGGGCGACTCGCGAATCTTAGGGATTGCGAGAGGCGTGTCAAACCGAATTTTGATTGATCGTTAAGTCATGACTGGCCAATGGTTTACAAACATCCCTTCGCAAGCCGTCGGATGCCCTTTTTGCTGGCCAAAAATCCGTAAGTGGTTTGCTGTTTAAGGTTTAGTGAATTTTGCTAGCATAAGATAAATTGATTTAGAAATCTGGTCGGAATTTGGAAAAAGATTTGCGAGCAAGGGACACTGGGGTAAATAGGCCTCGGTGCGGGCGGTCTGAGTGGCCGGCCCCAACGCCATCTACCTTGCTAACACTCCGCGACCAAATCGACCCGTGTCGCGCAAACGTCGATGGCAGGACGCTAGCACCGCACTGGATGATTTCGGGTTGCCGAAGGAGCGATTTGCTGGATCGTTTGCACCCACGGGGTGGCTGCGATTGAACGCGGTATCGCTGGGGGTATCGCTATCGCTTTTCAGACGGCAAGATACTTTCGTACGAGTTCACTCAGCCGGGATAGGTAGGATGGAAATGACGCGACGCTACGCAATTTGTAATGAAACGTTCCAAGATTGGCCTCTCGAGCGAGCGGTGCAGTATGCCAAGGAGGCGGGATACACAGGGTGGGAGGTCGCTCCCTTTATGCTGGCCGACGACATCCGTTCGTTCGGCAAGGACCAGCGTGATGCCTATCGCGACACCGTCACCTCGGCGGGGCTCGAGATCGTCGGGTTGCATTGGTTGTTAGCCAAAACCGAAGGATACCACCTGACCACGCCGGATGCGGAAACCCGCAAACGAACTGCGGCCTACATGAGGGATCTGGTTCAGTTGTGTGGCGATCTGGGAGGACGGTTGATGGTGTTGGGGTCGCCGCAGCAGCGGAATTTGACCGAGGGGCAAACGATGCAGCAGGCAATGGAAAATGCAGCCGAGGTGATTTCCGGATGCGTCGATTTGTTGAAAGAGCTGGACGTTAAAATTGCGTTGGAACCGCTGGGGCCTCAAGAAGGCAATTTTTTGAACACCGCTGCCGAGGCGAGGGAATTGCAAGCGATGATCGGCAGCCCGCAGGTTGGGTTGCATTTGGACGTCAAAGCGATGAGCACCGAGCCGGATCCGATCACCAAGGTGATTGAAGACAACGCGGATTGGATGATCCATTTTCACGCAAATGACCCTAATTTGCTGGGGCCGGGGATGGGGGAAATTGATTTCCGTCCCCTTTTTGCCACGCTGGACAAGGTGGGGTATGACGGCTGGGTCAGCGTCGAAGTGTTTGACTATTCACCGGGGGTCGAGCGATTGGTCGACGAAAGCATGCAAAACATGGTCGCCGCGCAAGCGTGAATTCGCGATCATTCGTGACAGAAATCGCTAGCCATTGAGACGCAAACCACTCGTCATCAATTCAGGAACTCGCGGCGGGGCCGGAAATGGCATCCTAGCCGCGATTGCTCGAGCAATTGGGGGGATTGGTTCTGACCACGACCGGACCAGCGAAAGAACCGTTAGTCCTTCGGATCACGTGAGCGGCGGGCGAGATTGGGCAAGTTGCTCTTAGGCTGCCAATCGATCACAATGAACGCATCTTCTCTCGCTTCATCAATTCATCGCAAGGGTGCGGATCGGCATGTCACAACCCACGGAGCGATCCGATCAAGAACGATCACCGAGTACGTCAGCCGAAGAGCCTGCGTCGGGTACTGCTGCCGCTGCCTTGCCCAGCGAGACTCGTCCTGCGGTCACCACAGAATCGAACCCGATGGATGGCGGACAGTGGCGACCGGTGCGACCGGAGGAACTTTTGCGAAAAAATGCGGTTGTCGACGAGTCGCCGAGTGAGCTGCCAGACAACCCAAAATTGATTCGCCAGCGTCGCCAAGAACTCGAAGTCCATTTGCGATCGTGCCCGACAGATCAGGATGCGTTCCGCGAATTGGCAGCGATCTATCGCAAAGAAGATCGGCCGCACGAGGCCAAACGCGTGCTTACCGAAGCGGTACGCATCTTTCCCGAAGACATGTCGTTGTTGTGGGAATTGGAAGAGGCAAAGCTAGCTCGCTCGCTGCAACAATATCGCGAGGTTAGCGATTTGGCGGCGCGTTTGAAGACAAGCGAAGTCGAACGCGAGATGAAGCGAAGCCGCGAGGATTGGGCGTATCGCCGCATCGAAGTCTGTAACGCTCGTTTGGCTCGTGATCCATCGCTGCGTCACCTGCGTTTGGTGTTAGCCGAAGCCTACATCGATTCGGACCAACATGACAAAGCGATCAACGAGATTGATGAACTCGTGCAGTATGACGAGTTTTCACCGCAGGCTTATTTATTGAAGGGAAAGTGTTTACTCAGTCTCGGTCAGGATGTGCAAGCGATGGCAGCGCTGCGTGCTGCTGGACTTCGCCGCGCCGTCGTGGGACCGTTGCCGGTTCGATTCGCCGCGCTGAAACTGTTGTGCGAAACCGCGGAACGACTTGGATTGGATCTGACGCTCGAGCACTACCGACGACACTTGGCGATCGTCCAACAGGACATCGCCAAACTCTCTGCCGCAGCAAAGAAGAAACACGCTTAATGGTCTCTGCACTCGAAGGTCTATCGTAATGAATCAAGCCGTTGTCGATCCCGAACAGTTGCGTCAATTTGCAGCGCACCTGCATCGTTTCGCTGAAGAGATGAAGCAGCGTTCGACCATGCTTGCATCTCAAATGAACCAACTCGAACAAACGTGGCGTGACGAACAACAACGCAAATTTGGCGAAGAGTTCACGACTCAGATGCGTCAAATTTCGAGATTGATCCAATCGACCGAAGAACATGTGCCTTATTTGATGCGGAAAGCAGAACAAATTGATGCCTACCTTGGACGCTAGCCGTTTTTGAACATTGGCGCCCCCTATTTCTCTGATCATCGGTGACAATCATGTCCGCCAGTAATGTCCGCAACATCGATTCGCTTGCCGCGATGCAGGCTGGCATGGTGCGGTTGTCGGACGATTGGTCCAAGACGGTCCAGGAATTGAGGTCGATGGTCCAGCGTGCGGAAGAATATTTTTCGCAGACTCAACCTCAGTATTGGCGGCATCAATTGCAATTGGCCGAGCGTGAGATCAACGAGGCCAAAGATGATCTCGCTCGCAAACGAGCTTCACTTCGCCCCGAAGACCGCCCGGCCGCCAGCGAGGCGGTCGCTCGTGTTCAGAAGGCCGAACGCCGGCTCCGCTATTGCGAAGACAAACGACGGCAACTTCGTTCCTGGACGATTGAAGTGTCCAAGGTTTGCGACGACTTGCGAGGCCCGCTTGCGGATATGAATGAGCACTGCGATACGCTGCTGCCTCAAGCCGCACGCGAGCTGGGGACGTTGATCGAACAATTGCGAATCTATGCCGAACAAGCACGGCGGAGCGATGCCTAAAGGAGGCAATGTATCTCAAAATTCCGGGGCCGAAACGTGTTGGTGGTGGGCGACGATCTCGTCCAATCGCAATGGTGGTGCGATCGATTGTCGCAGTGGTCGCTGTCGACAATTCCCTGCGCCAGCGGCAAGACGCTGGTCCGCGAATTGCGGCGTGTCAAAGAAGCCCGAGCCGAGTACGATTTGGTGCTGCTAAGTGCGGGCGTTTTAGAGGAAATGGGGCGTGAATGGGTTCAACAAATCGAGAACGACCCAACCATCGGCAAAGTACCGGTTATCCTAGTGGCGGCTGCCGATGATAATCCTGAGCCCTCCGAACCATCCACGGATTGGATTCGGCACCGGTTGCTGAGTTCGGTTTCGATGACCGAGTTGCGTGTGGCGATTGAATCAATCCTAAATAGTAGAAAAAAGAGAGACAGCGTGTTGCCGGACAAACCAGGCACTGATTCGGTTGATTTTGATCGTGATGCAATGTTGCAGAACACGGGTGGAGATCGTGTGTTTGTACGCAAGTTGATTGAGATGTTTCAAATTGAATCGCGTCGCCAGCTGTCGGCCATTGCCGATGCGGTCGAAGCACGCGACGGTCAGATGATCAAATCAGCGGCGCATGTGTTCAAAGGATCCGTCGCGTTGTTTGGAGCGTCTGGGTGTATCGAGGAAGTTTTGAGACTGGAGAAGATGGGCGAGCGAAACGAACTTCGTCACGTCGAAACTCAGTTCCAAGTGGTTTGCCGGATGACTGCCGGATTGTCCAACGCGTTGAACGACTATTTGGCGGAAGAGCATACCGAATAAAACGGTAGGCATGGATTCTGCGACTCGTCCGGTGGACCTCGAAGCCGACGGCATCCGGCTAATCATGTCACCCCACCGCGCTATCGATTTGATTTCGCCGTGTCTCACTCTGCTCTTGCTCGGGGCATGTTGCGGTGGACGACGTCTAGAACTTCGACATCGAATTCAACGAATTGCTACTGCTTGCATTGGATGGCATGCGATACAATATGCGGCATGAAGCTATTGATTGCAGAAGACAATCCGTTGTGGTTAAAGGTGATCCAGACCAACGTCCGGTCATGGGGATTTGTTCCTGTGGTTACCGAAGACGGTGAAGAGGCGCTGCGACATCTCGCAAGCGATGATGCGCCTCGCATCGCCGTGTTGGATTGGCAGATACCCAAAGTTGATGGCATCGAAGTTTGCCGCCGCATCAAAGAAGACTCAGCGCGACCGTACACCTACGTCATGCTGTTGTCCGGTCGCGATACCAAAGAGGACGTCGTCACGGGGTTGGATGCAGGTGCGGATGAGTACATGACCAAGCCAGCCGATTTGGATCTTCTAAAACGGCGACTCACGGCAGCACGACGAATCATCGAAGCGATTCCACCGGAAGGATGGTCACGGCCAAGAGTGGAGGGTTACGAAGTCAAGCAAGTCCTCGGCCAAGGCGCCTTTGCGACCGTTTGGGAAGCAGTGCAAGTGGCCACTCAGCGACCGGTGGCACTGAAGGTATTGCGAGTCGATTTGGCAACGGAAAAAGTGTTCAACCGATTTGCCAATGAAATCAAGGTGATGCAAGAGTTCGATCATCCCTACCTAGCCAAAATCTACGATAGCCATATCGATTCGACACTCGGTTATTACGCAATGGACTTGGTCAACGGAGGGACGTTGTACCAGTACGTTCGTCAACATCAACTCGCCCCGTTGGCGGTGATTCGGCTGATCGCCCAAGTTTGCATGGGGCTGCAACACGCTCATGAGCGTGGCATCATCCACCGCGATGTAAAAATGTCTAATATCATGGTGACCGAATCGGGAGAGCCTAAGCTCGTCGATTTTGGGTTGGGCAAATCGATGTTTGTGGCGCCCAGCGAAGATCTGTCACGCACCGTGGACGGATGTGTTGTTGGCACTCCGTTGTTCATGTCGCCGGAACAGGCCCGCGGCGAAATCGCGTCACTGGATCAACGCAGCGACATCTACTCGGTGGGGATCATTTTGTACATGTTGCTGTTGAAACAGCATCCGCATCACATCACTGCCCAGGATCGTCAGCAGACGATTGCCGAGATCGCGCATGGGCCCGTCCGTCGCCCTACCAAGGTCAAGTCGACGTTCAGTAAAACGCTCGAGCGTATCATGTTGCGGGCGCTCCATCCGTCGGTGGATTATCGCTACCAAACCGCGGCCGAACTGGCCGAAGCGTTGTTCGCGTTCATTAAATCCCGCACGAAACACCAGAGCACGTCGGAGACGCAATGAGTTTTGGTTGTTTGGTTTCTTGGGGGGGGCGGTGTTGGAAGTGGTCGGTGCAAGCGAGAAGTCACCATCCCTCCCTGACCGCATCCTGCGGCCGACCCTCCCGGAGGGAGGGTGAACTCCGCTTTACCTCCCCTTTGGGGAGGTCAGAGTCGGCGGTAGCCGGCTCTGGGTGGGGCTCGCGGTGTTAGAAATGGACGATGCCTGTGTAGTGCCACCAACCCTCCCCGGCCGCTTCGTGCGGCCGACCCTCCCACAAGGAGGGTGAAGTCTGGTTGGCCGCACCAAGTTCACGATCAACCTCCTGTTAAACTTTACCGGTTAGGCTGACTCTGAGGATTTTTTCGGTTTTTCCGGAATTGGCTTTAGTGTTTCTGTCGTTCGGGTCGATATCGCTAAGGAACGACCTGTTCCTGGACCGAGCGTGCTCGGCGTCCATGGGAACAATGGTTAACCCGGGGGGGTGATACCACTTCAGCGATGATTCGCTGGCGACCTGTAAAGCTTGTAGTCAGGTTGCTTGCGTTTCGCTTTCCAGGATCCTAATTGGTGAAGCCAATGCCTTCCGTTAGACAACTCTCCTTTTTCGTCGCCACGTTGATGTTGGGGACGCTGCTCGCGACTGACGCCGACGCTCAGACCACCAGCTCAAGCCAACGTACACTTCGCAAGAACGAGCGAACTGCACGAGCGAATTGGCAGCCAGTGCGAAAGTCTAATCTGACCGACGCCGATGCGGGCTTCGTTAGTGCAAGCAAATCGGCTTCCCAAACAACTGCCAAGAAGACCTCACCGGCTGCTAGCAACTCGGCTGTTCGTCAGGCGAGTCATGTTCAGCAAACCGGTCATGAGGTGATCGATCCATCCTACCCACCGCATTCGATTATCGAAGAACCGATCATTCACGGTCCTAGCGACGGCTATGTCGAATTGGAACCCTTCCACGGCGGCTCGGTGGCGTGCGACGCCATGCCCGGCGGCGTTGGATGTGGTTGCGGATCGATGAGCTGTGATGGCGGCTGCGATTCGATGGGCAGCTGCGGTTATGGTGCATGCGAGGAACCGTGCGGAGCCAATGGTTGGCGTCCTTGCGTGACGCTGTGCGTTCCGCAAGACGGCTGGGTTTCGTTTGAATATCTATCGTGGTGGCAAGACGGCATGAGTCTGCCTCCGCTGGTGACGACAAGCACCGATGCCAACGTGGCTCAAGCTCAAGCCGGTGTCCTTGGTCAATCGACCACGCGTATCCTGTTTGGCGGCGACGAGGTTTTGACGGATCAATTCGATGGTGGCCGCTTGCGTATGGGGCTGTGGTTGGACCGCTGTCACACCTGGGCGATCGCCGGTGAATACTTCAAAATTGGTAGCGAAAGCGAATCGTTCTTCGCAAACAGCAATGGCGACCCCGTTTTGGCTCGCCCCTTTTTCAATGTGAATCCGACGACCGGCAGTGCTCGTGAAGACTCGGAATTGGTCGCTTTTGGCGGTACGGGAAACGTTCGTGTTTCGGGTTCGGTATCGGCGGTAGCGGAAAGCGAATTGCTCGGTGCCGGCTTCCACTTTCGCAACTTGCG
The DNA here is from genome assembly GCF_039545035.1 of Novipirellula caenicola. Classification (NCBI taxonomy): domain Bacteria; kingdom Pseudomonadati; phylum Planctomycetota; class Planctomycetia; order Pirellulales; family Pirellulaceae; genus Novipirellula; species Novipirellula caenicola. Next base: position 826,302 of record NZ_BAABRO010000002.1, read on the forward strand.
AGCTTCTAACGAAGGCTGCAACACATGGGGATTGTTTGGTTGCCCGCAACAATTCTGCTCACGTACCGAAGCGTTGATCGGATACCGTCACTTGCAACTTACCGAAGGCGTGGTCATCCAAGAGCGTTTGACCGGAATCAACCCTGTCGGCAACTTTGATATCAATGATAGTTTCCGAACTCGAAACCAGTTCAATGGCGTCGACCTTGGTTGGTTCTACACTCAGAATCGTGGCAATTGGACGCTCGACAGCACCATTCGTCTGGCTTTGGGGACAACTCACCAAACCGTTTCGATCAATGGTCAAACCACAATTTCGGGTGACCCGACCGCAGCGGGCAGCCAGACTTACCAAGGCGGCTTGCTAGCTCAAGCGTCGAACATTGGAACGTACAAACGCGATGAATTCGCAGTGGTTCCCGAGTTTGATATCAATCTTGGCTACCGTTTGAACAAGAACTGGCGGGTGATGGTCGGTTACACGTTCCTGTACTGGTCCAACGTGGTCCGTCCCGGAGAGCAGATCTCGCGTGACCTAAACCCAAGCCAATTGGCACCGGCCGAGGACCCGTTAACGGGGGCCGCGCGACCTGGTTTCGCATTCGACTCGGTTGATTACTGGGCTCAAGGAATCAACGCCGGCTTGGAATACCGTTGGTAGGGCTCTGCTGACGGCGGAGTTGCCCGCTGCAACCGAGGCTGTGAGGTTCGATTTTGGCGGTAACAGTCAAGCGAACTGCAATGGACATCCGATAACTTTGTACACATCGCGCTGTGATGACTCATCCATTGCGCGCCAGCAAAATCAACCGTTCGATGCCCAGGCACCGTCCACCGACCGATGACGTCGAGACGATGCCCGCGGCGTTTCGCCCCCAACAGGACAACGATGATGGTCTTTGAACGACTTATCAACCGTCTCGGTCGCAAATCAAAAAACGTCACCCGCAAGAAGTCGAATCGCCGTTTGTTGTTGGAACATTTGGCACGCCGTGAGTTGATGGCTTCGGATTTGGGGGCGATCAGCGGGATTGCGTTTACTGACGCCGATGGCAACGGTCAATTGGATGTAGGCGAAGTACGACTCGAAGACGTCCAGGTCCAATTGTTCCGTGACAGCGGGACGGGGAACACCGGAACACTGGTGACGACCGGAGCCAATGCTGACCCATTGGTGTCGACCGACATCACCGATAACTCGACGCCCGCCGGTGTTGGCCAACCAGTCAAGGTTCCAGGCGAATTTCGTTTCGAAGGCCTTTCACCGGGTGACTACTTTGTCGTTCAAAGTGCAGTGCCCGGGCAAACCGCTCCGGATCCCGTGTTGATCACGATTAGCGATACGGATGACGACGGGATTCGAACACAGTTGATTGACGATTTCGCGACGACTGCGGTTTCGGTACTAGCGAATGCAACAAATCCTACCAACACCGATTCAACCAATGCGTCCGAAGCGATCGGCGGCAGCCGTGACATCCAAGCCGTCCGCACGAGCGGATCAGGCAACATTTTGGTCGAAGTCGACACAGGCCAAGACGCGCTGACCATCTCCTCGGGTGGTGGCGGTGTCGGCACTGCGTTGGTGCAGTACGACGGTATCGACAACGACATCACATTGGATGCCGTTGGCTTGGGTGGCGTTTCGCTGTCAGGTGAGTTGCCGTTGGATCCGCTGGATCCCTCGGGGACGCAGCGTGCGTATCCAGGTGCTGGATTGTTCGTACGGACGCGTGCGGCGGATGCGGGGGAAGAATTGACGATTCGCGTCTACACCGATGCGACCAATTATTCCGAAACCGTGGTGCCAGTCCCGGTGGACGCCACCAGCTTTCTAGAGACCTTTGTTCGATTTGATTCGTTCACGGTAGCCAGCGGAACGGGAGCCGATTTCCGCAATGTCGGTGCGATCGAAGCATTGAGCAACTTGACCGGTGACAACGACATTCGAGTTTCGATCGTCGAAGCCCTGCGTCCCGATGCACAAGTGACCAATCTGGCGAACATTCAGCCGCTCGCACTTGCCGGAGAAATCTTTGTCGATAACGGTACGGCCCCTGACCAGAACAACGGAGTTCGCGATGCAAGCGAGCCGCTGGTAACCAATCCGATCACGGTCGAATTGTACCAAGAAGGCCAAACAGCGGGCACCGATACTCCTGTGGCAACGACCGTCACGTCCAGCGGCGCCTATTCGTTTGCCAATATCGTTCCCGGCAACTACTTTGTCGTAATTCCACAATCGATGTTTGATGCAGGCGGCCCGTTGGTCGGGTTCGCTTCGAGCACGGGGAACGATCCCGCAGCCGACCCCGACGACGACGTTGATTCCGATGACAATGGAACCGGCGTTACAGGTGCTGGCATCGCGAGCGGCGTCATCACGCTTGCCAGTGGAACCGAACCGACCAATGACGGTGACGATGCCAACACAAACTCGACTCTCGACTTTGGTGTCGTTCCGCAGATTGATCTCGATATCAGCAAAACACTCGAAGGGGCTCCGCCGTCGAATGTCACCGCGGGCAGCACCGCGGTCTTTGACATTGTTGTTACCAATAACGGACCTTTAACCGCGACCGATGTTCGCGTTCAAGACGTCATTCCAAGCGGTTTGACTTTTGTGCGGACGCAAAACGGTCCCGCGGGCATGTCACAAAATGTCAACGGATCGAGCCTCGAAGTCATTTTGGGAACAATCCCTGCCAGCGGCCAGCTTTCCTTTCAAGTCGTGACGACGGTGGACGTGGATGGATTGACCAACATCACCAACACCGCGACGGTTACGGGAGCGGAATTCGATTTTGACACCTCCAACAACAGCAGCGATGCGGATGTCATTGTCGATCCTGACTTTGATATCGTCGTGGACAAAACGGTCGACAACGCAACCGTCCAGCCCACCGACACGGTGACGTATACCGTAACCCTGACCAACGACGGTCCTAGTTCGGCCGACGGGGTGGTGCTTAGCGACATCGTTCCGACGGGATTGACGTTTGTCAGCGGTACGATGAATGGCAACGCTGCAACGCTCAGCGGTTCCACCGTGACCTTCCCTGCAATCACTGTCGGCGCCGGTGCGGCCAATGCCGTGACCGCGACCTTGGTGTTCACCGTCGATGCGTTGGCCGTCGGCCAAATCACGAACACCGCCAGCGTGCCGGACATGTCGGCGGATGGTGAAAACGACATCTCCAACAACTCGGATGATGCCGTGATCACGGTGACTCCGGACTTTGACATCGTGGTCGACAAGACCGCAGATGTGACCACGGTGCGTCCAGGCGACACGGTGGTCTATACGGTCACGCTGACCAATGACGGCCCCAGCACTGCCGACGACGTCGTTCTGACCGACGTGATTCCTAGTGGCTTGACGCTGGTTTCGGCAGTCATGAATGGCACCAATGGAACCGTCACCGGCAGCAACATCACATTCCCAGGCGTCTCGATCGCCAGCGGAGTCGCCAACGCGGTCACTGCGACGTTGACGTTCACGGTCGATTCAGACGCCAGCGGTACGATCGATAATACCGCGAGTGTACCGGACATGTCGGCCGATGGTGAAAATGACATCACCAACAACTCGGACGACGCATCCATCACCGTCATGCCGGTTTTCGACATCGTCGTGGACAAGACGGCTGACGTCACCAATGCTCAGCCCAACGACACGGTCACCTATACCGTGACGTTGACCAACAATGGGCCAAGCACCGCGACGAACGTTGTTCTTAGCGATGCGGTGCCTGCGGGATTGACGTTCGTCAGCGGCACGCTCAACGGTCAAGCCGGAACGCTGAACGGAAGCACCGTCTCGTTCCCTGCGGTTTCGATCGACAATGGAACAGCGAATGCGCTTACGGCGACGCTGACCTTCACGGTCAACTCCGACGCAACAGGACAAATCGTCAACACGGCGAGTGTTCCTGATATGTCCGCCGATGGCGAAAGCGACGTCACCAACAACTCGGACAACGCCACGTTAACCATCGATCCGGACTTTGACGTGGTTGTCGACAAGACCGTCGATAACGCAACGCCCAGGCCAAATGAAACCATCGTCTACACCGTAACATTGACCAACGAAGGCCCAAGTGCGGCCACCAACGTCGTGCTGACCGATGTTGTCCCGACGGGATTGACGTTCGTCAGCGGAACGCTCGATGGGGTCGCGGGAACGCTTTCCAACGGGATCGTGACGTTCCCTGGTGTTTCCATCGACAGCGGAACTGCCAATGCCAAGGTCGCCACGTTGACCTTCACGGTAAACGCGGGAGCGACTGGCCAAATCACCAACACCGCAAGTGTTCCGGATATGGCTGCAGCAGGTGAAAACGACATCACCAATAACTCGGATACTGCCGCTGTCACGGTTCAACCCGATTTCGACATCATCGTCGACAAAACGGTCAACAATGCCACCCCGGCACCGGGCAGCACGGTGACGTACACGGTTACCGTGACCAACGAAGGACCGAGCCTCGCTAGCGACGTCGTGCTCAGTGACGCGGTCCCGACCGGATTGACCTTCGTCAGCGGCACGATGAACGGCCAAGCTGCGACGTTGACTGGATCGAACATCACCTTCCCAGCGATGGACGTGCTCGCCGGGACTGGCAACGCGTTGACAGCGACGTTGACGTTTACGGTCAATGGAACCGCCAGCGGCCAGATCGTGAATACCGCTCAAGTGCCCGATCTGTCGGCCGACGGTGAGAACGACGTCACGAACAACAGCGACGACGCCGTGATCACGGTCACTCCGGTTGCCGATATCGTCGTGACCAAGACGGTGGACAAGGCCAACGCCGAAATCGGAGATTCGCTTCAATACACGATCACGGTAACCAATAATGGCCCGTCGCCTGCGGCATCGGTACAAGCCGTCGACACGCTGCCGGCGGGAGTCACCTTTGTCAGTGGCACCGGCCCCAATAACACCACGTTGTCCGCTACCAATGGGGTGGTGACCGTGAACGGTGGTACGCTTGCATCGGGAGCCAGTTTCAGCTTCACGATCAATGCGACGGTGAATACAGGCGTCACTGCGGACCAAGTCAACACGGTCACAGTCAGCTCGTCGACAAGTGATTCGAATACAGCCAACAACACCGCAACCGCCACCACCGACGTTGATCCGGCGACATCGCGAATCGACGGGTTCGTGTTTGTCGATGCGAACAACAACAACGTCTTTGATGCGGGCGAAACACCCGTCCAAGGGGTGCAGATCCAATTGACTGGAACCGACGCGTTTGGCAACACCGTCAATTTGACGGACACAACCGACGCCAACGGACAGTACTCGTTTGAGAATTTGTTAGCGGGGTCGGCGTATCGTTTGCAACGAATTGATCGTCCATCGAACTTGCGAGATGGTGGCGAGCAAGCCGGAACCAACGCCACGTCGACGATCAATGACGTCGACAATGTGTTTGCATCGCTGGGATTAGATGAGCAGACATCGGCCGAAGACTTTAACTTTGGCTTGTTAACCGCCGCACTTTCAAAGCGGGACTTCTTGGCATCGTCTTAATCAAGTCTGCGTCACGCGAGTGGCTTGACGAATCGTCTTTGAACCATCGGGAGCCGGTGTTTTCGGTTCAAGACGATCGCCAGCAAAGCCGCTGACTCGCCCGGCGCAGTCATGATCAAAGCGTTAAGAAGTTTAATGCTCGGCCTTCGGGGGGAGGCCGAGCATTTTTTATGCGCGTGCAGCGTAGCGGAAGTCGCGGGCGGCTTGTTGTTTTAGTCGTACGATGGACTTCCGAGTCCGTCGAATACGTCATCGACGGACTAGAAAGTCCATCCTGCACCCCTCGCCGAAGGAAACTTCATTAAATCAACAAGCCGTCAACGACTTTCGTTCGATTAACGAATGACCACGAAGCTCTTGACGGCTTGTTGATTTAATGAGCCGCGACGCGTCAGCGGCCGGGTCCCACGCGTTACCCGGTGTCTCACGGCCCACGGCTCACCATTTCGATTTGCAATTGGATTAATTCAACAAGCCGTTGACGAGTTTCGTTCGATTAACGTATGCCCCCCCGAAACTCTTGACGAGTTTCGCTACGAAAGGCTTTTCCAGGGTTGGCCAAAACGGCGAACTGCAATTTAGCTGCGGCGACTCGCTTAGCACCTTAGCCCGCACTGGGTCGCCGGCTCGATAAATGCCAACTGGACGTTGCCGTACACGCGGAGGTCCCATTCGCCTGGTGGCAATCGCGTCGCGTCAAACGTATCTTCGGTCTCGGCGACCAGCACGCTGCCGGGGGGCGCTTGCCGTAGCACTTGGTTGATCACGGCATTGAGCTTGTCGAGTTCTTCTTCCCACATCACATAGGGAGGCGACAAAAAGACGATCCAGGGGACGCCAATCTTGGGATCGTCGGGGTCTTCGGGAGCGACCAGCGAAGTTTCGCTCCAGCGGAATGCATCGCCCACCAGGACTTTCATTTTGGATTCGATGCCCAGCGATTTGCTGGTTTCGCGGATATGCCCGGCGGCGCGATTGGATTGCTCGATCGCCACGGCTTCGACCGCGCCGCGGCTGATCGATTCGATTGCCAACGCTCCGGTGCCGGCAAACAAATCGAATGCGATTGCCCCCCGAACGGCTCGTCCAAGAATATTGAACAGGTTCTCACGAACGCTATCTTTCATTGGCCGCGTGAACGCCTCGCCGTGATAAAAGATGTGGCGTCCTCGCATATCGCCGCCGATGACCCGCAATTTTGTCGCGTTGGCCTTGTTGCTTTTCAGCTCCGAGCGTGACCGTCCAGCGGATCGCGGTTTTCCAGAGCCACCGCGTGCGGAGGTGGAAGTGACGTTTTTCTTGCGTCGATTCGAATCATTGCGTTGTTTCATGCTGAAAAGTATAGCGGTGTCACCCTGGATTGCGGAAGTCGCGTGAAACCGCCTCCGATTGACGTTTACGCTAACCACCCTGTTGCTCTAGACTGCGAAGATTCAGGAAGGATGCCTGTAAATTCCCCGCCGAAGGAACGGCTATGTATCGTTGGTTGCTCTGTTTTCGCTACTTGCGGACTCGTTATATCGCGTTAGCTTCGATCATCAGTGTCACGCTCGGCGTCGCCACGCTGATTGTGGTCAACAGTGTGATGGCGGGGTTTTCAGCCGAAATGCATGATCGGCTGCACGGTTTGGCGTCGGACATCCTGATCGAATGCCACGCCAGCGGTGGGATGCCTGATCCCGAAGGGCATTTGCGCGAGATCAATAAGGTGTGTGGTGACCAAATCGCCGGCGCCTCGGTCAGCGTGCATGTCCCCAGTATGCTGGGGATCGATTTCAACGGGCAACAAATTGCCCGGCACGTCAATCTCGTCGGACTCGACCCCGAAACGTACAACACCGTCAGCCAGTTTGGGCAATTCCTGCTGCACCCGGAAAACCAAACCGGCGTCAGCTTTGATCTTCGCGAAGACGGTTTTGCGCCGGACCGCGATGGCTTTCCTGCATCCGGATGGCGTTATCGCCGCGCCCGTGCCGCCTACGAAAAAGCGCTGCAGTTTGAACGTGACCGCATCGACGCTTTGAAAGCAAAACAAACTCAGCAGACCACGCCTCAATTGGCCAGCGATAACACGTCCGCTGGTTCAGAACCCACGACTTCGCCAGCCGCAGCCCCGAGTCAGGATGAGCCGACGTTTTCGGCCGTCTTTTCGCCTGAACTGCTACAAGACAGCGGTGGCGAAGCCCCCAAAGTATTCAATCCGGCCGAAGAGCAATATCCTGGCATCATCCTTGGGATTTCGACCTGCAGCAGCAAGATGCGGGACGCCGACGATGTCGTTCGCGATCATTACTATTGCCGCCCTGGCGACGATGTACGGATGATGTTTCCAAATGCATCTGAGAACACCAAGGTCGTCAATCAAAAATTCACCGTTGTCGATTTGTATGAATCGGGTATGAGCGAATACGACAGCACGTTTGCGTTTTGTCGTCTCGATCAACTGCAAACGTTCCGGGGCATGATCGATCCGCAAACCGGAACCCGCAGCGTAACCACCATTCAATTAAAGCTGATCGAAGGTGCGAACTTGAACGAAGTGCGTGACGCGCTTCGTCGCCGCTTCCCACCAGACATGTTCGCCTACAACATCCAAACGTGGCGTGACATGCAAGGACCGCTGCTGGCTGCGGTGCGATTGGAAACCACGATCTTGAATATCCTGCTGTTCTTGATCATCGCCGTTGCTGGATTCGGCATCCTGGCCACCTTCTTTATGATCGTGGTCGAAAAAACTCGCGACATCGGAACCTTGAAAGCGCTCGGAGCCTCGGGCAAGGGAGTGATGAGCATCTTTCTAAGCTACGGACTGCTGCTGGGGTTTGTCGGCAGTGGTGCGGGGCTGATCGGCGGATTGATTTTTGTCAGCAAGATCAACGAGATTGCGGCGGTGATCGAAAAAGTCACCGGGCAAGAGGTCTTTGATCCGACCGTGTATTACTTCACCGAGATCCCCACGATCATCCATCCGTTCACATTGTGCTGGGTGATGGCGGGAGCGGTTGCGATCGCGGCGCTTGCCAGCGTTTTGCCGGCACTGCGGGCCGCTCGTATGCATCCGGTCAAAGCCCTTCGCTTCGAATAAGAAAAAGGGTGTCCGACGCCTTTTTGCCCCTCCCTCCTCAGAAGACTCCCACATGAACGCTGAATTTGTCCTTCAAGCAAGCGGCATCTACAAGAGCTATCACAAAAACAAGATCGAAGTCCCCGTGCTTCGCGGCGTTGACGTCGATATCACCGCGGGCAAGATCAACGCGTTGGTGGGACGATCCGGCAGCGGCAAAAGCACGCTGATGCATCTGTTAGCTACATTGGACACCCCCGATGCCGGAGAGATCTATTTCCAAGGCAAGCGGATCGACAACGCCTCGCGAGCCGAACGCGATTCGTATCGCAACCATGACATCGGAATCATTTTCCAGTTCTATCATTTGCTGCCCGAGTTGACGGCACTCGAAAACGTGTTGGCACCGATGATGATCAGCCAGAGTTTGTTGGGCTATTTCCGCAACCGCAAAGAAATTCGCCGCCGTGCCGAAGAGATGCTCGATCGCGTCGGGCTCGCCCACCGATCCACCCACCGTCCGGCGGAAATGAGTGGCGGAGAGATGCAGCGTGCGGCAATTGCCCGCGCGTTGATGACCGATCCTTCGCTGCTGCTTGCCGATGAGCCGACAGGGAACCTGGATACCGAAACAGGCGAATCGATCCTCAACTTGTTGGTGGATTTAAACCAACAAGAAAACCTGACAATCGTGATGATCACGCACGATGACGCGATCGCAGAAAAAGCAGACGTGTGCTATCGCATGCAAGATGGTCTGCTGGAAACCAGTCACGGCGTGCTACAAGCCGCTTGAAGAGCCCCCGATCAAATCGGCAACGAATTGTGACTGCCGAATTAGGTTTCGCGAGCGTAGACGGGATTCCACTTGATCCGGAACCCTGCCTCGCTTGCGTTCAGTGACGGTGCCGGCAGCATTTCTTCGTCCTCGGGATCGATCGCCGAATCGGAACTCGAATCCGCGTCGTCGCTTGAATCGGTGTCGCTCGAGTTCGCATCGCTTGGCGAATTGGTGGGAGGGCCGATTTCGATACTCTTCAATCGCGTTTTGGGTTCGTCCATCTCGCTATCGTCCTTCGGCGGCGACAGCACCGAGTGACCGTTGGAATCTTCATCCGCCGGGCGACGTGCTTCGGTTGGTTGAGAATCCGATGGCGAGCTTACCGACGGAGTGGTGATGATCGGCGTGCTGCTGATCGTGCTTGGCACCGAGAATGACGAATAGCCGCTAACGATCGCGGGGCTAAACGGATCGTAGTAGGACAGCGGAACCCGCTGAACGACTTGTTTTGGTACCATACGTGTTTCGGTGTACGGCACATACTTTTGCATCGTCACAGGGCGACGGACTTTGTGAGTGTAGGCTTCCTGTTCGTAGTACTGCACTTCCACAGGCTCGCGCCGTGTTTCGTAGACCATGCGAGTCGTTTGCACTGGCACCTTTCGCACTTGTTCTTCGGCGACCCAGCGCTTTTGCTCAACGGGGACCTTGCGAGTGGTGGTTTCGGTGATCGGACGCTGAACGACCACAGGGATCTTGCGAACCTCGGTCGTGGGAACCATGCGAGTGGTTTGGACGGGGACGCTTTGCGTCACCATCTCGGTTTCCATGCGAGTCGTTTGGACGGGGACTTTTTGGGTCACAACTTCGGTTTGCATGCGTTGCACTTGAACCGGAACTTGCACCTGTTGCACCTGAGGCACGTAGCTCGTCTGGGCGACTTGTTGTTGGATGTAGTTCGGCCGATACGCCATTTGGGTTTGCACAGTGGGTGGCGTGACCATCGGTGTGACCGCATAGGCACCACGAACACGAGCAAAGATGCCTAGCGGACCTGGGGTTGCATACGCGTTTGGAATGTACTGAGTGCCATATTGCAGTTGGCCCGGCGTAACGACTTGCTGAGCAACATAGCCACCGGCATCGACGGTTTGCGTTTGCATCGTCGTGACAGGACGCAGCGTGGTGTACTGCTGAGTCTGCAGCTGTGTTTCGGTGACCGGTCGCTGAACCGCGTACTTTTGCTCGTAATACTGCGTTTCGGTAACGGGCCGCTGCACCGCGTACTGTTGTTGTTGATAGCTGGTTTCCACGACGGGTTTATAGGTCGTGTACTGTTCTTCTCGCTCGGACGTTTCGGTCACGTAACGAGTTTGGGTTACGGTTTCATCGCGATACGAAGTCTCGACCACGGGTTTCCAAAGCGTGTATCGCTCTTCGCGGTAATTGGTTTCGACGACCGGTTTGGCGACCTTGTATTCACGTTCCTCGGTCCGCGTCTTCAGCACCGGGCGATAACTTGTAACTTCCTCTTCGACGTAACTGGTTTCATAGGTCAGCCGAAACCGCTGAACCGTCTCGGGTTGCATGACGGTTTCGCACTGCAGCCGGTAAGTGGGTTCAAAACAGCACGCATCCTGAGCTTCCACATTCGCAGCCGACCAAGTCGAAGCGGTTGCGAACAGGAGAGTCGTTAAGAAGAGTCGTCGTTTCATGATTATTTTCGTTCGAAGGACGAAGTCACTGTATGGATCAGTCACTGCGTAGATCAGTCACTGTGTGGATCAACTGTATGGAGCTTTTGATGAGGGCATGTCGGTACATTTTTTGTACCAATTCCGATCCAGGCGTGGTACTAGCACACCCCCGCAATCAATCGCATGTTTAGGTTCCACCTTCAAGAGTAGGCAAGACTTGAGAAAAAAGTAGTCAAAACACCGAAAAAAACACACTTTTGCTCGCTGTGGCGACGGCTAAATTCGCCATTTATCCTGGTCTGTTTATTTGACGCTACAACCGTTGCAAATTGGCAACGCACGTCCCCTAAGCCGCCAAAACCGGCACGATCACCCCAGTCCTCCTTGCTGTCTCAGTCGGGTGACCGTCGCACGGCTTTCCAAGCCGCCTGCGTGAGTCGCGCTGGATCGCCGCGGGCAGAGAGGGAATGATTCCCGTTTCGGGAAGCTGGAAGAGGATGGTGGGGACGCCCAGGCATCCGGGCGACGAACGGCTGCCGATAAAAATTCGGTGCCAACAAAAAAACGCCCCGCGAAACACATGGTCTCACGGGGCGTTTTCTTTTAAAGCGGAGGACACGGGACTCGAACCCGCAACCCGTTTCCGGGCAACTGATTTCGAATCAGCCTGCTAGCCATTCGCTTATCCTCCGGCTCTGCGATTTTGATCGCTACGCGGTATATTCGCTTTGATTACGGTCTGCGTCAAGTGTGGCTGACGCTGCTATTTTGATTCCGATCCAATTTTACCGGCACGGCTTAACTGCGATCCGAAACGACGATTCGATCGATGCCGGACGCAGCCCGGATTCGCTGCAGTTGATCCACGATGGTGGATTCGGACATCAACATCGATTCGATCTCGGCGGCTCGATCGTGAGACGAAGAAACCGTCACACTGCTACCGCCGGTTTGCCCAGGATCACTGACAGCGACTTCGACCGGCGGGTTCACGCCAATCCCGGCCGCCTCGAGCCGCGAACGGATCGCGGAGGCGACCTGATCGATCATCAAGCGCAGTTTCGATTCGCTGACGGGCTCGTCACTCGCCGAACCGCTCTGCAGCACTTCGTCGAATCCGATCGCGTTGGACACGCCGCTAGCCAGTTCGCCAACCATTTGGCTGGCAAAACTTGCCGCTTCGATCGCGAGCCGCGCCGTGGTAATGGGGGAAGTCAATCGACTGTCTCAGTGCTTGTGTTCAGTGGTGAAGTGGAATTCTTTGAGCCATTTTTCCCACTTATGAGCGTCTTCGTGCGAATCCAGTTTCAATTCGTGCCATTCAGGGCAGCGATATTTGACGTCCAGGTGGCCGTTGTGCTGATCGGTTTTGACTTCGCAACCAAGCTTTTTAAGCGTTTTGGCGATCGTGTCGGCTTTCTTGGCATCGTGGATATGCTTTGCCTTCCAATCCTTCAATTGATAACGCACGATTTCGTTCGCGGGCGTCATCGTTGCCGCTGTGTGTGGCGGTTGTGCCGCCGAAACAACGGTGGGAAGCATGGTCAAAGCGACTGCGATCATGAACATTCGGAACATCTGCGATCCTGCGTTGAAAGGAAGGAAATTGCTGTTGGGAGAGCAGCGAACGGACTCGGCCGACCGCGTTAGCGAAAACGGAGGGCAGCGTTTAGTAAAGAGTTTCGGGCTGCCGCGTCAAGGTGGTTTGGGACGGTCGCCACGCCCATCCCCCCGGACGGATTGAGCGGAGAGCCCCGCGTTTTGAAGCCACGCTCGCGAGAGCATGATTGCTTGTTGCCACGCTGGCCAGCGGGTGGATGGTTGCCACAGTGACGCAAATCTCTATTTTCGCGTGAAGCGAGCCACCCGAAAACCCTTCACCGCGTGCATTTGACGGATCTACAGGTATTCGGAAACCGGCAACACCAAGATTTTGCCGTCGCCGATGCGGCCAGTGCGGGTGACCGAAACGATTTTCTGCAAGATTTCTTCGCAGCGAGAATCATCGACCCACAGCGTGATTTCCACTTTAGGGACAAAGGCCTGCGAATATTCGGTTTCTTTGTATTCGTTCAAATAGCTCTTTTGGCGGCCGTAACCCTTGACTTCCATCACGCTGAGGGCTTCCAGCGGGGCGCGACGCAGGCTCGCCAGCACTTGCTCGGCAAGATGGGGACGTACCGTGGTGATGATTTGTTTCATTCGAACGCCCTAGGACGTGGCATCGCATTGGACGACGTGTCGGCTTGCAAGCGTCCATCCTATGCCGGATTTTTCACGAGCGGTACCAGCGGACGCATTGCCGCGGGGCTAAATGCGACAATTCTTTCCGTGGAATCACCGAAATCCGCCTCTTCCGCCGCCAGACCAGTGGGGGAAGGGCCGTGGTAGCGACGTCTTCTCCCGCTTATTTCTCAGACAACGGATCACGCCGGCCGTTTTGGCCGTCCCGGCGACGCATTTTTCTTATACAGTTTGCGCAAGTTTAGCGTAGCGGAAGTCGTCAAGACTTTCGTTCGGTGGCGACCGACCCCGATGCCAAACCGAGTGTTTTTTTGGGACCGATTCGCGAGTCCTCGATTTCGTGCGTCGGATGCGGGGCGATTGGTTACCCGTTGGTTGGCTTTGGTCCTATAATTGAGCTGAGCAGATTCAGCAGCGAGGGGGACCCGGGCCGTGCGGCTCTGGAAATCGTAGACCCGTGGCGACTTTGGAGTCTTTCGTCGATTGATGGAAAAGCAGCAATGAAAGATGCAACGAAATGGGGCGAGACGATTTCCGCTTGCGTTGCCCTAGGGCGGGGCATCGTGCCTTTTCTATTGACTGGGCTTTTGACGCTTGCGTCATCGGCGGCGTGGGCAGCCGATGCAAAAGCCGATGACCCGGATTCCAAAGCCAATCGAGTCAAAGTCGGGTATGTGATCGACATGCCGGCCAGTTTGACGGCCGATGGCACCGCATCGATTTTGGCTCAGCTGAATCGTTTGGCTGAATCGTCGAGCGACGAGTCTCGGGTCACCGTGGTGATTCGCTACGCTGCGGGTGACGACAACGATCGCCAAACGTTGACCGGCGAAACGGGGTTCGAGGACGCACTGCGATTAGCACGAGCGATGACGGGGCCCGACCTACGCCGCGTGCGTGTGGTTTCGTGGGTCCAAGGGACGGTCGAGGGGCATTTGGTGCTGCCGATTTTGGCGTCGGATCTTTTGATTGTCTCAGCCGCCGGGGTGATCGCCGATGCGACGAAAAACGAAACGAGTACGGATGAAACGATCGAGGTCAGCTATCGATCGATTGCGGCGCGGCGAGGGTTGTTTCCGCCCGAGGTGGTCAGTGCGTTGGTCGATCCCGGAATGGAATTGGCTCGCGTCACCAAGCTCGACGGCAGCGAGGTGTTTGCCGCTGGCGAAGCGTTGGCGGAATTGCGTGCCGGGGGGCAGATCACCAGCGAAGCGATTTGGTCCACTGCGGAAAGTCCGCTGCGGATCGATGCCAATCAACTCCGTGCCTCACGAATTGCATCGGGGATCGTCAATCGCGACGACCAGGCTGCCGAACTGCTTGACCTTGCCGCGATTCATCCGCTCGATGCGAAACAGACGCTTGGGGATCCGGTTGGCGTGTTATTGGAAATGGTCGGTTCGATCAATTCCGGCCGCTCACGCCGGTGGCAAAGCAATTTAACGGCAACGCTCGAATCGGGTGAGATCAATACGTGGGTCGTCGCCATCGACTCACCCGGCGGCAGTCTCAGCCAAAGTGCAACCTTGGCCGCTTGGTTCGCTCAACCCGAAACTCCGCTGCAGACCGTAGCGGGATATGTGCAAGGCGAGGCGCGTGGTGACGCGGCGTTAATTGCGATTGCGTGTCGGCCGATGTACATGAACCCCAACGCCAAACTTGGCGGTCCCGGCGCCGAAGCGATCGATGCGGCGATGGTCATTCGCAATGATGAATTGATCGAGCAGATTGCCCGCGCGAGCAAGCGGCCAGCGGCTTTGATCCGTGGGTTATTGGACCCGAATCTCGAGGTCTACCGTTACACCAATCGAAAAACGGGGCGAATTCGTTATGCGACCGAATCGGATTTGATCGAAGGCGCGGCCGACGTGGAAGTCGAACGCGATCGATGGCAACGTGGCGAACGGATCGAATTGGCTGCGGGTTTGACGTCGGCGCAAGCGATTGCGTTGGGGTTAGCCGATGGTGAATCGGCGTCGGTCGATGATGTTTCGCGCCGCGTCGGACTGAGCGGGACGCCGCCACCGGTGACCGATCGCAAGATGGTTCGTTTCGTTGAAAAGCTGGGCCGCAGTCATGCCTTGGCGTTTTTGCTGTTGTTCATCGGTTTTGCAGCGTTGTCGACCGAAGCCAACGCTCCTGGTTTGGGCATCCCCGGATTCGTCGCCGTGATTTGTTTCGCAATGTATTTTTGGATCAAATTTTTGGCGGGGACCGCCGAATGGCTCGAACTGTTGGCGTTTTCACTCGGATTGATCTGTATCGCCATCGAAGTGTTCGTGGTGCCGGGGTTCGGGGTGTTTGGAATCGGCGGTATCGGATTGACTGTGCTGGGGATTGTGTTGATGAGCCAGACGTTTATCGTGCCGCGTAACGTCTATCAGTTGCAAGTATTAACGCAAAGCATCTGGACCGCATTGTTTGCCGGTTTCGGTTTGATCGGCGGGTTTATTGCATTTCGGATGTTGATGCCGCACGTTCCGCTGCTGGGCGGTTTGACGATGGAACCGCCCGATACCGCAGCGGTGAACGAAGCCGAAAAGCTTGCCGATTACACTCATTTGCAAGGCCAGATGGGAACCGCCACCACCCCGCTACGTCCGGCGGGCAAGGCCCGGTTTGGTGACCAGATCGTGCAAGTGGTCAGTGATGGGACTCCGATCGCAGCGGGGGATCCGGTGCGAGTATTTGAGATCCATGGAACGCGGATCGTGGTCGAGGCGGTAGAAAGTTAATGCCGCTCTACTACGCGTACGGACTGCTGTTGCTGTTCTACATTCTGCTGGTCTTGGAGTTTATGATTCCGACGGGCGGATTGGTTGGAATCGCTGCGGTCGTGACGATCATCTCGGCGTTGGCAGTCGCGTTTGCTCATAGCATGACCGCCGGGTTTACCTTGTTGATCATCGTCGCAATCACAACGCCGTTGATTTTTGTTGCCGTGATCCGCGTCTGGCCCCACACGCCGATCGGTCGCCGCATTCTCAATCGGCGACCGGGCCAGACGAGCGAAGGACGCGCCAAGCGGACGCTTTCCAATGGCACGCCGCTGGATGCATTGGTGGGGCACATTGGAATCGCCAAAACCAATCTGTTGCCAAGCGGGTTGGTCAAGGTGGATGACGTGCGGTTGGACGCCGTCAGTTTGGGGATGCCGATCGACGCGGGGCAGTCGATCATTGTGACCAAGGTCAATGCGGGAAAGGTCTACGTTCGTCCGATCAGTGAAGCCGAACGTGCGGCAGCGGAACAGGCCGCGGCCTCGCCAAATGCATCGGAACCGCCGGTGTCTCCACCGTCGCTTGAAAATCCACCTGAATCGTTCGATTTTGATACGATGGATCTCGATTCGAGCCCCAATTGATTCGGTTCTCGTGGCATGGAAGCTTGCTAGATCGAGCGTTCCAGGGCATTGCTATAGTTGACATTGCTCTCGCGGAGCGGGACATTAGGGGGCAGTGATGCCTCCTTGATCGATTTGCTCTGACACCGCAAGTGTTTTAGCCTGAGCTTGCCTCCCTTTTGGAACTGCACCCGATGTTGAAACTTGCCCTTCTCGCTCAAGAATTGCCTAGCGCGACCGTGCCAATTTTGATCGGTGCGCTGGTATTGTTCGCCGGGATGATGGTGCTGCTCTTTGTATTCGCAAGCTATTTCGGTTTGTGGATTCAATCGCAACTGACTGGTGCGAACATCTCGATCTTCAATCTGTTGGGGATGACGTTCCGAAAGGTTAACGCTCGCAGCATCGTCCGTAGCAAAATCATGGCGACTCAGGCGGGACTCGAAGATCCAGAGATCACCGGCGAAGCGCTCGAAGCCCACTACTTGGCTGGCGGGAATGTCCAGCAAGTCATCCGAGCGCTGATCGCGGCAAAGAAGGCAAAGACAATCTCGTTGACCTTTCGTGAAGCCACGGCAATCGACTTGGCCGGACGTGATGTTTTAGAGTCGGTGCAAACCAGTGTTTATCCAAAGGTGATCGATTGCCCGCCGCGTGGTGCCGTCAAACCATCGCTGGATGCGGTCGCCAAAGACGGTATCCAGTTGAAAGTCAAAGCACGGGTGACGGTGCGGGCAAACTTGCAGCAATTGATCGGCGGTGCGACCGAAGAAACGATCATCGCACGTGTTGGTGAAGGGATCGTAAGCGCGATCGGTAGTGCCACCAGCCACAAAGCGGTGTTGGAAAACCCCGACGTGATCAGTAAAGCGGTGCTTGCCAAACGGCTTGATTCGCAAACCGCATTCGAGATCGTTTCAATCGACATCGCAGATATCGACGTTGGGGCGAACATCGGCGCTCGCTTGCAGGCGGACCAAGCCGAAGCGGACACGCAAGTCGCACGAGCACGGGCCGAAGGCAAACGAGCATCCGCAGTGGCCGAAGAACAAGAGATGCAGGCCAAGATCGAAGAGAGCCGCGCGTCGTTGGTCTTGGCTCAAGCATCGGTGCCCGAGGCAATGGCCGAAGCATTCCGCAGCGGCAACCTGCATATCCTGGATTACTACAAACTACAGAACGTCAGCGCCGACACCGAAATGCGGAAAACGATTGCCGGCACAGGACGCCACGTGGTCGAAACCAACTACGGTAAAGACTAAGGGCCGGTAGCGGGACGACGGTCCGGACGCGGACGACGACGGGACGCGTCGCCGGTTTCTCGCTGCGGTGAAGGATTTGATTGCCTTGGCGGGCATTCATTGCAGTCAGCGATCACGCTCCATTTTTCGCCCCCTGACCCGTTCGCCGGGATGGTAAGATAGCTGTATCAGACGGATAGTCCGTTCAGCTCGCCCACTTGTTGAACCGAGTCGGCGCGGACCCGAGCGAAATCAAAACCGAGAAACTCAGAAACCAAAGAAACGAACATGGCGGGTGATCTCGAAGACTTTTTGCGGCGTGCCGCCCAACGACGCCAAGCCAACGCGGGGAATCGCAACCAGCCGCCGGCGGCTCGTCCTGCCGCGTCCCACCCTGCAGTTCCCGAGCAGCGTAAGCGGCCTCAGTACAGCAACCATCGCACCGAGCGAATGGTCCGCGAGGTCGAAGAAGAAATTTATGTCGCCGAAGTGGTCGAGGATGAACCAAGTCCTTGGCAGGAGCGTCAACGAAAGATCGAGGAAGCAAAACGTGCAGCCGCCGAAGCCGAATCCGCGGCCGCCAAAGCGTTTGCAAAGGTCAAAAAGGGAGGCACCGCTTCGCCAGCTCCAATGGCCCCCGGACCGCAAATGACGGGCAATGTCGCCGCTGATCTGATTCGTTTGTTGCAAAGTCCCGAAGGGATCCAGCAAGCGGTCTTGCTCCGCGAGATTCTCGACCGTCCCATCGACCGCTGGTAGACCGGCCGGGGGGCTTCGGTGATTATGCGTCGCAGATGCCTTCAGAGATTCTGCCTTGGGAGATGCTTCCCCCGAAGCTGGGCGTGCTCCCTCGCTGACGCGTTTCGAAGTTGCGCGTTTGTACTTAGGGGCAAAGCCCCGGACGTTTACCTAGCCCAGCCCAACGGGCTGGGACCAAGAAAACCATTGAATTGTAGGGCCAAAGGTCCGTCCGTTTACTGGGACTTAATGAGGGCGGCTAGGCAAATTGCTGGGCCTTTTGGCCCGAAGAACGTCTAAAAGCGCAATTTCAAAACTGACGCTTCGGGTTGGGATCTGCTGGGAAAAACAACGATGGCACAACATCAAAATTCACATTTCGGATTGTGATTTGCTTCTTGCTCGCGTCGACTCTCGTGAATTTTTTCCAAATTCACTCTTCGCTTCGTGAATTCCCCCCGCGATCTGCGGTTAAGACGCCATGGCACGATTGCGCTGCGGCGCCGCTGATGTGTCTCGTGCCGGTATTTTTGGCTCGGCATTTGCCTCCTTCGCACAATGCTGTGCTTGCGGGGTTCGCCCCTGCGCTGCCTTGCTGTCTGCTCATTCGCCCTCATCTGACCGAGTTTCCATGGACGTACGCGACAAACTCGCGATCCTTGCTGACGCAGCCAAATACGATGCTTCGTGCGCCAGCAGCGGTGCCAAGAGCACTCGCGCCGGTAGCCAAATCGGCAGCACCGAGGGCATGGGGATCTGTCACAGCTACACCCCAGATGGACGCTGTATTTCGCTGCTAAAAATCCTGCTGACGAACTATTGCATCTACGACTGCCAATACTGTGTCAATCGCGTTTCGAGCGATACGCCGCGGGCTCGTTTTACGGTCGAGGAAGTCGTGTCGTTGACGATGGAGTTTTACAAACGCAACTACGTCGAAGGTTTGTTTCTGAGTTCGGGGATCATCCAAAATTCGGACTACACGATGGAGCAGTTGATTGCTGTCGCTAAAACGCTCCGCACCGACCAACACTACGGCGGCTACATCCATCTGAAGACGATCCCCAACGCGTCACAATCGTTGATCGAAGAGGCGGGCAAATGGGCGGATCGGTTAAGTGTAAATATTGAACTGCCCACCGAAGGCGACCTCTACAAACTGGCTCCTGAAAAGAAAAAGCCTCAGATTGTTAGTGCGATGCACGGTATTCGCGAAAAGATCGATGAAACGAAACACGAGCAGGCATCTGGATTCAAGCCACCTTCGTTCGCGCCTGCTGGTCAAAGTACCCAAATGATCGTCGGAGCGACCGAGACGCCCGATTTGGAAGTGCTAAAAACTGCATCGGAGCTGTACACGGGGCAAAAATTGCGACGTGTTTATTACTCGGCATACAGTCCGATCCCGCATGCGGACGCACGACTGCCTGGGCAATCACCACCGCTGATTCGCGAACACCGATTGTATCAAGCCGATTGGTTGATGAGGTTTTATGGTTTTAGTGCGAACGAGATTGTTGCCGAAAAGGACCACAATCTGTCGCTTGAGATCGACCCCAAGTTGGCTTGGGCGTTGGCGAATCGCCACTTTTTTCCTGTCGATGTGAATCGGGCCAGCCAAGAAGAATTGCTGCGGATCCCTGGGATTGGGGTGCGGAACGTGCAACGGATTGTAAGCCTGCGTCGGCACCGACCGCTTCGGACTGCGGACCTGCGAAAATTGCGAGTCGCATGGAATCGAGCCAAAGTGTTTGTGTTGACCGCTGATCACAATCCGGGCGTTGCAGATTTGGACAAGTTGAACCTGGGAAAACAGGTCGCTCCAAAGTCAAGACAACTGATGTTGTTTGATGCAGCAAGTTCGGCGTTGACAGGCGAGGTGTAATCGGGGCGATGACGTTTTTCTTGCATGTCGAAACGTTCACCCAGTGGCGTCAGGAAGCACGTGCGTTGTTGGTCCGCGGCGTCGCACCGTCAGAGGTTCACTTTTCGAGTGGCGCCGACCAACCGTCGCTGTTTGATGCTGCCGCACCAGAGATGCCGGCTAAATCCAACGAGGTCGCGCCCACGGTGCCATCCGCGTTTCTTGAAATGGCCAAGCACGTTGCATGTCATCGAGACGCCAATCGGTGGGAATTGTTGTACCGCACGCTGTGGCGATTGACGCATGGCCAGCGACATCTGCTGGAGATGTCGACCGATGAGGATGTATTTGCGCTAAATCAAATGAAGAAAGCCGTCACTCGCGATGTGCATAAAATGAAAGCGTTTGTGCGGTTTCGCAAAGTGGTTGCGTCCTCGGATTTGCAAGACACGCAGACGCAACCCGAGGCACTGACCAATTACATTGCTTGGCATCGCCCAGACCACCGCATCGTATCGTTGGCCGCTCCTTTTTTTGCACGCCGTTTTAAGGCGATGAATTGGACGATATTGACGCCGGACGAATCGGTTTCATGGGATCAATTGGAACTGAAATATGGACCGGGGGTTCCTGTTAGCGAGGCGCCGGATGCGGATTCGCTCGAGGATCTTTGGAAGACCTATTACGCATCGATCTTTAATCCTGCACGTGTCAAAGTGGCAATGATGAAGCGCGAGATGCCGGTGCGGCACTGGGCCACGTTGCCCGAAACCGATTTGATTCCTGACTTGCTTCAGCAAGCGTCCACGCGTGTCAGCGAGATGATCGCGAAAAACGAAGGGTTCGCGGAAACTGCCGCGCACTACATGCCCACCGACGGTTCGCTGGATTCACTGAGATCGGCTGCGAGACATTGTCGTGCCTGCGATTTGCATCAATGCGCAACGCAGATGGTGTTTGGCGAAGGCACCCCGTCCGCACGGATTGTCATCGTCGGCGAACAACCGGGCGATCGTGAAGACATCGAAGGACGACCGTTTGTGGGACCTGCAGGGCAACTGCTTGACGAGGCTTTGCAAACGCTTCGAATCGATCGCAACGAAGTTTACATCACCAATGTGGTCAAGCATTTCAAATTCACCGAACGCGGTAAACAGCGTCTGCACAAGAAACCCAACTCGCGAGAAATTTTTGCCTGCCGACCTTGGTTGGAAGCGGAAATTGCGGCGATCCGTCCAGACACGATCCTCTGTCTGGGCGCGACGCCTGCGTCGGCGTTGTTCGGACGCGATTTTCGCGTTACGCAGCGGCGCGGTGAGGTGATCGCTACGGATTGGTGCCCTCGCACGATCGCAACGTGGCATCCGGCCGCAATTCTGCGGATGCCCAATCCGGATCGACGAGCTCAGAAGCACCAACAATTTATTGCCGACCTAGCTTTGACACTCGATCAATAGACAGTGAAGCAGGTTGAGTTCGGAGCCGTGACACGTGTGCGACCGGCAATAAAAAATACAACCCGGCGCGTGAGTATTGAAGTTTCAATTTCATCAAAACCCGTCGCGTCAGGATTTGTCGGGAAAACTAGCTGATCGCATCCTTTAAACAAAATTTGCGGAACGGAATATGCCTACCTACTGATGATAAGCCCCCCGTTTTGCGGACGCGACCAATGAGAAAAACATGAACGAATTATTAGCAACCACACCCAAAGGATTGTATTGCGAGGCAGGCGATTTTTTCGTCGATCCGCAACAAGCCGTCGATCGCGCGGTGGTCACGCATGCGCATACCGATCACGCTCGCTGGGGCTGTCGTCGTTACTTGGCCGCCGAGCCAAGCGAACATTTGTTGCGGATGCGAATGAACGAGGATGCCGAGTTCCAATTCCTTCCGTATGGTGAATCGATCACGATCCGAGGGGTGAATGTCAGCTTTCATCCCGCCGGTCACATGCTCGGCTCCGCTCAGGTGCGGTTGGAACATCGAGGCAAAGTTGCCGTGGTGACGGGCGACTACAAACTTGGAACCGATCCGACCTGTGAACCGTGGGAACCGATCCGGTGCGATTTGTTGGTCACTGAATCGACGTTCGGTTTGCCTGTTTACCGCTGGGACCCCGAATCGACGACGTTCGCGTTGATCAACCAGTGGTGGCGTGAAACCCGCGATGAAGCACGATGCTGTGTGTTATATGGCTACGCGGTGGGAAAGAGCCAACGATTGATCGCGGGGCTGGATCCGAGCATCGGACCAATCTATACGCATGGCGCGGTTGAAAAGGGGACCGAGGCATACCGCCGAACCGGCGTGTCGCTGCCGCCGACCACGTACGTCGGCTCGGTTCAGGGGAAACATGACTACCGTGGGGCGATGGTCGTGGCGGTGCCGAGTGCTCATGGGACTCCATGGATGCGCCGGTTCGGTGGCGTTCGTACGGCCATGGCGAGCGGATGGATGGCGGTACGCGGAGCACGGCGGCGACGGTCGGTCGATCGTGGATTTGTGCTCAGCGATCACGTGGATTGGCCTTCGTTGTTACAGGCAGTTCAGTTGTGTGATCCCGAGATGGTTTGGGTCACGCACGGCTATACCGCCGCGGTGGCTCGCTATTTGCAAGAGAACGGTCGTGCCGCCCGCGTGATCGATTCGCGAGGTCGCGGCGAAACCGATGAAGACGCTGCTGCGGCGGCTATGGACCAAGAGGATTCGTCATGATTCGATTTGCAGCCCTATTCGCTGCCTTGGATTCGACGACCAAGACCAACGAGAAAATTGCCGCGATGGCGGACTATTTTGCCAAGGCGTCCGCTGCCGATGCAGCCTGGGCGACCTACTTTTTGGCTGGCAATAAACCGCGTCAATTGGTGCCGACAAAACTGCTGCGGTTGTGGGCAGCCGAAGAAGCGAATATCCCATTGTGGTTGTTTGAGGAGTCGTACCATGCAGTGGGCGATTTGGCGGAATCGCTTGCCCTCGTCGTGCCGCCCGGCGAGTTGGTTGATGATTTGTCGCTCGCCACTTGGATGGAAACACGCTTGTTGCCTCTTCGATCGATGGACGAAGCCGAACAGCGTGAAGCGATCACCAAGATTTGGCGTCAGTCCACCCCGACAATGCGGTTCGTGATCATGAAATTGGTCACCGGTGCCTTTCGAGTCGGAGTGAGCAAACGGTTGGTGACGCGGGCGATCGCGATGCAATCGGGAGTCTCGGCGGATGTGATTTCGCATCGCTTGATGGGAAATTGGAAACCGACTGCAGCGTTCTTTGAGAAGTTGATCGATCCCGACGTCCAAGACACCGTGGCGAGCCATCCCTATCCATTTTGTTTGGCTCATCCGATCGATATTCACGAAGGCCCCGAGACGCTTGGCCATTCGCAGGACTATGTGGCCGAGTGGAAATGGGACGGTATTCGCGGGCAAGTGATTCGTCGCAGCGACCAAACGTTCATTTGGTCGCGTGGCGAAGAATTGATGGAGAATCGGTGGCCGGAAATCGAAGCGGCGGCGGCGTTACTGCCCAATGGCACGGTGCTGGACGGTGAAATTTTAGCGGCGAGAGAGGACGGACAAGTGCTGCCGTTCGCTCAATTGCAACGACGAATCGCCCGAAAAACGGTGGGCAAAAAATTGCTCGAAGAGGTCCCGGTCGTCTTTCATGCCTTTGACGTTGTTGAACAGGACGGTGTCGATGTTCGCGACCGTCCGTTCATCGAGCGACGTGCTGCATTGGAAACACTGCTAAGCGATGTGACGCATCCAAGTTTGTGTGTGACCAACTTGATCGATGCCGCGTCGTGGGACGAATGGGCTAAAATTCGCGAAGGCAGTCGAGACCAAAATGCCGAAGGATTGATGCTGAAACGCAAAGACGGCAAGTACGATGTCGGCCGCGTACGAGGAACGTGGTGGAAGTGGAAAGTCGCGCCGTACACGATCGACGCGGTACTGCTGTATGCCCAAAAAGGTCACGGGAAACGAGCAAGTTTGTATACCGATTATACGTTTGCGTTGTGGGATGGGGGGACGCTGGTGCCCTTTGCCAAAGCGTACAGTGGTTTGGATGACAAAGAGATCCGGAAAGTCGATCATTTCGTCCGCCGCAATACAAAGGAGTCGTTCGGGCCGGTGCGTAGCGTGACGCCGACGTTGGTGATGGAGTTGGCGTTTGAGGGACTGCAGCGATCGCCGCGACACAAAAGCGGCATCGCGACTCGCTTCCCGCGAATCGTTCGCTGGCGTCACGACAAGAAACCCGAGGACGCGAACCAATTGAGTGAACTACTAGCCCTGTTGCCAAACTAAATCCCCCGTCGCAAAAGTCTTGACGGCTTGTTGATTTTCGGAGCCGCGACGCGTCAGCGGCCGGGGCCCACGCATGCCCCGGTGCCTTACGGCCCACGGCTCACTGTTGCGAATTACATTTGGATTAAATCAACAAGCCGTTTACCCCATTTTCATTCACAATGCTGCAACCTCGACCGCAAACCGAAACGCCCTCGCAAGCGGTGGATCGCTACTTTGCATCCATCGGCTGGAAACCGTTCCGTTTCCAGCGATCGGCGTGGCGGGCCTACGCCAATGGCGCCAGCGGACTGGTTCACTCGGCCACCGGAACGGGCAAGACGTTGGCGGTGTGGATGGGGCCAATTTTGAAATGGATCAAAGAGAACCCCGATCGCACGAAATGGAACCCGAAACGTCCGCCGCCGGTTCGCGTGTTGTGGATCACACCGCTGCGAGCACTGGCTGGCGACACCGAGGCGTCGCTGCGCGCTCCGATCGAAGGGCTTGGGTTACCGTGGTTGCTCGAATCACGCACCGGCGACAGCAAGGCAAGTGCGAAAGCGAGACAGAATAAACGTTTGCCTACCGCGTTGGTGACGACCCCCGAGAGTTTGTCGTTGATGTTGACGCATCAGCGGCTGCTCGAACAATTGCAGGGACTCGAAGCGGTCGTCGTCGATGAATGGCACGAGTTGTTAGGGACGAAGCGTGGTATTCAAACTGAATTGGGATTGGCGCGGTTGCGGAAACTCAATCCTCAGCTTCGCACCTGGGGTGTCTCGGCAACGCTGGGCAATCTAGACGAAGCCCAAGAATCGTTATTCGGCGTTGACCCGCCGAATCAGGTTCGTTTAATTCAAGGGTATACCAAGAAGCGATTGAAACTCGAATCGTTGATTCCCGCCAACATGGAACGGTTCCCTTGGACAGGGCACATTGGGACCAAAATGGTTCCCCAAGTGGCGGAGTTGATTGCCAAGGTCAAAAGTGTTTTGGTGTTTGCCAACACACGTTCGCAAACCGAGATTTGGTACCAACATCTTTTGAAGCAGCGACCTGATTGGGCCGGCGAGATCGCACTGCACCACGGATCGCTCGACGCGAGCGTTCGTCGCTGGGTCGAAAACGGATTGCGTGATGGATCGGTGCGAGCGGTGGTCTGTACCAGCAGTTTGGATTTGGGGGTTGATTTTACGGCGGTCGACCTGGTCATTCAAATCGGCAGTCCCAAAGGTGCCGCTCGATTGCTGCAGCGTGCCGGTCGCAGCGGTCATCAACCCGATGCCGAAAGCCGCTTGGCGTTCGTGCCCACCAATGCGATCGAGTTGATCGAGCTAGCCGCGGCGCAAGATGCCATTGGCAAGGGACATCTCGAAGCCAGACCGCTACTGCGTAAACCGCTTGACGTATTGGCACAACATGTTGTGACGATCGCGATCGGCGGCGGATTCGGGGCGGATGAACTCCTACGCGAGGTGCGGACGACGTGTGCCTATCAAACGCTCAGCGATCATGAGTGGCAATGGGTGCTGGATTTTGTTGTACGTGGCGGAAGCTCGCTCGAAGCCTATCCCGATTTTCACCGAGTCAATGTGCATGCCGGTCGTTACATCGTCGAAGATCGACGGCGGATCACTGCCCACCGAATGAACATCGGGACGATCGTCTCGGATGCCTCGATGAAGGTCAAATTCATGAAAGGCAAGACGCTGGGGACCGCCGAAGAGCATTTTTTGTCGAAGCTGAATCCTGGTGATCGGTTTCTGTTTGCGGGACGTTTGGTTGCCTTGGTTCGAGTTCGTGACAATGTCGCGTATGTTCGCCGCGCATCGGGAGAACCCGATTCCGTGCCCCGTTGGATGGGCGGCCGGTTGCCGTTGTCCAGTGAGCTAAGTGCCGAACTGCGATTGAAAATCCAGCAAGCGTCGACGGGCAATTTGGTGGGACGCGAGATGAAAGCGTTGCGACGTTTGTTCGAAATCCAACAGCGTTGGAGCCTGCTGCCGCGAGGTGACCAATTTTTGATCGAACGGATTGAAACGCGAGGCGGTCATCAATTGTTTTTGTTCCCGTTCGAAGGACGACTGGTTCACGAAGGGTTGGCCGCGTTGTTTGCATATCGAATATCACGATTTCAAAAAACAACGTTCACGATGGCGTGCAACGACTATGGCATCGTTTTGCAGTCGCCGCATGCGGTCGACATCCATGATGCAATTGAACGAAAACTCTTCTCATCCGACTCGCTTGTCAACGACATCATGAATAGCATGAATTCGACGGAGATGGCGAAACGTCAATTCCGGCAAATCGCTCGGGTGGCCGGGTTGATTCAACAAGGATTTCCCGGACAAGGCAAAAGCACCAGCCATATCCAAGCCAGCAGCAATCTGTTTTTCGACGTTTTCAGCCAGTACGACCCCGATAATTTGTTGTTAGAGCAGAGCCGCCGCGAGGTGCTCGAGTTTCAACTCGAGTCATCTCGCATGCTCGATGCACTCGATCGGATCGAACGAAGCGAGATTGTGGTCATGGAGCCGCCGAAGGTCACTCCGCTTTCGTTTTCTTTGCTAGTCGATAAGTTGCGAGACCGCATCAGCAGCGAAACACTAGCGGATCGAATTCGGCGATTGCAGTCGCAGTTGGAAAAAGAAGCGGACAAGGGGTGATCGAGGATGACGCAAACCATGGATGTGGACGTCGCGGGGATCGAATTGCAATTGCATGCCGAGCGAGCCGTGTTTTGGCGACAGCAGCGGGCGTTGTTTGTCGCGGACACTCATTTCGGAAAAGCGGCAACCTTTCGGCGTCACGGCATTCCCGTGCCTCGTGGCAGCACCTCCGGGACGTTGGGCAAAATCGATTCGTTGCTTGAAAAAACGCAGGCGACGCGGTTGATCATTTTGGGAGACATGTTTCATGCACGATCCTCGCTGACGCCCAAAGTTTGCGAATTATTGGAAGCCTTTTTTGCGAAGCATGGTCAGATCCAGTTCACCTTGGTGCGGGGCAACCACGACACGCAGGTCGGTCCACTGCCATCGTCGTGGCCGATCGAGGTGGTGAACCCAGGCCAGCGGGTTGGGCCGATCGCGATTGGACACCATCCCACGGCAGTGCCCGCAGGGGCATCGCTGTTGTTGTGTGGCCATCTTCATCCGGCGGTTCGTTTTGCTGTCGGTGGCGAGGACTTTGGCAAACTGCCCTGTTTTTGGCTCTCCAATCGTTGTTTTGTCTTGCCGGCGATCGGCGAATTCACCGGAACGCATGTGATACGACCGCGGCGAGACGATCATACGTGGATGATTGTGGACGAGGATCGATTTGGCTCGGGTGAATCGACATTGATACATCAGCATGATCATTGACCTTCGGGACACGGCATGCGGTTTGCGGTTTTTTTGCTAAGCCGAATGAACGGCGATGCGACGTTGCCGATGACATGTCTTTTTATCCCCGACGGATCCGATGGAATATTGGAAGCAGACCTTCGCCGAATTTTCACAGGATCGTTGCACAACGCTCGCTGCCGCGTTGGCCTACTACACGGCGTTTGCGCTGCCGCCGCTGCTGTATTTGTTGTTGACGATTCTGACATTCGGAATGTCGCTTGCTTACGATTCGGAACAGGCCAAGGCCGAGGCGCATGAGGTTCTAACCACTCAGACGGCGCAGTTGATTGGGAACGAATCGATCAGCCAAGAGATTTCTGGGATCCTCAAAAGTAACGATGAAACGTCGGGCAAGTGGTGGAAAACATTGCTCAGTTTCGCCGGGATCGTGCTCGGAGCCACCGGCGTGGTGGCGGCACTGCAGGACGCGTTGAATCAGGTTTGGGCGGTCCGGCCGGACCCCGACAAGTCGGGAATGAAGATCATGCTCCGCAAACGAGTAACGTCGTTCTTGATGATTCTTGGGTTGGGATTCCTGCTGCTTGTGTCGTTGATTGCGTCTTCGGTGGTCGTGGCCGCCGGTGAACGATTGACAGAGATGATGGGCGTTCGGTTGGGCTTGGTCAGCGGACTTAGTTATCTGGTGCAAGCGCTGATCGTGTTGGCGGTGTTCGCATCGATTTACAAGTTCATGCCGGACGTCAAGGTCCAGTGGCGTGAAGTGATGGTGGGCGCCGTGATCAGCACCGTTTTGTTTTTGATCGGTCGCTTTGCACTGGATTGGTATTTCTCCTTCGCCACCCCCGGTGCCCAATTGAGCTCTGCTGCCGCATCGATTGCGGTGCTGTTGGTGTGGGTTTACTACACATCGATGATCGCGTTGTTTGGTGCTGAGTGCAGCCAGGTTTACGCTGTTCGCTACGGCAACGGGGTGCGTCCCGAACATCATGCCGTGCATGTCGTCGAATCGATTGAACGGACTTAGATACAGAAGTTCTCAACCCAAAACTGCGTTGGGGTTTGCCGAAAAGTTCGAAGGCAAGCGGTTCTTCTCTCGCTGACCGCCCCTGTTCGCTGGTCAAGCACCGTGCATCTTTAGCGAGCATTTTGCGTGGCAAGTGCGACGTGACTCGCAGGCAAGACCATCGCAGTAAGCGGGCAAAATGCGGTGAAACGGGCTGAATTCGAATGGATCGCCCGCAGCGAATCATTTTGCTTGTGAATCCGAATCGGCACATGATTCGCTTTACAGGTAGAGCAATACACCACGCTTGTTTCTTAAAAGGAAATACAAAATGTTGATACCAATTATTGGTTGGATGATTTCGGGATTGATCATCGGTTTGATCGCGCGAGCCCTCGTTCCGGGCCGTCAAGCGATTGGGCTGTTGCGGACGATGTTATTGGGAATCGTCGGCTCGTTTGTCGGCGGCTTCGCAGGCTACCTGATCATGGGAGGCGAACCTCTGCAAGCCTCGGGATGGATCGGATCGATCGTCGGCGCGGTCGTTCTGCTGCTGTTGTTTTCGCGAAGTGGCAGTGATCGACTGACGACTTAGTTCCGCAGTTTGTTTGTTCCGATACCGACCTTTCTTCAGTAAACGCCAAACTCTTCAATGGAACATTGACCATGGATATTCCCCAAGTTCAATCCGAAACGGATGGCGCTACCGGTACGATGGGCCAGATTCATCTGGCCGCAGGAAAGCAAATTGCGATGCGGCAATGGCGAGCGGAACCCGGTGGATTTTCGCAGTCACATTGCCGAGATTACGAAACCGTTGGCTTTTTAATGCGCGGGGTGATCGAAATCGAATTGGATGGTGGAACCGCCACCGTGGAAGCCGGCGACTCGTGGCTTGTGCCCGAAGGGGCTCCGCATCGCTATCGAGTGATCGAGCCGATCGTCGCGATCGAAGCCACCAGCCCGCCCGCCTGTTTCGGCGAGCGTGACGAAATGGACAGCATCACACACCAACATCCGAGGTAACGTGTTGCGTTCGCTTGTTGGCTAGGTGTTTACTCTGCGGGGCGTAACTTAGTCGCGGCGCGCAACTCAGCCGAGACGTCATTTAGCCGAGAGTCGTTTTACCTCGTCCGCGCTCAGTGCGCGATCGAAAAACGCGACCTCATCAAGCCGGCCTTCCCAATTGGAATCGTTGTCGCTGCGTCCACCCACAAAAATCTGGTCGACCGCTGTTGAGGGAATCTTAACGGAGTCGCTCTCGATTTCGGGGGCCTCGTTTCCATTGAGGTACACTCGCACGGTCGAGCCGTCGCGGACGAGCACGAGGTGGTTCCATGTCCAACGCGGGATCACGGTTTCGCCGACCAGCGTTTCGTTTTCGGTTCCCTGTTTGAAAATCAAGCGTCCCGCATGCTCGCCATTGCCGACGATTCCGACATGCTCGCCGAACTCGGTGATGCCATGGGCGTGGTCTCGAGAAAAGAGCCAACCAGATATCGCTCGAGCATCGTTGGGCATTCCGTTCCAAAACCACATCGAAACGCTGTAGTTCGCTTGCGAGTTTCCGATTGCCGATCGCAATCGTCCGCCCGCAAAATGGGCACAGCGGTTCACTTCGCCTGCGGCCGCCAACGACGTCGACGCTGGGCCTTCTAAATAAAACACAACGCCGGGTTCGTACATCGCATCGCGGTGATTCGCGGTGCTGTCACGAGCAATCGGAGCTTCCATTTCGTCCAGCCGCCAATAGGCGAGCGGATTCGTCGCCAAGGTGGCTTGGCACGCTGGTCCTTTGGATTGAGCGAGAGGTCGTCGCGGTTTTCCTGAGACCTGTTCGATCAGCCGCATCGCCGCCGCCACGATTTTGGGTTCCGCGTGCACTTCAAGTCCCGCCGATCGCGCCGCCCACGTGTTGTAGCCACCAAGCGGATGTTGTTCTGCAGGCGGAATGTAACCGTCGGCACCGTTGGCAAGTTCGATCACCATCGTTTTTTCGAGCGGACTTTGCTGTTTCAACTTTAATCCGGAGATCGCGTAGGTTTCGTTCGGTGTGGTTGCGATCACGATATCGCCGATTCGCATTGCTTGCACGACCACCTCGGTCGATTGCAAATCATGCAGCAAGACTTGTTCGCGAGCGTAGACCTCGGTCGTGGTTTTGGGCAACTCGCCATTGAGCGTTTCGACGATCTGCTGCGCCCACTGAAGCCGCTGATGGTCGGGAACTCGGTAGTTCAAACGAAACCGTGTTTCCGCCATGTCGATCGTATCCGCGTCGGCGTACTCGATTGTTTGGAGCGTGTCGGTGGCGATGCCGAGCAACGCGTCGGTATAGGTTTCAATGTTCTCATAGGGACTTGGTTCGGACGCGGCATAATCGCGTCGCCAAATATCGCCGCTGCATCCGTGTGACATGGTAGCCACGACGTTCTTAGCGTCCGGGTATTTTTGCTGGATGAAGTTTTGCATGCCGTTGCAAAACAGTCCGTAGTAATCGGCACTGATGGGCGGAGAGTCGCCAAAGTAGTGCATCGAGAAATTCGACAGCACCGCGATGGGAACCCCTTTGTGCGATTCGAACGCAATCATCGACAACTCGGGATCTTCAGGTCCCGATTCGCCGGTGACGTTTTCGGGGTTGCGTGCCGCGTGCATGTTGGCTCGCACGGTGGGGTTGCCAAAGGGATCGTCGTCGATCCGGTCGGGGCGGCGAATCCAGCGACGAAGCGCCGTGAATTCCGGTGCATCGGCGGACCCCCACCCGACTCGTGCAGGCTGCAGGTTGGCTTCGGCATTGACGATCGACTCGACGATCCGTTCTCGTAATAGCGGGATGTAGGTCAGGTCGGCGTCGGTCCCCAACGCGCCGAACGCCGACGGCGCCGTGTGGGTATGCGTGGCCGAGATCATGATGTGATCGGGTTTCAACTTGGTGCGTTTGGCGGCGCGGTTTTTAGCGTCGTCCAACAAGACTTTGGGGATCATGCAGCTATCGACCACGACCAACGCGATCGATTCACTGCCGTCGCTGATCACGATGGCGCGTGAACTGACCGGGGTCTTGATCTGCTCGGCGGTTTTTGAAGTCATCCCGCCGTTGACCAATACCGGGAACTGAGTTGGCGAGACATCGACGATCGCCGCTCCCACATGCAGTTCAGCCAAAGCAGTGGAAGTCGCTAAGAGAGTCAGCGTGGTGGCTAAGATGGCCACGTTAAAGATTCGGTTCTTCATTGGAGCATCGCTTGGGAGGAAGGTGGCGGGGGGAAAGGTAGGTCGAGCAGTGTGACTGCCGGCGGGGTGCGGACGACTATTCTAGTGGATCCCAAGACGCGAGGGGGCCGAGCGCTATGTCATCCACTTTGGTTAGGGGGGGCGGCGAGGGACGCCCCGATGCGGCGGGTAAAACGTTCGAATTTGACCGGGCGGCTCACGCCGCACCGCTGAGAAAATCACCCGGCATTACTAAAGTGGATGGCATTGGGTGCGAGACGGCCGCGGCAGAACGCGAAAAACTTGGCTGGCTCACCTTTCCACATCTAGATCGGTTTGTCAAAACAGAGATCTAAACGAGAGGCTAGCGGCAGCCTTGGGTTTTAAGCACAACCGCATTGAGGTGGTTCTGCTGCCGGTTGCCGAATCCATCGCCCTAGAATTGAATCCAGTCACGCGTGAGCTTAGATGAGCCATTTCTCTTACGAACTTTTACATCGCGATGCGGAAACCGGCGCCCGACGCGGTGTTTTCTCGACACCTCATGGCACGGTCCAGACGCCTGGTTTCATGCCCGTGGGAACGCAGGGCACGGTCAAAGGGGTCACGATCGATCAAGTGGCGGCCACCGGCGCGGAGATGATTCTGGGCAACACGTACCATCTGGCGCTTCGACCCGGCCACGAAACGGTGCGTCGATTGGGGGGATTGCATGGGATGACGCTGTGGGAAGGCCCGATCCTGACCGACAGCGGCGGTTTCCAAATCTTCAGCCTCGAGTCGATCCGCGAAATCAATGAGCAGCAAGCGACATTCCGAAGTCACATCGATGGATCGATCGTGCAACTGACGCCGGAGCACAGCATCGAAATCCAAGAGTCGCTGGGCAGCGACGTCGCGATGGTGCTGGACCACGTCGTGGCGCTGCCGGCCAAGCGGTCCGAAGTTGTCGACGCGATGGAGCGTTCCATTCGCTGGGCGGCCCGCTGTTTGAACGCCGCCACGCGTGATGATCAAGCACGATTTGCCATCGTCCAAGGTGGTTTGGATGCCGAACTGAGGATTCAATGTGCGAGCGAATTGTCGTCAATGAATTTCGAAGGGTTCGCGGTAGGCGGGTTAAGCGTCGGCGAAGCACCATCCGAGATGTATCGGATTACCGCGGCAACCTGTCCTCATCTGCCCGAACACAAACCACGGTATTTGATGGGAGTCGGACGGCCGATCGATTTGCTCGAAAGTGTCGCTCGTGGCATCGATCTGTTCGACTGCGTGATGCCCACTCGCAATGGACGCAATGCGATGGCATTTACCGATCGCGGCAACGTCAAAATTCGCAATGCGAAGTATCGCGAAGAGACGCGGCCCCTCGAAGATCATTGCCCGTGCTTAGCATGTCGACACAGTTTGGGGTATCTGAGGCATCTGTTTGTTGCCAAAGAAATGCTGGGACCAATTTTGTTGACGATTCACAATTTGACGTATTACCAACGCGTGATGTCCGAAGCACGTCAAGCGATCGAAAACAACACGTTCGCTCAATACGTGATCGACAAAAAAGCCGGCTGGGGCATCGTCGACGAAGCCGACGGCGATGGGGAATAGCCTGCGGTGGCGGTCACGCGGTCCTGGATGAATGTGAAACAGATTTCGGTCCCGCCATTCGTTCTAGCCAGCGCTCGATCTCACGCGTGTCCGCTCTAACGTGGTGCTCGGCGTTCGACGGCGATCGCCGTCGGGGCTACTGCCGCGACATCGACGCTGCCAACCTGATCGCTGTGCCGCCGTCCGCCACGTTGCAGGTAGTCACTCCAGCGACGTCCTTTGCGTGATTCAGACGGACCGGGGGCGATCAAGAATACCGCGCCGAGTCCAAACAACAACCCTGCCGAAGCCGAGCCCAAC
Organism: Novipirellula caenicola; assembly: GCF_039545035.1. Lineage (NCBI taxonomy): Bacteria > Pseudomonadati > Planctomycetota > Planctomycetia > Pirellulales > Pirellulaceae > Novipirellula > Novipirellula caenicola. The sequence continues at coordinate 860,585 of NZ_BAABRO010000002.1, forward strand.
GTCACCAACGTGCCACCGGGGCCAATTGGTTTATCGGAAACTTGTGGCGGGCCGAGTTCCGCGACTAGGTTCGTTGAAAGAGCAGCGGTGCGGCTGGCTTGAGCTTCGGCCAATGCCTGTTCGGCGGTTTCAAGCAGTGTCGTGCGATGTTTGACTTCGGCATCCACGTTTGCGTAGTCGGTACGCGCCGCGGCCAAGGCCTCGAGGCGTGACGTTAATTGTTCTTTGCGAGTTTTCAAACGCGACACCCGTTCGGCTTCTTGCTTCAGCGTCGGTTCCATCGCTTTGACCGCCAATCGAGCTTCCTCTTGCATTCGGCTGCGGATTTCGTGTTCGGTTGACTGCGCGTTTTGCAAGATCGGATGATTTGCGGTGCGGTTTGCAGCCAATTCGCTACTGCGAATCTGAGCGTCGATCAAACCGTCTTTCAGCCGAAGCAGAGATGGTTGTAGCGACAGCAGGTCGCTGCCACTGGCCAACAAATGGTCGGGGTTTTCCGAACCGACAACCAGCAGTTCGCGAAGTGCGTAAAGTTTTTCGAGATCCAATTCGGCGATCTGCAGCTCGCGAACGGTTTCTTCGAGCGTGCGACGGTTGGTCCCATCCCCAGCGATCGCATCGTTGAGATTGCGAAGCTCGCCAAGGTCCGCGGCAAATTTGACTTCATAGACATGCATCCGAGCCGCTGCCGCATCCAGGTTTTGTTGTGCGAGATCACGGGCTTGTGTTAATTCCGAAATCACGCTGTCGGCACGTACGCGGCGAATGTTCCGCAGGTGCAACGTCAAGTTGTCGAACATCGCTTTGCAGAATTCGACGGCACGTTGTTGTTCGGTCGATTTGACTTGCAAATAGACCACTTCGGTGCTGCCAAACTCGGATCCTTGCGGCGCAAGCAGGTTGACGGCGTCCTTTGCGATGCGATCGACCACTTCGGGCGACGGCCACGTGGGATCGTCTTTACCCGAAGCCGGGCCGATTTGACGCAGCGCCGCGGCGACCACTTCGGGATTTTGGGTCATCTCGAGAATCGTTTCTTGAGCCGACTTTAATTCCGTTTGGCTGCTGAAACGACCCAGTCGTTCCAGCGAGCTGGTGGCTTCGTTGCGAACGACAAGCGGAAGGCGAGCTGAATAGATATCGCTACTAAACAACGCGAAACAAACCCCCACGAACGCGAACAAGACGGTCGCGCCCATCCACAGCGGAGCAAAGACAACGAGGACGTTACGAACGTGTTTCCACGGAATCGGAGCAGATGACATAGCGAGTCTCGGCGTGAAAGATTTCAGACAATACGCTGAAACTTAGGTTTCAATTTCGCTAGGAGTCGAAAAAAGAATGCCGATCCGCCGTTTTTTATCGTCCGCTTTGGTCGCCATGTCCAAAAAGCGGTTTCGTCAACTAACGCTTAGCATCATTGACCGACACGGGTGGCGGCGGGCTGAATGAACAAGCCGCGAACGAGATCATCCAATGTTTCGTCTGGTTCGATCGCTTATGCGGATTAAACCGAGACGGTGGGATCACAGTGACAATCGCTGCGTCCCGGCTGTCTTCAGTGTGTAACCACCGTCACGCTAACGCGGGCTGGTCGGTATACAGCGACAACAATTGGCTTTGGACCTTGACTGCACGAAGCAGTGTCCACAATTGATCGGGAGTAAATTGGACGGGGCCGTTGTGGCACATTTGTTCCAATTCATCTGCAACCGCGGCGTGTTGATCTGCAGCGGCGTCGAGCCGAAATGCTGCGTTTTTCCAGACACGCATAAACGCATCGTCGTCGACGAGCAGGTCGATTTCGTCGGTTTGAGTCAGAATCAGCAAGCTGAGCCGGGCCACTTCACAGGGTGACAATTCCGGACGCAGGTTGTGGATTCGTTCAGCAAGTTCGTGGCAAGTCATTGGAAAAAAGGTTCCGCCTGAAACTGCGTCAAACTGATCTTCCGTTGCGATCAGCAATCGGGTCAAGAAAAGGGCTTGACGTTACATGCACGGCAATACTGCCGCGGCATTATGGTTCGCCCAATACATCATCGATCCGCACGGCCCCCCCGCTTATTCGCGATCTTTGGAACGAATTACAGAACCCTAAGTCACATTAAGACACGACGCAAACAAAATTACAAATTTGCCGCGGAGATCGAAGAATCAAGTTGCATCGCGAGCACCTGCACGGCTATTCGACGTCGCCTGGTGAGCGAGGATCGACCTTTAGACTGGCCAAGTACGCGACAAGGTCACGCAGTTGACGTGCCGACATCTGTTTAAGCAAGTCATCGGGCATCGCGGATTTTCCCGTGCGACGCGCCACAATCTCATCTTGAAACACACGTTGTAGGGCACCATCCCCTTGGATGAGCTCGACAAAATCGTCGGTTTCGTTTTTGACGATTCCCGTCACGACTTGTCCGTCCTCGTTGGCGATGACCGCGGTTTCAAACCCCTTTGCGATCGCTGCATTGGGCAAACAAATTGCTTCTAGCAGATAACGGGCGTCTTTCTCTTTGCCGATGGTCGTCAAATTAGGACCGACTTCGCCACCGGCGCGATCGACCTTGTGACAGCGGACACACGATAATTCAGTCTTGGCAAACAATGCCTTGCCTCGGTTTACATTCCCCCCCTGTAACGAAGGCAACCATGGGCCGAGAGGATCCTTTTCAGCGAGCGTGGTTTGGTAGCTCTTTAATGTCTCGCCAACCGTTTCGGGCAACTTGCCTTTGGCAAGCAACGCTTCGGCTGCCTCGATCACATTCAGTTGTACCTCGGGATCCAATTCGCCTGAGGTATAGCGTTTGACCGCCGCTTGGATGGCTTCGATTGCCCGCGGATCGTCGGATTTCGCTAGCGTATCCCACGCCAATTGTTGCAGCGCGGTGCCGCGGCTTTCAGTCGCCGCAATAAAGACTTCGGTCGAAGCCCCCAAGTCATGTGCCGCCAGGACCTTCAGCGCGGCTTCGGCCAGCGTGCTGGGGGGAACCAAGCGAATTTCTTTGGCCAATTTCACGGCTTGTGACGGATCCAGTTTCGCCAGCCCCGAAAGCGCCGATCCGCGAGCCCGCACCGACTGGGTGGTGTCGTTGACACGGGCGATCAAGGTCGGAGCGATCTTCTTGATGCCAAGCTTCGACGCGACATCGACGGTCTTTTCGCGGACCGCTTCGCTGGATGCCATCAATGTGTCGATTTGCGATTCGATCGCTGCCACCGCATCGGCGGCGTTGCGTTCGGTCAATGGCCGAACGTCATTGAGGACGCGATCGCGTGGGTCGGGATTGGTCCAATTCACCAACGCATCCAACGCTTCGATTCGCATCGCTTCGGGAGTGGTCATGCGAGAAGCGAACTTGGCAAGCGCCGTCGCGCTGGCGGAAGTGCCTAGACGATAATTCGCGTTGATGACTCGCCGCAGTAGTGGCAGGTTTGCCGAAGGCGTTTCGATCAACGAGGCCAACGAAGCGAGTGCCACGGGAATCGGTTCGTCATGAATCGCACGAGCCGCCTCGAGGGTGATCAAGGTGCTTTCGTCGGCCAGGAATTTAGCGACTTCACCGCTCTTCATTCGCCGCAGTGCCACCACGGCGCTACGCCGCACCGCAGCGTTTTCGTGTTTGTTTAATTTGACCAACGAGTCTGCTGTGCATCCGTTCGCTAAATAGACTTGTCCTGCATGACGTAGCACGGGATCACGATGATTGTTTTCGGCAATCATTTGAATCACCAGCGGCATTGCCGATCCCGCTTTCAATTTCGCTAACGCCATCGTGGCAAAATAGCGGACGCGGAGCGAATCGTCGGATAGCATTTTCTCAAGCGCAGGGACGGAGCTTGCATCACCCCGTTCGCCCAACACATTGGCAACCGCCGCGCGGAGGACCGCGTCGCTGTCGGTCGCTAGCGGCATCAATGCGGACACCACTTCGCCTTTTTTCGCGCTATCGAGCCGGGCGATTTGATCGGCACCCCAAATGGCGTGCAGTCGCGGCAGCATCGATTGCTTGGCATCGGTGGCAACCGCTAACAACGCCGCCAATTCGCCTCGGCCGGCAAGTTCCCACTGCGCTTCCAAACGCACGCGTTGGTCACGATGACTCAAATCCGTTGTCAGCTGTTCCGCCGGTCGCTTGGACCAATCGCTTGCCAAGATCGATTGGACTTCGGCGACAATCTCTGATTCGCGATGTTCGGGATGGGTTAGTCGGTAGATGCGTCCCTTGCCGACTCCATCCCATCCATCCACCCAATCGCTGACATACATCGCGCCATCGGGGCCGAAGCCGACATCGGTGGCCAACACCGACCAAACCGGTTGTGCTTCCTTGCCAAACGAGTACGTGGCTCCTTGGGGAGTCAACTTGAACGACCGCACGCCGCTGGTGCTCGGGGTGCCACGAAAGTCGCAAATCAAAAACGTGTCCTTCAGGTCATCGCCAAACCCGGTGCCGGGGTAATAAGCCAAACCGCTCGGGCCGTCGGTGAAATTGGCAATCGCTGGGACGATATAAGCGGCTTGCTCGGGATGCATCGGTTCCCACAAGCGTTCTTCGTTGTAGGGGCCTCGCGTGGGCAAGTATTGGTAATACATCCGCCATCCATAGTCGGCTTTTTCCAACAAGTGAAAAACCTTGGACTTGTCGCCACTGTCGCTGTTGTTATCGACGGTGAACCAATCGCCAAGCTCGTTGAACGCCAACTCTTGCGGGTTCCGCAGCCCGTTGCAAACGACTTCCAATCCGCTGCCATCGGGTTCACAGCGGAACACGGCTCCGACAGCTGGATTGGCTAACACTTTCCCATCGCCGGTGGTGACGTGATACCCACGATCGCCGATCGAGAAATAGATCCGTCCGTCGGGACCTTTGATCAACCCATGCATATCATGGCCGCGAAACGCGACGCGGACACCGTAACCATCGGACAACGCCACACGCTGGTCCGAGACGCCGTCATCGTCTTTGTCATTCAGTTTCCAAAGACGAGGGATGCAGGTGTAGTAGACATCGTTGCCACGAACAAGCACCCCGGCGCCGGTGCCCTCTTCGAGCTGATGAAAGCCGTTGGCGAACAAATCGCTGCGGTCGGCTTTGTGGTCACCATCGGTATCGACTAGGCGGCGAATGCGATCGTCATGTTGAGCGTAGGTGATCGCCGCATCGCCGAGCAGGCTGCGGTGATAGTTGATACGATCTTGCACGGTTTGGGCCGACAAATCGGCTAACAACCATTGGTCATCGTGCCCCCGGTTGTCGGTCACTCCACGGTTTTGCCGAAAGGTTTCTGCAAGAAAAATTCGGCCTTGATGATCGATGTCAAAGGCGACCACATTGGCTACCATCGGTTCGGCAGCGAACAAATCAATCGCCCACCCCTCTTTGACCGCCACCCCCTGCATTGCCTCTTTGGCTTCGCCCGATGCTTCGGCCACCTCGGGCTCAAGCGGCTTTGTCGCAGCGGATTCCACCGCGAATGCGACCGAATTCAGACAGAGACCGAAACCAACACAGCAGAACGCGAGGGGTAAGATTGCAGATTTGAACGGTTTCAAGGCGGTCTCGACAAGGCAGAGAGTGTACGATGGAATCCCGATAGTCCTAAGATAGCCACCACGACCCAAAAGTGGCAACATTTACGAGCCATTGTTTTGTAAAACCAGCTTCGTTTTTGACAATTTTCACCTCCACTCTTCTTGCCAAGCGATCACGATGAAAGACGACTCTGCAGCGGCACATCATGATGACCCAACGCTGCCGATTTCGAACGAGCCGCCGACTGAAAACGAGCAACCAATCATGGCTTCGCTGGCGGCTGTCAACGAAGCAACCAACGCCAGCGGTCCGGTCGACGAGCGGGCGGTGAGTCCGCATGATCCGGAAATTAGAGTCGGTTCTCCGTTTGCCAAGGAACCGGAGCCCGCGCCGCAGCCGGTTCGTCCCGAGGATGTCTATTTCCAAGCCACACCGCTTCGCTACACGTCGATCGGTGCGGTGGCCGCTGCTGGTTTGGTCGTGATGTTTGCATTGGGGGGGACGGTTTGGTTTCCAGCCGGGGGAACCCTTGTGGCAGGACTCGGCTGCCTGCTCAGCATTTTTGGACTCTATTCGCACCTGCGTATCGCCGCCGCCAGTTTGCTAGCAGTGCATCTATTGCTGTTCGTCGCGAGCTACAGTCGCGTTTGGCCAACGCTATGAAGGACTTCGAGCCGACAAATTACGGCATTTGCGTTGCGTAGCCATTGGCGTACCGTAGCTACGCTCACCAGAGCATGGCCAAGCTAGAATCGTTGCAAGACGCATGCGAATCACCACTTTCTGGCGAAGGTCGCCAACCGAGGTGATTCAGGACGATGTCATGAACGGCGAACCATATTGCGATGATGTTGTGCAACATCAGCCGTCTCTGATGCCGACTGCAGCGTTACTCTTGGATTCCGGCCAGCTCGCACAAGTAGGCTTGGGTGACCGGTTGCGGGCAGCTCCAGACCAGAAAGAACAGGGCTTCGCGACACCACTTGCCCACGGGATGCCCATCCACGAACCCGGCACCCTTGGCGGCAGTCAACGCCGCTTGCGTCGCGCGCAACACCATCCGGTTCGCCCGCCCGCGAATTTCGGCAGCGTCGCAGGTTGAGTCGCCCGCGGCCGCACGAAGCAAATCGTTTTCGAGCGACAGGACTTCGGATTGCATCTCATCGGCGACCTTCTGCAGATCGGGTCGTTTGAGCGCCTCGCGAATCAAAAAATCAATCGCGGCATTGGAAAGCCCGACCGCCAGCGTGGACGTTTGCAACCCACCGGTCCCAGCACCAGTGCCGGTCTGCATCACGTTTTCGATCGGTCCGGCGATCAACATCGATTCGTCGATCGCGACTCGATCCAACACCAATTTGTCGGTGCAGCTTGCGGACAACGCAACCAGCTCGGTTCCCGGTGACGGTCGGACCCCGTCGAGTGATCGTGGCACGGCGGCGAGCAATTCTCGGCCGTCTTCCATCGTGGCCCCGATCACATAAACGTCTCCGTGCGGAGCTCCGGTGACCCAAGGGGACATGCCATCCAATACAAAACCGTCGGCGGTCTCGGTGGCCAACAGGACCGGTTTGGCGAGGTGACGTCGGCTGGTCGTCAGATGGCTGATTCCGACGGTCCCAAACGCTTCGCCGCTAACCAATTTTTCTAGCCAACGTTCAGCGGGAGCTGGATTTTCGCTGCCCGCGATCCGGCGGATCGATCCCATCAACTGAGTGATAATGAACGTGGTGGTCAGATCGGCTGCCGCAAGCAACAGGTAGCCGCGAGTCTGTTCTTCATCGCTCCACCCCAGCCCGCCGGATTCCTCGGGCAAGAACCAGCGGAAAACACCCGCATCAGCACACTGACGCAGCGGTTCAGCGGGCCAATCTTGGACGTGATTCCATCGCGTCGCTCCGTCGCGTAGCGAGTCCAGCAGCGGGTGACCTAAAGCGTCGTTGGGAGAGCGAATCAAGGGTGAATCTGACATCAACGTTTTGGGGTCCGATTGGAGTGAGCACGTTTAAGCACGATCAAAAATGCGATTGAACAGTCGGCGATTTCGTTGGCGTGCCTGATCACACGCGGTTTGGATCATCTTGTGATCGCTTTCGTTCATCAAAAACGCCAAGTTTTTCATCAGCGAATCGAGTTCCGGCAAGGCATGACGATGAGGCGTTTTCATCAACCGCAAATTAATCTCGACACCGCGAAGCGTTTGATAACCCGCAATCAGCTGCAAAGCCTCGTCTTCGGGTAAGTGTCCCGCTTCGGCAAGTCGTTCCAGCGAAACGGTCGTATTGCAGTGCGTGATCTTCGGCGAATCGGCAGCATGTTTCAGCGTCAGCATCTGTGCGACAAACTCGACATCCACCGTCCCCCCCTCGCCTCGTTTCAAGTTTCCTGAGGTAGCGGTTTCTTGCATGCGAGTCCGGATCTTACGAATTTCCTTCGCCGTTTCGGATGTCCATGGAGCCTCCGTTAACAGCGTCGCAACAGCGTTGTCAAACCGAGTCCGATTCGTTCGCGACCCCGAGATCGATCGTGCTTTGCAAATCGCCAGCCATTGCCAAAGCGGTGCCTCGTGCTGCCGAAACCGATTCAGAAAGTCTTCGGTGGATACGGCAAACACACCCTCTTCGCCTGTTGGTCGTAGCCGTCCATCGAGTTCATACATGCGGCCTTTCGGACCGGGGGCGTTGATCCGTTCGATGACTCGTTGGGCCAATTGGTTAAAGAAACTGCGGTTGGTCGTGGTCGAACGAGGCCCCCCGACGCGTCGGCGTGTTTCGCCATCGGCCGAATACAGGAACACCACGTCCAAGTCGCTGTGGTAATTGGGTTCACGGCCGCCCAATTTTCCCAGGGCCACGGCAATCATCTCGGCCTTTTCGCCGTCTTCGCTAACCGGGTCGCCGTATTGCGCGGCCAATCGCTCTTGTTCGAATTCGATGATCCGGCGGATACACGCTTCGGCTGTATCGCCGATCGCTTGTTGCGTGGCGGCCAAGGTTTCTTTGCCCAAAATATTGCGAACACCGATCGTTAAATGGGCGCTCTGTTTAAAACTGTGCAAGATTGCGTCGATCTCTTGAGCTCCGCGACACAGCTCGATCGATTGGCTGTCAAGTCGTTCGGCCGATGGCAGCCGATCCATCAGCAACGAATCGATCAGTTCATCGATCATCCCAGGGTTGTCGGTCAGAATTTCGACCAAATAGGGAGCCGACGCACACAGACGCACCACCATTTTCATCGTCGGCCGATTGGTTCCAAGCAGTTCCCACAATGTGGCTTTGGCACCAATCGAATCTGCCACACGTGTTAGCGAAGCCAGCGTTTTGTCGGGATGCGGAGTTTGCGAAATCTCTGACAGCAGCGAGGGAACAATCTGAGCAAAGAAGTGGCGACACCGATGCGGCGATAAAAATGGTACCGATTCGGTGCTTAACGCAATCAAATCCTCGAACGCGCGGGCCGCATTGGAAAGTTTGTGTTTGGATAACACTTGCGTGATCGTTTCGGCTGCCGGATCGGGATCGAGCATCAATTCCGTTTCGATGGCGACCGCAGACCCGTCATCCGGAGCGTCCAGCATCAAGTGGTTGATCATGCGGCAATTGACGTCAAACACCTCTTCGAGCTGTTTGCGAAACTTCGCTACGTCACCCTGTTTCGTCTTGGGGTCACGGATCCCCAATTGCCATGCCAATCGCTTGGTTAGCTCGGGATCGGTCGGCACTTGGTCGTCGAGTTTTTCGAACATCACCGCGACTTGGTGTTGCAATCGACATAATCGCGCGTGGTTTTCCGACAACAAGGACGCTTCTTCATGTGTGACGCATCCAGCGCGTTCCAATCCGATCAATGCATCATAGGTGTTCGCATGGCGGACTTCGGGTAGCCGATCGCCGTGCAGCAGTTGCAGAAATTGAATGGTGCGTTGGATGTCGCCACGGCCGCCGGGATTGCGAAGCACATTACACGGCTTCTGCTCTGCCGACGCCGACGCTGCGTCGCTCGAGGTTAACGTGCGTCGTTCAAGTTTGTGTTGCAGGGTTTGAATTTCGGCTAGGTCGCTACGGCTGATAAAGCGGCGAAAAATCCAAGGTTGCAGCCGCGTCAAAAATCCTTCGCCGAGCGTTTGCGAGCCTGCGACCACGCGTGCTTTGATAAATCCGATTCGCTGCCACGTCCGCCCCGACGTCTCGAAGATGCGTGCGGCTTCGAACGAGCTGCATATTCGAGTGCCGGTTTCATACATCGGGCTCTGCCGTAGATCGATGTTGTAACCGTCATCAAGCGGGGTGTCCGAGTGCAGCAGGCGAATGAATTCGCTGACCAACAAGTCATAGTACTCGCGGTGCGTAATGTTCCACGGGTCGATACGGTCGTACAGAAAGATCAGCTGCAGCGAATCGCCATAACTCATTTCTTCGGCACCAAAACTGCCGAGCCCGATCAACGTGACTTGCGGCGTATTGCCGCTGGGCATGACCGGGGTGTCGCGAAGTTTCGGTAGATAACGAAGCAGAAAATCGAGACTCGATTGCACGACGGCGTCGGCAACGTAGGTCAATTGGCGTCCGACCTTTTCAGGAACCATCGATCGAGCGAACTCGCCATAGATGATCCGGCTTGTTTCTCGGATCAAAAACTGACGGATTTGAGCCGATGCTTCGTCGAAATCTTCGATCTCGGACATGCATTGGTACAGCCGGTCCACCAACTCGCTGCGGTCGACCACTTGTCCGTCTTGTTGACGAAGCGTCTGAAAGAAATCGGGATCGTCGATCAGATGATGCGTCAGCCGAGGGCTGGTTGCGAAAATTTGCAGCAGCGACGGTAACGCTCGAGCATCATTTCGGAACAACTCGAGCAATGATTCCGGCGCAGCCGCCGCGGTCAGAAAACAAGCCAACGAATCGAGCACGGCATCAGCGTCGCCCAGCTGAGGGAATTGCTCGACCAACCGCTCCTGTAGCGAGATCAACAGGTCACGTGGCACCTCTAACGCCCAAATTCGCTGGGCGTTCTGCCGTGCGACATCAGGGGCGGCAAAGGTAGTGGAATCAATCCAATCGAAGTGGTCGGGCATGGGAGGATTGGATCGAGGTTCGACGCGGATGCGTGGGACGGGTTAAACGGCTGCACCAAGCACTCGGTGGTCGCTGCCAGCGATCGTCAGTTGACCACCCGGCTTCACCACCCGAATCGCAGCCACGCTTTAGTCTAAAACGTTTCGCGAGATTCGTGTAGTGCGGCCAAAACGTAACCTACGATTCAAACGCGGGGAGCTTCACGCTTGATTTGCCTCGAGATTGTCCCACCAGGGTGTGGGTTGCGCAACACATTGTTGTTTTTGTGCAACACCGAACCGTTGTTTTTCGGAAACACGCTGGGGCCCGGATCCCCCTTATCTAATTGACCTAAACTATTCACTGACAACGGTTTGCCATGATTTATGCGATGCCCGACGCCTCCGCTGGTACCGATACTGCTTGGTTCCTTTCGAACGTTACCGACGTTTTTGACACGGGTGCCGAGGAGAGCTTGATGGGAAAGAAATTCAGCCGTCGCAGTCTTCAAGATGATGCATATGATGCGGAGGAATCCGTTACGCGACGTACTCGCGTGATGGGAGAACAGTATGTGGATGCGGAAGACGAAGATGCAGTAGCAGCGAGCGACGAGGATACCGAATTAGCGGCTCGTCGCGTCGAGACCGATACCGACCCCACCGAGGATCCTGTTCGCATGTACTTGATGCAAATGGGCCAGATCCCATTGCTCAGTCGTGATCAAGAAGTCTCGGCCGCCAAACAGATCGAAAAAACTCGCGAGCGTTATCGTCATTGGATGTTAGCGACCGACTTCATGCTGCAAGGTTCCTTAAAACTTTTGGAGCAGGTGCGAGACAAGAAACTGCGTCTGGATCGCACCATCGAAGTCAGCGTGACCAATGCGGCGGAAAAGAAAGCGATCATGAAACGGATCGTGCCCAACGTCCGCACACTGCAGCACTTGCTACGTCGCAACCGTGCCGACTACATGACGGCCGTCAACAAGCGTTTGCCGATGCGGCAACGCCGTGCGGCATGGAAAAACCTTGTGGTGCGTCGCAACAAGGCTGTTCGCTTGATCGAAGAAATGAATCTGCGAACCAACCGGCTGCAACCGTTGTTCGAAAAGCTTCGCGTCGCTGCGAATCGGATGCTCGAAATCCAATCCATCCTCGGCAACCCAGAATTGTTGGCCATGCCCGGGATGCCAAGCGAAGAGGAACTGCACCGCGAGCTCCATTATTTGATGCGGTTGACGTTCGAAACCCCCCTCACGCTCGCTCGACGCGTCAAACGATGTGACCATTTCAGCGAAGACTACGATGCGGCCAAGCGAGTTTTGTCCGCAGGTAACCTGCGTTTGGTGGTCTCGATCGCCAAAAAGTATCGTAATCGCGGTCTTTCGTTCCTGGATTTGATCCAAGAGGGCAATACGGGACTGATGCGAGCAGTCGATAAATTTGAACACGCTCGAGGCTACAAATTCAGCACGTACGCCACCTGGTGGATTCGGCAAGCGATCACGCGAGCGATCGCTGACCAAAGCCGTACCATTCGTGTGCCAGTTCACATGATCGACACGATGAACAAGATTCGTCAGATCACTCGTGATTTGGTCCAAGAGAACGGACGCGAACCCACCGCCGAAGAAGTGGCCAATCGCAGCGGTTTGCCGCTCGAAGATACACGCGTGATTCTGAAGATGAGTCGACAACCGTTGTCGTTGGACCAACCAATCGGTGACCACGAAGACAGCGTGTTTGGTGAGTTCCTCGAGGATTATCGTGACGATGATCCGTTGCTGGAAACCAATCGGGAAGCATTGAAAACGCAAATCGATCTCGCCATGGAAACGCTAAACTACCGTGAACGTGAAATCTTGCGACTTCGTTACGGGCTAGCCGACGGCTACACCTACACGCTCGAAGAGGTCGGACGGATCTTTAAGGTCACCCGTGAGCGCGTTCGCCAAATCGAAAGCAAGGCGGTTCGCAAACTACAGCAACCGTATCGTGCTAAATCGTTGGTCAGCTTCTTGGACGGAGCCGAAGTCACGATGCTCGAAGGCAGCGAAGCGCTGTAGCAAATCGCTGTAGTAAAACGCTGTGAAGCAATTCGTGGCGGCAAAACACGGCAGTTGCCCTATTGTATCTACGCTCGCTCAGAGCGTGGATCGTTGCACTCGCGGTAAATCACTACGCCACTTGAGGACGCGTTAGCGTGAAAAAGTTCTCGCTGTGAAATGGCATCACGATTTGACCTTCGGTCAGATCGAGTGTCTCATCACGAACGGCCGCCAGAAACGTTTTGCCGCACAGGTGTTCGTCATAGAACGCGGCTGCGGATCGCGAGATTGCATCCAACCGCGACTCGGGAAGTTGTTGGATCCGCTTGATCGCATCGCGTAAACCGTCGGCTCCGCGGAAACAGATCGCGTTTTCGCCGTCGGTCAATTGCGGACGCAATCGATCGCCGTATTCAATTAGCGGAATCGTGCCGACGCTCATCGCTTCGATCAAATTATGACACATCGGCTGGGCCGCACCGGGACAACAGACAAAGAACCGATGTTGTGCCAGAAATGGCAACCACTGCGAAGACGCAATCGGGGTTTCGGCGCTGTCTTGCAGCCGAATCGGGATCGCCACGTCATTGGCGGCAAATTCGCTTAGCACTTGCAAAATGTGCAACCGGCTCAGCACTCCAAAGGATTGCTTCATCTTTTGGTGGCCGTATTTTGATTTTTGGCTGCCGGCAAACAGGATCGCCTCGCGAGTGAACTTGGATCGCAGCGCCACTCGCGATTCCGTGTCCGAATGACGAAGGGTTGCCGGATGCATCGGATAGGGCATTACCGGACGCTGTGGCAAAATATCTCGGCCGATCATCATTTCGATTTGCCGAGCTCCCATCCCCGTCCGCTTCGCCTGCGAAACCGGCACGTCGCACAACGCTACCGCATCGGTTGGCAGTGGTGCATTGGGCCGAAGCCACGTGGCGTGTTCTTCGGCTAACATTTCGGCGCCGTGAATCTTGCGAGCGACGCTGGCGAGCAACAATCGACTGCCGCGGACGAAAAACGGAGATCCAATTTCGCGACTGTGGTGCGCCAACGATGCAAAATGGCGGCCACAATCGAACAGCATTTGGTCGGTGTAGAGGTCCAGTGCAATCGGACGCTCGGTCAGTGCAGCCGTCGACGTCACTCGCGAGGCCAGGATTTTTTGAGCTCGGCGGATATCAACCGGAAACCGGACGACGTGTTTCAATTGCATGTTGGATTCCGTTTGTTCCGGTTGCAGCTAGGCGGCCTGCTTGTGGCGAATCGATCCCGCGGGTCGGATCCCCATTTGGATGAGCGTGTTCGTGCTACGATGCCGCTTGGCGATTGCCATGCCATGGTGCCGCGCACGCCAGCGGATGGCTTCGTATTGGTGATGCATTTGGTCAAGCAGATCAGGGATCTGGTCGATCGACTCGTAGATGTAACCCACGGATCCGTTGCCACCGGCGGCACGAACTTGGTCGGCCAACCAACAGTGGTCAGGAACCACCACGGGAACGCCGCGGATAAACATCTCTAAAAGCACGCCGCTGCAGCGGGCCACGTAACGTGAGGCGTCGTACAGGAACAGCCCCACATCCGCCGTGTCTAACCAGCGATGGTATTCGGCGGCGGGCATGTCCGACGACGTGATTTCGAAATAAGAATCGGCGGCGGATTGCGGCATCGAATCCGGCATCGATGACGCCGCAAGGGTTTGTTCGTACGTGGATTGCATCGGTTTGGGAATCATCCGCTTCCAACGCTTGCTAGGCATCTGCATCGACATTTGGTAGCGGCCGCTGGCCAGATGCGGACCGTGAATCTTCGATAGCACCGCGGGAATGACTCGTCGTCCCTTCTCAGCTCGCGGGGTTCCCGCCAAGACAATTTTGTATCGTGGCGATTCGCTGCTGCGGAACCGCGGTGCTCGGTATCGAGTCGGGTAGGGAATCGCATTGGCGACAACCCCGACTTCGGCCAACTGCTTTGAAAGTGCCGCGGTGGTGGCATGCAAGTGAATGTGGTGCGGCGACATTTGCTTCATCGCATCGTTGACTTGATCGCCAAATTGCTGCCGCTGGGATAGCGACGTTTGCGAATCGAACACCGCGAAATGGAAAACGACGTGGATCGTTAACGGTTTATCACCGGGCAATTGTTTTAAAGCGCGTGCGAGTGCCAGCATGACAAAATCGTCCGCCGTATTGATCAGCAGCGTGTCTTTGTCGGTGGCGTCCCAGTGACGCAAAAGTTTCAGAAAATCGTCCGACCATCGTTCCAGCATCACTCGCGGATGGCGATCGGGCCGTGAAAATGGATCACGCAGATTCTGCCATGCGTTTTGCCACTTGCTGCCACCGATGTTGTGACCCTCGACACTGCGTCGCACTTTCGAGCGGCCATCGACTCCGAGCGACCAATGGATCATTCGCCGCGCACGAAAGCCTTGCTCGACGTGGAATTTTGGGTTGATGGCATCAAACCCGTCAAACGATTGATGGGTTGCTAACCGCGTTTCGTAGCCCAACTCTGCTGCCCCTTCCATCAGCAACGTGGCCAATTCTAGAAAATGGCCGCCAATGGATCGGATGTTGTCGTCAAATAGCAGCAAACGTGAATCGGAAACGCTCATATACGACTTAGACGACGGCAAGAAAATAGGGGCGGTTTGCTAGCTGCGAAGTCGTGACGGTTTCAACCGCGACTTGTCGACTTGAATCAATGATTCAAACAAATTGCTAGCAACCAATGGTTTTGTGAACTTCGGTTTGTTGCTAGGGAAATACCAGGATCACGCGAGAGCGTCCAGATGGAATCGGCAGGAAGCGGTTCAGATTTGCTGTAGAAATTGTATCGATTATGCCGATTGCTTCCTGCAAGGGCGGAGGACCAGCGTGCACGTGGGATGCGTGTGCGAGATCTTCCAAAAGTTGAATGGGCTTTTTTGTTGGTTAACAGAGCCACAAGGGATGGATCGAAACATGCGTATCACGAACATTCGTATCGCTAGCACTGTCGCGATGTTGCTGTGGGGTGGCACAGCGATGCAATCCGCGCATGCTCAACGAGCTGTCGTTCCGGGCACCGGAACCGAAATTGTCGGTGTCGCCGACGACTTTGAAGATCCGAATTGGAACTATGTTCCCAACGATCCGAAAAGCACCGAGGACATCGACGAAAACCAGCGTAGCCCGATGGGGCGCAGTACGAATGGCCGTTGGTACGAAGGGATCAAACGCGGTCATCCCGACATTGTCCAACGCGTTCGCACGCCGTCCGGAGGTCTGCCTGGCAGTGAAGGAGCATTGTTGCTGCGGTCTCGATTCACTGGCATTCCCGGTCGCCCCAGTGGCACGATGCACCAAGACGACTTTGTAGCCAACGTTCAATACCGGCTGAAACGACGTGTCGACGTGTCGGAAGTCCCCAGCGTGACAACTCGCGTCTTCCTGCCACCCGTGGCTCAGTGGGAAAACCGCAGCGGGCCTCATTTCGGGTTCCGTTTAGCGCTCGAAACCACGGCGATGGTCGACAAAGAAATTGGGATCGGAATCTTCAAGCGAACCGTCGAAGAGATGGGGAACGAAGTCTATTGGCCCGGCATGTTCATCGAGTTCGAAAGCCAGGGTGGAAATCGTGAAAACGACTACGCCTACCTGCGAATTCGCAGCAACCGTCGCGGTGGCGATTTCCGTGGTCCGCAAATCACGACGACCGGTTGGTGGACGCTTGGCATGAGTGTGACTCCCGATGGGATGGTCCACTATTATGCGTCCGAAGGCGTCGACGATCTGACCGAAGACGACTACATCACCAGCCAATTTCCTTACGATTACCGCGCCGAGCGTTTTCGAACGTTCTTCTACAACATCTGTAGTGCGGATGACGGACATCGCTGGAGCACGTCGTTTATTGTCGACGACCCCAAGGTCTATCTGTTGCGACCGAAACAACAGATGGCTTCGCGACCATCGTCATCGCGACGCTAGAAGCGGAAACGCTTTGAAGCATCCCGTATGCGGAACTCGTCAACGGCTTGTTGATTCAGTGAAGTTTCCTACCGCAAGGGATGTATGATGGACTTCCTAGTCCGTCAATGATGCATTGGACGGACCAAGAAGTCCGTCGTGCAACTAAATCAACAGCCCGACAACGGGCTTGTTGATTTAATCCAAATGGAAATCGCTATGCTGAGCCGCGGGCCGTAAGGCACCGGGTCGTGCGTGGGACCCGGCCGCTTACGCGTCACGGCTCAGAAATTCAACAAGCCGTCAAGCGTTTCGGGGGCGCTCGCCCAATACCATCTACTTTGGGTAGCGGTGCGGCGTGGGGCCTCGCCCGGTTGCAGCGAGCAAGATGTTCGAATTAGACCGGACCGCTCTCAATTCCAACCACGGCGAACGCAGCGCTGAGATTGAATTGGAAAGTCAATGAAGCCCGCGTGAGTGTCGCCGCAGCGCAGTAAGTTTGGTAAAACGGGATCACCTCACCACGTGATCCCCCCTAAACGAGAACCAAACGATGCCTGCTGTTCTTGCCATCGCGGCGCACCCGGACGACATTGAATTCTTCATGGCCGGCGCCATGTTACAGTTGGCGCGGCGCGGTTGGGATTTGCACTACGCTAATCTCTGCGATGGTTCGCGGGGGTCGACGACCATGGATCCTGTGACCTGTGCTGCAACACGGCTCGCCGAAGCTCGTCGCGCAGCCGAGGTGATGGGGGCAACGTTTTACGAGCCGATTTTTCCCGACATGGAAGCCGCCTACACGCCCGCGAACTTGCGAAAGGTGGCCGCCATCGTTCGCAAGGCAAAGCCCACGATCGTGCTGACGCATTCGCCGGTCGATTACATGGAAGACCACGAGATTAGCTGCCGCTTGGCCGTCAGCGCCGCCTTTGCGCATGGGATGCCAAATTTTCCAAGTGATCCCGAGTTGCCGGTCTACATGGACCCCGTCACCGTGTACCACGCGCAAACGCCGGGGCATCGCACGCCGCTTGGCCAGTGGATCACGCCACACATGTATGTCGACGAAACCGATGTGATCGAGACCAAGGTGGAAGCGTTGGCTTGTCATGCGAGCCAGAAACAATGGCTCGATGAGAGCCAAGGCATGGACAGCTATTTGCAGGCGATGCGCGATCTCAGTTTGCAGATGGGGCAAAAGAGCGGCAAATTCCAGTACGCCGAAGGTTGGCGTCGTCGCGAGCATTGGGGATTTTGCGGGCCTCAGGACGATCCGCTGCGTGATGCGCTTGCCGACATCATCGTCGATACGCGAACCTAGTTTGCCCCAAGCACTCGGTAGACTTCGGTCATATCGGTAATGCCCTGTTGGGCTAGCGTTTCAGCTTGACTGCGAAGATCCACCCATCCGGCGTCGATGGCGTCGGTTCGCATCTGTGTCGCCGAGGCGTCGCGATCGATCGCTCGGGACAATGCTTCGCCGACGGGATCCGAACCGTCGAAAAAGATACAATCGGCGACCGCCACGCGGCCGCGATATCCAGTGCCAACACATGCTTGGCAATCCGACGCTTGCAATGCGTTTCGGCCTTGCGGGTGATCACCGTTGCCCTGATTGTCGTCTCGGCATGCATCGCAACATCGCCGCAACAATCGCTGGGTTACCACCGCGCGAATCCCGCTCTGTAACGCGTAACTCGGTACTGCGAATTGGATCATTCGCCGCAATGTTGCGGCGACATCGGTGGCATGCAACGACGAGAAAATGAGATGCCCCGTCAACGACGCTTGCATCGCCGCTTCGGCGGTCTCGGGATCGCGAATCTCGCTGACAAGCAGCACTTCGCTGTCTTGTCGTACGGCGCTTCGCAGCGCCGACGCCAGCGTCATCCCGCCACTTGGATCGAGCTCGCTTTGGCTGATCGAATCGATCACCGATTCCACGGGATCTTCGATCGTGATCACGCTTCGCCGCGGCCTCTGCGCCGCGATCGTTCGCAGCATGCTGTACATCGTGGTCGTTTTGCCGCTGCCGGCGGGACCGGAAAGCAAAATCGCACCATCGGTTTGCAAACACAGCTGTTTGAGTTTCGCAGTGGTTTTGGGATCAAGCCCAAGCGAATCGAGCGTGTCAAACCGATCGTCCTTGCGAAGCACTCGCAGCACCGCACGAGGCCCATGCACGGTTGGAAACACACTCAGCCGTAACGAAGGCGGCTCATTCGACGCGGCGGTTTCGTCCCGCCATTTCAATCGGCCTTCCATCGGTTGGGTGCTGCGATAGGTCGGCAGCCCCGCCAAGACCATCAGCCGCGTAACCGGATCGCCGGCACTGCCGCCACGGATCCAATCGGCGACCGACAAAACTCCGTCGATGCGAAACAGAACATCCCAGCCCGCTTTGCGAGGTTGAATGTGGATGTCCGAAGCGTTGCTCGAGATCGCTGTCTCGAGCAAGCGATCAACTGCGGCAACGGCGTAATCGCTGGCCGCAGGATCAAGCCCCGTAAAAATTGAACCGGGCTCAGTCGCCACGAAGCTTGATTCCGAGATCGGCTAGCTTCTCACGGACTTCGTTCAAGCTGGTCACCCCAAAGTTCTTGCACTCGAGCATTTCATCGCCCGTTTTGCGAACCAATTCGCCGATCGTGTTCAATTGCAAACGCGCCATGCACTTGCGAGCACGAACCGACAGATTCAGATCCGAGATCGGACGCTCGAGCAACGCTTGCTCATCAGGCGACATGTGGCTGGTGTCGATCGGTGGATCGTTGCTCTTCTTTTCATGAGCAAATTGACCGAGCGAAAGTCCCTTGCTGGTCAACATTTCGCGGATTTCGACCAAGCTTGTTTCGCCAAAGTTCTTGCTGCTTAGCAGTTCGGCTTCGCTGGTTCGCGTCAAATCCCCAATCGTGTCGATGCCCATCTTCTGCAGACAGTTGCGGCTTCGCACGCTGAGTTCGAAGTTAGCAACGGGCATGTTTAGCGTTTGGGCCAAACGATCGTTGCGGCGCTGAGCTTCTTCGTCGTACAGCAGGTTGCCGGTTGCCGCGGCATCCTTCAAATACAGATTGGTTTGCGGATGATCGGGATACGATTCAAGGATTCGGCGATAACACGCCTGAGCACGATCAAATTGGTTGTTGTCTTCGTAAATCAAACCAAGATTGATCAAAGCCCCGATGCCGGTCGGAAATGCCTTGGCCGCACGCTCGTACAGTTTCAGTGCTTCGGCGTCGTTGCCCATCCGATCGTTTTCGAGTGCCAATCCGAACAACGCACCCGCATGATTTTCGTCGGTGTTCACGGCGCGTTGGTACAGAGCAAGTGCCTCTTCCAAACGGCCACCGACAGCGGAAACCGTCGCCGCACGTTGGTACATGTATTCGGACGTCTGCTCGGCAGGTCCGAAAATGTTATCAAGAATTTCCAGCGACTTTTCGGTGCGGCCGGCGTATCGATGAGCCTCGGCGATACGGATGTTGCATTCGTCCGCGTTGTAGCCCGAGGTTTGGGCTTGTTGGTATACCGGGATCGCTTCGTCGTAGCGGCTCAATTCAAACAGAGCGCGTGCTTGATAAAACAACGCCATCGCGCTGCCGTCCGCGTTTTGCAGCGTTTCCAGAGCCGCTTTGAATTTACCGAGCAAAAACAGACAGACGCCCATCTTGGTCTTGGCTGCCGGACTGAGCGATTCGTCCGTCTCCATTTCGTTCACGGCATCGCGAAGTTCGCCGAAATGGCCGTAATTCTCAGTGATCGCAGAACGAATGGCTGCGACATCGGATGGACCAAACGAATTGTTTGCCAGAACCATCTCTTTCAAATCGAGCACATCGAGTTCGATATCACTCATCGAGAAGCATCTCCTGTCGCGAGCTGTTTAAGCTATGGATGTAAGTTTCGAGCAAAACTTACATTAAATTTGAATCTTAAATTGAGAAGCCAGCGGCGGGATTTGAACCCGCAACCCTCGCATTACGAATGCGATGCTCTGCCAATTGAAGCTACGCTGGCGTTCGCTCGTTCGGGGGGCTAAGGGCATCCGGCTTCGTGTGCCATGTCGAAAGCCTGTGCCAAAAGAACGGCGTGTCCAAAGAAAATAAGCGAAATACCTAAAATTCGTCAATAGGCGACGATCGCAACAAAACCCTCTCTGGCCTCTAAATCCTGACGCTAAGACCAATTAGGAGGGAAAAATCAGCGGTGTTGCGTTCAAACCAATTTTTTTTGCCACTGATGCCCTTTTTCTGTATTTTCGAATTGAAGCGTCTCTAATTGGCGAATCAGCTCGCTGCGATCGCTGTTGACGGCCGTTTCGACCGTGTAAATCCGGCGATCGGCGAGCGTTTGAATCAGACTGCCAATCAAAAAACTTTCTGCCCCGCTCATCCGGTCGGCTTCCGCCAATGGCGATAAATCGAGGATCGCGTGGGCACAATTCATCACTTGAGCCTCGACGTCACTGCACCAAAGTTCCACCTCGGCCAACATTTCGCCGGTGCGATGGTCCACAATCTTGTGACGCTCGATGTCAAAGTGCGAAAACGCTGACGCCAATCGGGGAACCACCGGCATACGAGGCTCGCGAACGCCTCGCGTGGTCCGGCGTAACTGCAACGCCTCGCGGTTGACCGGCGGCCGGTAGGGGCTCGTTGAGACCACTAAACGCGAAATGGGATCGCTCGCCGTGTAGCCCGCCTCGGTTAACAGCGAACTGGTTCGAGTGTCCGCTTCGGGAATGCCGATGCCATGACCGATCGGAGGCAAACCGACGTAGCCGTCATAGGCGTCGCGAACCAGACCGACGCGAAGCGAATGACAGCCGAGCTCTTTGACCCGATCCTCGGCCGCCGCCAACAAAGGTTCACAGACTTCGAGCCCCCCATTGGGCGAGAAGCAAAATGCCAGCATGCGCCCCATATGATCGTGCTGGAACCCCGTTTCCAAATCGGTCTTTTGACCGGTTTCTTCGGGATAACGGTCCACCGCGACGTGACACCAAGCCCGCACTTGGCCGTCGGAAAGCGCGACCAACAGATTGGCGGGATCGAAAAAAGTGCGAGCTAAAATGGCTTGCTCGATCGTCGCCATCGCGACCGGCGGCGCGACGCCGATGCAAGACCAGTGATCGATCCAGACATCCACCAGTCGCGGTAAGTCTACATTGCAAAAGGGCCGAATTGTTGACACGGTAAAATCGCCGCTTGCGTTCAGGTGGAGAGTTTCAAGGATGGAAATGCAAGAACTGGACCGTTCTCCATTTTTTTCGCGTCATAACGGCAACGACAAGACTCGTGCACCGGCAAGCTCCGAGCGGATGGGAGAGGCCTGCACAGCTTGTCGCCCTTTTATATACGAATCCTCGGTTTTTGTTTAACAAAACTGTAGCCGGAATCAAAATGAATGTCAGCAATACGAACGCGTGCAGCGACCTGCGAATTCAATTCGCGATCCGCGATTCGGTGCCTCTCGAGACGCTTTTTCGATGCTGACCCGCCATGCTGACACGCATGGAGGTTTCGTTTTGATGTTTCGTTCACCCCTTCAACCCTTTTGACGTCAAACCTTTCCAACGGTGTTCAGCGACCTTCACAATCGGGATGCTTCCGCTCGCTCGCTCGACCAACCACGGTTGTCGGCGTCGTTGGCCGACGAAGCCGCAGCGGTGATCCAGGATCAACTAGGATTGACGCTGCGTCCGACTCAAATCGAGGCGGCTCGCTGTTTGTTCGACCCTTCGATTGTGGAGCTGCCTACCGGCGAAGGCAAGACACTTAGTATCGCCGTGGCCGCGATCGCCATGGTCAGCGCCGGTCGACGTGTTTTTGTCGCCACTGCAAACGACTATTTGGCGACACGCGATTGCGAGTTCTTGCAGACGGTTTTTCAGGCATTGGGCATCACCGCTGCGTCCATCACCGCCCAGACGACGTCGGCCGAAAAGCAAGTCGCCTACGATGCGGATGTCATCTACAGCACGCTTCGGCAATTTGGATTCGATTATCTGACCGAGCGGATCGAGTGGCGAAACGAGCAGCGAAACGCACAACGAAACGAGTCCGCATCTCGTCGTCATCGCCAGATAACGCGGGATGTGTTGTTGGTCGATGAAGCTGACAGCGTGCTGATCGACGAAGCTTGCACTCCGCTGGTGATCTCGTCCCCTTCGGTGACCGTTGAAGCGAACACCGCAGCGATGTATCGCTGGGCTGCGGATTTTGCCAAAACGTTGTCAGCCAACATCGATTTCGTCTCGATGGCCGATTCGGACGCGATTGCGTTGACGACGGCGGGACACCAAAAGGTGCTTCGCTCGACGATGCCCGTCGAAATGAATCAATTGACCAGCACTGAAATTGTCGCGGCGGTGGAAACGGCAATCGAGGCAGCCACCCGGTTTCGCCGTGATGAACATTACCTTGTCAGCGAAGATCAGATTCAATTGGTGGATGAATTTACCGGGCGGGGGCAAGTCAATCGAACCTTTGCCGCAGACCTTCATCAAGCGATCCAAGCTCGCGAGGAAGTGGCGATCACACCACCCTCTCGGCCGCTGGCGCGAATCACGATTCAAGAGTTTGTCGCCGGTTTTGCTCATCTGTCGGGGACGACGGCTACGGCGTGGGAAGATCGCCGCGAGATTGCTGATGTCTATGGATTGTCCGTTCGGCGTATCGCGTCTTGGAAACCGCTGCGACGTATCGAATATCCCGCCCAAGTTTATTGCAGCGAAACGGCCAAATTCGAAGCGATTGCCGACGAGATCCAACAGGTCGTCGCTGACGGACGCGCCGTGCTGGTCGGCACTCGAACGATTGAAAAATCGGAACAGCTGAGCCGTGTGTTGCAGGCCCAAGGTTTGCAGCATGTGGTGTTAAATGCGCGGCACGTGGATCGTGAAGCCGAATGGGTCAAAGCGGCGGGAACCTCAGGCCGGATCACCGTTGCCACCAACATGGCAGGACGTGGCACCGATATTCCGCTCGATCCATCCGTCGCGGATGCCGGTGGTTTGCATGTGATCGTCAGCGAACCCCATTCGGCGGCTCGCATCGATCGCCAATTGATTGGCCGAGCAGCCCGGCAAGGGGATCCGGGGTCGTGTCGCTGTTATGGGTCGATCGATGACGAAATACTCGATCGCGCGTACGGAGCGGTGGCCGCCGACTCGCTGCGACATCGCCTGCGAAATTTGTACTCCGAAACGCAAGTCCGCCGGCAACTTCGCCGCGCCCAAACCGCCGTCACCCGAACGCAGCGGCGCGGGCGACGTCATCTAACAGCCCATGCCAACCGTTTCGCTTTGCAAATGCGTTCGCTCGGACTCGATCCTCATCTCGATCCGATCAGTGAATCCCGATGAACGATCGCACGAGATTCTCGCGAGGAGTTGGGGATTCTCGCAGGTCGTTTGAAGCGATGGCGATTCACGCTAACCGGTCACTGCGGTATGATTACGCCATTGATCGATTCAAGTGATTCTCGGATTGATTCTGCGACTTCGAAACGGCTGGGCAGTGTGCATATGATATCGAATGACCTGACAATCAAACTTGCCTCCCAACGATGGCGTCCGGTCCACCGGCACTATTCCTCGGCTACGATGGTCGTGGTCGGCCTCGTGTTGCTGGCATTGCTGGCTCCCCACGCCAACGCGGCTACGCCTGGATTGCAAAGCCACGTCAAGCCATTCTCGTTGCCTGGCGCCGATGGCACCACAGTCTCGCTTTCCGCCGACCCCACCGTCTCGCTAAACGTACTTTGTTTCCTCGGAACTGAATGTCCGCTGGCGCGAATCTATGGCCCTCGGCTTGATGCATTGGCCCAACAATACGCCGACCGCGGCGTTCAGTTCATTGGAATCAACAGTAACATCCAAGACTCGATGGATGAGTTGCGGCGGTATGTCAAAGATCATCGGCTGACCTTTCCGGTGGCCAAGGATTATGACCGACGTGTTGCGGTTCAATCCGGTGCCACGCGTACTCCTGAGGTATTTGTGATCGATCGTTCCGGAACGGTCCGCTACTCTGGTCGCATCGACGATCAATACGAACCGGGCATCGCACGGAAACAGGCGACACAGCACGATCTTCGTGATGCCATCGATGCACTGCTTGCCGGCGAACCGGTTCCTCGCCCGAAAACCACCGCGATGGGCTGCTTGATCGCGTTGCCACGATCAACGCCCAGCGAAGCCGAAGCGACGGTGACGTACTGTGATCAAGTCAGTCGCGTGTTGCAAAAGCATTGTGTCGAGTGCCATCGAGCGGACGAGATTGGACCGTTCTCGCTCGAAGAGTACGACGAGGTCATTGGTTGGGCCGACATGTCGCTCGAAGTGATCCAACAGCATCGGATGCCGCCTTGGCACGCCGATCCCAACCATGGTTCGTTTGCCAATTCACGGCATATGCCGGAGGAAGACAAGCAGATTTTGGCGGATTGGGTTGATGCCGGCATGCCCTTTGGCGACGCAAGCAAATTGCCTCCGCCTCGTGAATACGTCGCGGGATGGCAACTCAGCGAACCGCCGCATCAAATCGTAACGATGAACGAAACACCGTTCCAAGTCCCGGCGACCGGGACGATCGAGTACCAATACTTTGTCGTCGATCCCGGTTTTAAAGAGGATAAATGGATCCGGGCGGCCGAAGTGGTGCCAGGCAATCGATCGGTGGTCCATCATTCAATCGCCTTTGTGCGGCCTCCCGATGGTGCTGATTTTCGCGACATCGGTTTTCTTTCCGCCTATGTTCCCGGCCAACAGCCCAGCGAATTTCCCGCCGGCTATGCCCAACGGGTTCGTGCCGGTTCGAAATTGGTGTTCCAAATGCATTACACCCCCACGGGCAAAGCGACCGAGGATGTCACGCGAATTGGATTGCTGTTCGCGGATCCCGACGACGTCACTCACGAAGTCTATGTGTTAGGAGGAGTCGAACAAGAGTTTGAAATTCCGCCTCATGCAGCCAACTATGCCGTCAACGCCGATATCGGTGGTTTTCCCGAAAACGGCACGCTGTTGTCGATCACGCCGCACATGCATTTGCGAGGCAAGTCGTTTCAGTTTGTCGCGAAAACCAAGTCGGGTGAGCAGACGTTGTTGGATGTCCCAAACTACGATTTCAATTGGCAGCACAACTATGTGCTGAGCCAACCGCTGCCGCTGAGCGATGTGAAACAGCTTTCTTTCACGGCGGTGTTCGATAACTC
This sequence comes from Novipirellula caenicola, assembly GCF_039545035.1. Classification (NCBI taxonomy): domain Bacteria; kingdom Pseudomonadati; phylum Planctomycetota; class Planctomycetia; order Pirellulales; family Pirellulaceae; genus Novipirellula; species Novipirellula caenicola. The sequence goes on from NZ_BAABRO010000002.1 coordinate 886,398, forward strand.
GGCCGACAACCCCACCAACCCGGATCCGTCCGAATTTGTGACCTGGGGCGATCAAACGTGGCAAGAAATGGCGGTCACGTTTGTGGCGGTTGCCAAGCCACGGGATGCCAATGCCAATCAAGGCAAAACCGCAGTTGATCCTGACCAAAGGAAACGTCGGGCCGAGCAGCGAAGGAAGCAGGAACAGGAAGCGTCGCAATTCGCCGACCGTTATATCGAGCGGTTTGATTCCGACGGCGATGGTTTGATCAGCAAACATGAACTGCCCGATTCGGTGCGGATGTTCAGTTTTGGTTCGTTCGATCATGACCGAGACGGTCTGCTCAGCCACGAAGAAATCCGTGCCGAATCGCTAAGTCGTTTGACGCGATAACGCGGACGATAGCCGCCAAGTGCCCGCTCCGTTCGTTTTGTGGAGGAAGCGGCAAGTCCGAGTCGTCGTGGATCTTGCTAAAGATCCCACCATGGAAAGGCCTGTCCAGGGGATGATCTCTTCCACGGTTAGATCCTTTTCACAGGGCGGTGCTTCGATGTTCTTTTTTTTTAAGGACGTGTAGCCACGTCCACTACGGTCACGCCGGATCCTTGTCTTTTCACTCGTCCTAAATCCCCCCCGGAAACTCACACGAAGTGTTTTCTAAATTCCCAACGCTCTTTCGCATCTCGTGGTTGGCCGATTGGATCGTCACCCATCGAGCGGTGACGTTTCTGATTCTGGCCATCTGGACCATCGCAATGGGATTGGGGCAATATGACCCCACGATCCTTTGGCCAGAAAAGACCGCCATTTCGCCGACTGAACTCGATGCGTCCGAAGACGATGAATTCGACGAGTCGCTTCGTGCTAAAACTCCGAATGTGTCGCCGGTACAAATCGCTGCGGGCGACGTGATCGTTGTCGCTGAAAGTGAGCAATTCTTCACGCCGGAGGGTGCTGACGCGATTCGCGACGCGGTCGCCGCGTTGGAGTCGCTGGATCAAGTCCAGCGGGTATTGTGGATGGATCGTGCACCGATGCTCAATATCTTTGGGCTTCCTGAACCGATTTTGCCCAAGCGAAACGCCTCGCCCGCTTTGTTCGAAGCGGCGAAGGAACGTGCGTTGGCCAATCCATTGATCGGCGGACAGTTGCTTTCACCGGACGCAAAAACGCTATTATTGATGGTCCAAATCGATTGGTTGTTTGTGACCGACGATGACGATTGCACCGTCGCGCTGCGTGAAGCTGCAACGGCAGCATTGGCCAAGCACCCTGGCGTGAAAATGACATTTCAAGTCACCGGCGAGGTGCCCATTCGGGTCAGTTGGGCTGCCAGCACTCGCGAGAACGAACGCAAATACCAAATGATCGGTTACTCGATCGCACTGATCATCGCCTACATCCTATTCCGTGGGCTGTCATCGGTCGTGATTGTCGCGCTCGCGCCGTGCTTTGGAGTGTTTTGGACCTTAGGCCTGCTGCATTACCTCGGTTTCGCCGACAATCCGTTTAACTCGGTGATTGTACCAGTGCTGCTGTGTATGGTCGGTTTCACCGATGGCGTGCACATGATGGTGCAAATCCGGCGACATCGCGCCGAAGGCATGTCGGCGACCGACGCGGCCCGGTTGTCGATCCGCGAAGTCGGCTTGGCTTGTTGGTTGACCTCGTTGACCACGGCGATCGGATTCGGATCGTTGGCACTCGCTCATCACGAGATCGTTCGTGAATTTGGGTATTGCTGTGTGATTGGCGTGGTGATGACGTTCATCTCGGTCGTCACCGTCATCCCATTGGCGTGCGCCAGTCCGCTTGGCCGCAATGTCCACTCGGGATACGGGCACAATTTGATCGACAAGAATTTAAGCAAGATCTCGGTGGTGATCGAGTTTGTCCTGCGACACTACAGGAAAGTCAGTGTCGCAGCGATCCTGGTGACGTTGGCACTCGCGGCGATGACGTTGCAATTGCGGCCTGACCAACGGTTGACCAGCAACATGAGTGCCGGCAGTGAATCAGCGATGGCGCTTGCCCACATCGACAAAAAGTTTGGTGGGATGGAAACGGCCGAAGTGACGGTCCAGTGGCGGAAAGAGGTCGCTGCGACCGATGGCGAGATCGGACGGGTGGTTGCCAAGGTGGATGACCTGCTACGCAGCGAACCTCTGATTGGCAATCCGTTGTCCATTCGCAGTCTGATCGACGCGTTGCCCGGCGATGGTGATCCGGGAACCAGGATGTCGTTGTTAGAATTGTTACCACCTCCGCTGAAACGAGCCTACTTCGTTCCCGAACGCCGCGTTGCCAAAGTCGTGATGCGGTTGCAAGATGTCGGAATTGCCTCGTACGGGCCGGTGTTCGAGCGGATCGAGCAGGGACTTGAAACGATCCGGCAATCGCACCCGAATTTTCGACTCGAACTTGCCGGCAGCGCCGTCAGCCGATGGAAAAACTTGTATCGCATTGTCGTCGATCTGGCTTTCAGTTTGGGGACAGCCACGTTGATCATCTTCGCGGTGTTGACGTTTGTCTATCGCTCGCTTCGGCTTGGATTGATTTCGATGATCCCGAATTTATTTCCGTTAGCGATGACGGGATTCATCCTGCTGGTCGCAGGCAAAAGCCTAGAGATGGTCAGCGTGTGTGCGTTCACCGTCTGTTTGGGGATCGCAGTGGACGACACGATTCACTTCTTGACGCGTTATCGCGAGGAATTAAAGACGGCGCCAAATGGCACCGAAGCAATCCGCCGCGTCTTTGTCGGCGTCGGCACAGCGCTCGTGATGACGACGGTCGTTTTGATCGTTGGCTTCAGTACGGCGCTACTAAGCGATGCACGCGACCACCGTATCTTTGCCGCGATGGGCATTCTAACGATCGGCAGCGCCCTGTTCGCAGACCTCGTGATGCTGCCTGCATTGCTACAGCGATACGCCCACCGCAAAGAAACCGAGGATGTTGCTGAATTGTAATTCGGCGATGTGCAAGCGTCCGGTCACCTCTCCCTAGCTTCGCTCGGGAGAGTTGGCTTGCTGCATGTTACCTCTCCCAAACTTGTTTGGGAGAGGTCGAGCAGAGCCTTCAGCGATTGCTCGGGTGAGGGCCGACCGAGCAATCCGCGTCGAACGCCGCGTTGCGTGTGCACACCGCGGCCCTCACCCGGACGAGGCCAGACGAGGGCTCGTCCGCCCACTTCCTAGCTCCGCTGGGGCGAGGTGCCTTGTTGCATGCCACCTCTCCCAAACTTGTTTGGGAGAGGTCGAGCAGAGCCTTCAGCGATTGCTCGGGTGAGGGCCGTCCGAGCAATCCGCGTCGAATGCTGCGTTGCGTGTGCACACCGCGGCCCTCACCCGGACGAGGCCAGAAAGGGCCCGTCCAAGCTCTCCCTAGCTCCGCTCGGGAGAGGTGGCTTGTTGCATGTCACCTCTCCCAAACTTGTTTGGGAGAGGTCGAGCAGAGCCTTTAGCGATTGCTCGGGTGAGGGCCGTCCGAGCAATCCAATGTGAGTGCACGTAAAGTTGCGCGGTCGGCCCTCACCCGGACGAGGCCTTAAGGGGCCCGTCCGACCTCTCCCATAGCTTCGCTCGGGAGAGGTGGCTTGCGGGGTGTCACCTCTCCCAAACAACGGAGACTGCTGCGTACAGCAAAAACTACCTCGGCCCAGCCTGATGGATGTGAATCGCATCGTTCGGACCGCCCGGCGGCGTTCCCCGCGGATGCTTACTCCCTTTCCCCGGTTTCAATGATTCGCCCGTCTCGCGGTCAAATTGATCGGCGGTCAAGTGCTCAGGCACCGCGTCTCCGGTTTCTTGCGTCCATTGATCGAGTACCTTCGACAGTCGCGATTTCACTTGTTTGTATTCGGGATCAAACGCCAAGTTGTGTAGCTGATTCGGATCGTCCTCCGTTTTGTACAACTCCTCCACCGGACGCGGTGCTAAAAACACGTCCGCTTGAGCCTCACTTAGCTTTTCATCATCACGCAGTCTCCGCAACCTTTGGTGTGACGGCGAACGAACGGAATCGGCCGGCCCCTGCCACGCCATCGTTGGACGCGAATTGCGAATGTACAAGAATTCTCCGTCGCGTACGCTACGACCATGCGCTTCGTAGTCGTGCCAATTGTGTTCTGAAAATGCAAAGCGACGAATCGTTGCGTCCGCGTCTTGGAAGATCGGTGTCATGCTGACCCCTTGAACCGTTTCTGGGACCTCCGCTCCCGCCACTTCGATCACTGTCGGTGCGATATCGATCACGCTGACCAGACTCGAGGTCGTGACGCCTTTGCCCGCGATCCCCTCAGGCCAATGCGCGACCAAAGCGGTTTTCATTCCTGAATCGTGCAGCCGCGTCTTCGCTCGCGGAAACGGACGCCCGTTGTCGGCCAATACAAGGATCAGCGTATTGTCCAGTTCGCCTTCGGCCGCCAGCGTCCGAGTGACTTCGCCAACAAAATAATCGAACCGAGTCACCTCGTTGTAATACGACGCCGAATCTTGACGCGTCGCCGGTTCATCCGCCAAGAACGGAGGAACGATCACATCCTCGGGCTGATGTTTCGGTCCATACTTTTCTGCGACCCATTCTTTGTCTGCATCCCAATTGCGATGGGCATCGAGCGAAGCGAACCAGCAAAAGAACGGTTTGTCCTTCGGTCGGTTTTTCAGCGTGCTTGTCCAACGAGCCTCGGCCCCATGGTTGTCCGGTGTGACACCGGGATCCACCAGATCCCAAGGTTTTGCAGGTGGCGACTGTCCTGCCGCCGGTGGTTCCGCGGCCATGTGGTTCTTGCCAACGAGCGCGGTGTAATAACCTGCTTGACGCAGCACCGCAGGAAACCAAGCCAAATTGGCTGCGATTGGTTCATGTAGCTCTGCCGCCCGGCCTAGATTGTGAGGATAGCGACCGGTGATGATGCTCGCACGGCTCGGGCTGCAGCTGCTGGCTGTCAGAAACGCTTTCGTAAAACGCATTCCTTGCGACGCCAACTCGTCGATATTCGGGGTCCGCGCCGCAGGGTTGCCGTAGCATCCAAAATCGTTCCAACTGACGTCGTCGGCGATCATGATCACGACGTTCGGCTTTGTTGGGGCCGGTTCCGCCGCTTCGGTCGAGGCCAGCGGTAGGAGGAACCATCCGGCAAGGATCAATCGTGTAGGCAAATTCATTTGGTGTCTCCGGGGATCAGACGCTTCGGTGGGGTGACCATCAGTGATTCAATCACGGTGGCAAGTTGGTTTTCAGGACAGACGCGTTTGACGTAATGGTGTTTCCCGGTTGGATCGTCGACCCAAGTCGAAACCCCATTGGCATCCAGCTTGACTCGGCCGCCCGAAACAACCTCCCAGTATTGTGGTTGGGCGCCCCGAACGGCAAACAGGGCTGCGGCCTGATCATAGCTGGGTTGGCCACCATCGATCGACGCTCGGTTTTTGTACCGTCGTTTTTCGTAGCCACGACGGACCGGATTGTCGTGGGGCGTCTGCTTAAGTCGTTCGCCCGTGATCAGTGTATTGCCGATCTCAAAACCCTGCCAAACGATTTCCCCCGGCCACTCGTTGGCGACGACGATCGAAGCTTCGAGATGCGTTTTGATGTTGGTTTCAGGGCGATTCGATTGCGGGAATTCACCACCCATGATCACCAAACGACGAACTTTGCTTTTCACTAACTCTGGCTCACGTCGCCACAGTTCGGCGAGGTTCGACAATGCTCCGACGCTACAAATCGTGACGCTGTTGTCAGGTTGGGCGGACAACGTTTTTCGATAGACGTCTAGCGCGTCCGGGGCCTTGTCGTCCGGTCCAATGTCGTTCGGGAAACCGTCTCGCAAACTCGCTGCATACGAACTCGTTCGCTGAAGCGCGGTCGGCCCCACTTTGTCGGTACCGATCGGAAGATTCGGACGGCCGTAGTAGGTGTTGATTGCGTCGACGGCCGCCGCAGATGCCTTGGTTAGATCGGCGCGATTGACAATCGTCGCCAATAATTCACATTCACCACGATCCGCAAGAGCATGTAGCATCGCCAACGTGCCGACGTCGTCGGCGTCCCCTGACATGTCAGTGTCGAGGATCAACTTCACTGGTTCCGTCTTCGGCAATCGTTCTGCGGCCACGTAATAAGCCCCCGCGATTTCCTTGCCATCGCCATCGTAAAACCAGCTTTGCATCGTCGTGGGGCCAGCGGGTAAGTTCATGCGAAATCGGACTTCGCCTGCATCAGACGCCACCGCTGCTCGGTGCTGGACCTTGCCAACTCGCAGCTGGGCCTCAGCGACTGGCCATGCTGGGCCTGCTTGCAACACCCCATCGGTCACGCGTGTTTCGTCGACACCCGATGCCAAATGCAAATGGCAATCATCGGGCCAACGGCTCAGTCGAAACTCGTACTCGCCGGCCTTCGCGACCTCGATGTGCCACACGCCGTTCTTGCGATCGCCGGCTCGAACTTGCTTTTGTTGATCAACGAACACATCGGCCCATTCACATGCAGTCAATTGCACCGGATTTTCCGCATCGTGGCCGATGATCGAACGCTCGAACTTGTTGGCTTGGTCTTTTACGCCGTCCCACCAAGCATTCAAATGAGCTCGCATTGCTCGTGTCACCTCGGGGTGCTCGGCGATTACATTTTGCGTTTGCAGCGGGTCGTCGGCGAGATTGTAAAGCTGTTTGTCCGACAGTAGCCGCCACTGTTTCCACAGCACCACAGCCCCTTCACGACGTGGAACCGCCGGGTTATTTGGGGTCGTCTGAACCGTTTTAAATGGCATTCGGCTGTAGTTGATGACCATCATCCGGTCCTCGGGAACCGCTTGGGTTCCTTTGAGCACCGGGGCCAAACTGATGCCGTCAAACTTGGTTTCCGTGGGAATGTTCATCCCCAGCAAATCCACCAACGTTGGCAATACATCCTGGACTTGTGTCAACCCCTTGATGTCACCGGCCGGTCGCAGCGTGCCGGCGGGCCAGCGGATGAAGCAAGGCACCCGATGGCCGCCTTCCCACAACGTCATCTTGCCGCCTCGCATGTTGGCGTTGAAATATTTGGGGCCAAACGTGCTGCCGTTGTCCGTCAAAAAGATGACCACGGTGTTTTCGCGGAGTCCGCTTTCGGTCAAGAATGCCTCTAACCGGCCCATGTTCTCGTCAATGTTGTCAACCATTCCCAAGAAACGGATCAGCTCGGATTCTTTCTCTGGTGGAACGCTTGGCAGCGAGTCGCGGACCGCTTCAAACGCTTTTTTCGCGGCTTCGTGATTCCGCTGGGGGACGTAGTGCGGTTGATGCGCCGCGGCGGTTGCCAAATAGCAAAAGAAGGGGCGCTGGGCATCCGCTTGTGTCTTCATCCACTGCATCGATTCGCGAAACAGTACGTCGGTGGTGTAGCCGCGATAGGTTTGACGGACGCCGTTGTGAACATAGGTGTCGCCAAAGTAATCGTTCTGCCACGCGTCCGGGACCGAACCGATATGCGATGACGGGAACCACACGCTTTCCTGAAACCCGCGATCCTGTGGACGATAACGATACGTGTCGCCCAGATGCCACTTTCCAAACAGCCCCGTTTGCCACCCCGATGCGGTGAACAGGTCACCCATGGTTGGGAACGATCGTCGAAGCAGCGTTCGGCCGCTGCTGACGTTCATCGCGCCATTGCGAAGCGAGTCGACGCCAGTCATCAGTTGCCCCCGCGTCGGGGTGCACATCGGCGCCACGTGGAAATCGGCCAGCCGGATACTTTCGTCGTGCAGTCGATCCAAGTGAGGCGTCTGAACGACCGGATTGCCATGGCACGAAAATTCGCCAAACCCTTGGTCGTCAGTGATGACCACTAAGACGTTCGGTCGTTGCGGCGACGGAGTTTCCGCGGCAACGACCGCAGACGCCGAAAGCAACAACGGCAAAGCTAGAAACAACGTTTTCATCGATTCATTCTCGGGTGTCATACGGTGAGTAAATGTGGGATAGGCTTCCAGCCTGTCATCGCATCGAAAACAGGCTAGAAGCCTATCCCTCATTGTGAAATCCGTCAGTAATAAGTTCGTTCAGCTCGTTACCAGGCTCCAGCTTGGTATTGCACTTCTTTCAGAGGCTCCCGCCACAGCTTGTAGCGTTTGGCAGCCCGGAGCCCAGGGAAACGAAGCGTGTAGCCTGTGTAACTCAAACCTTCGCTCGCCCCCAACGGGTTCGCAGGGCGTCTAGTAACACCGCAGCGACAATCACGCCGCCGGTGATCATTTGTTTGTTGGCGTCGGAGACACCGATTTGTGCAAGCCCGGTTTGCAGGACTTGAATGATCAGCACACCGATAAACGAGCTGATCACGCTGCCTCGCCCGCCCATCAAACTGGTGCCACCGATCACGCAAGCGGCGATGGCCGCCAATTCGATTCCGATAGCTGCGTTCGGGTCGGCCGTCGACAATCGCGACGATTGGGCCAAGCCGGCCAAACCACACATCAATCCGCTGATCCCAAACACCGCAATCGAATAGGGAGCCGCGCGGATGCCCGACATGCGGACCGCTTCGGCGTTCGTGCCAATCGCGACACAATAGCGACCGAACACCGTCCGCATTAATACAAATTGGCCCGCAATCACGGTAGCCACGGCGACAAAAAACGCCGGTGACAACAGGATGCTCGTGATCGGTTGACCAAACCACTCGATGCGGCTGCCGATGTAAACCGATTGTGAATCGGTCACCACCTTGGTCGCACCGCGAGCGATCTCCAGCATCCCTAAGGTGACAATGAACGATGGGATGCCGAAGCCAACCGAGATGAAGCCGTTGATCAATCCGCAGCCCCCCGCAACCAACATCGCAATCGGCAGCGCCGCCAACAGCGGCCACTCCTGGTTCGCCATCAGCACGCCCAGCACCGCGGATGACAGCGCCAACAGCGACCCGACCGACAAATCGATGCCGCCCACTACCAGGACCAACGTCATACCGACGGCGAGAAACGTCAGATCAGGAATCTGGTTCGCGATCGATACCAGCGTGGTCATCTGAAAAAAATTCTTGCTCATCACGCTGAACACCGCGACAAGTGCGATCAGCACCGCCACCAGTCCACCGTATTGAAGAATCGATTGTCGAAGTTGAGTTTGTTTCATTGGAAATGATGATCTTATGAATGGACGCTCTGCAAACGGTCTTTATAGCCGTGGAACGATGCTTGCATGATTTTTTCTTCGCTCCACTCGTTGCGACCGAACGTGTCGACCATTCGGCCCGCCGACATCACCGCGATGCGATCGCATGTTTCAAACAATTCTTCTAAATCACTGCTGACGATCACGATCGCTTTGCCTTGATTGGCTAACGTTTCGAACAGTTGATAAATCCGCTGTCGTGCCCCGGCATCGATGCCGCGAGTCGGTTCGTCAAACAAAAAGACGTCGGCGTCGCGAACCAGCCATTTGGCGACCGCAACCTTTTGCTGGTTCCCACCGCTCAGCGTGCCAACAAATTGATCAATCGACTCGCAACGTGTCGCCAACGAGTCTCGCATCTCGGTGGTGATGCGGTTTTCTTCGGTCTCGCGAGTCAATCCGAGACGCGAAAATCGTGGCCACAAACTGCTCAGCGTCGTGTTGGTGCGAATCGATTGTGACAATAACAACCCATCCTGTTTGCGGTCTTCGGTGACCATCGCCATGCCCGCCGCGACCGCTTCGCTGGGGTGCCGGAACCGACGCGGTGTGTGATCGCGGCCTAGGTAAACGTGTCCAGACGTCGCAACATCGGCGCCAAAGATCGCTCGCAATAATTCCGTCCGGCCCGACCCCACCAATCCCGTAATCCCTAGTCGCTCGCCTCGCTGCACGGTGAAGCTGACTTCGCGAACGATCCCCGACGTCAACGACTCGACCCGCATCGCCGTTTCGCTGCTCGTGTGGCAGACGTGATCACGTTTGGCTGATGCCGTCGCTTCGCCGCTCATCAAATCGACCATTGCATCGGTCGTTAGCGATGCGGTCGGTTGGGTGCCCGCAAGCGTCCCGTCACGCAGCACGGTGACTCGGTCGCTTAACCTTGCGACCTCGTCCAAGCGGTGGCTAATGTAGATGACCGCAACCCCGTCCTCACGCAGTCGCTGCAAATGGGCGAACAATTGCTCGGATTCGCTACCTGATAGCGCTGCGGTGGGTTCGTCCAGGATCAGCAGCTTGCACTGGCGTGCCAGCGCGGCCGCGATCTCGACCATTTGTTGCCGACCTACCCCGAGCGACCCGACCAACGCGTGTGTGGAGACGTCTGACAATCCAAAGCGATCCAGGATCTGCTGAGCCATGCGGTGCAGTTCCCTTGTGTCAACCGCGCCGAATCGATGGGGTAACCGAGTCAGCAGCAGGTTTTCGGCGACCGACAGCGTCGGAATCAGATTCAACTCCTGCTGCACGATCTCGACACCGCGGCTTTCCGCGTCTTGCTTGTTCGACGGAGCAAACGAGTCACCCTCGAGCGTCATCTCGCCTTCGGATGCTGGCACAAGCCCGCTGATGATCTTGCACAACGTGCTTTTGCCCGCCCCGTTGGCTCCCAACAGTGCATGGATCTCGCCCGAACGTAGCTCCAGCGACACGTTTTGCAGAACCGTTACACGGCCGTAACGCTTTGTCAGCCCATCGACTTGCAATAACGAACTCACAGGCTTTCCTTTGTGATCAAATCGACCGGCGTTTCAACATCGGCGGTGGCTGCCGATTTTTCGTTGACTTGCTTCAGCGCCGCCTCGATACCAAATACCGCCAACTGATCACCGTGCTGGTCCGCGGTCGCCAGGACCTTGCCTTGTTTGATCGCCTCTTGAATCGCGGTGATATTGTCAAAGCCCACGATCATCACTTCGCCTTCGCGGCCTGCACTTTTGACCGCCGCGATTGCCCCCAAGGCCATTGAATCGTTCGCCGCCAAGATCGCCTTGATCTCGGGGTGTTCGCTTAACATCGACGATGCAATCGTGTTCGCTTTGCTCATCTCCCATTCGGCCGTTTGGCTGTCGACGATCTCAATCCCAGCGTCTTGCATCGCGGCTTGAAAGCCTTTCAAACGCTGCTGGGCATTGAATGAAGTGCGGATGCCCTCCAAAATCGCCACCTTGTCTCCTTTGTTCAGTTTGGCCGCCAAGTGATCGCCCACCGTCTTGGCTCCCGCCATGTTATCGGGACCGACAAACGGGATCGAAATCTGTTCTTGTGCCAGCACGTCGGCATCCAGTCGATTGTCGATGTTGATCACGACGACACCCGCTTGCGATGCACGACGCAGCGCCGGAACCAGTGCTTTTGAATCCGCCGGAGCGATCACAATCGCATCCACGCCGCTGGCGACCATTTCTTCGACGAGCGAGACTTGGCGGCTGAGGTCACGTTCGTCCTTAATTCCGTTGACGACCAAGTCGTAGTCATCCGCGTGTTCAGCTTGATGTTCCGTCGCCCCATCAGCCATGGTCGAAAAAAACTCGTTCGCCAACGACTTCATGATCAAGGCGACGCGAGGCTTGTCATTGTCCGCGTCTGCGGCTTGGGGACCTTCGGGCGTGGTCGACGATGAGTTGCAGCCCACCAACAACATCAGGGCTAACAGCAAAATGGAATGACGAACGTTCATGGTTCTCTCTTTGACGTGTGCGGTAAAAATGAAAGGATGTTTTATCGGGGCAAATCCGTATCAGGACAAATCAGTTCGGAAGTTGTCTTTGGGGTCATCCGAGGGTCGTAATGCGTTCGGCTCAGGAAATTTCGTTTGTGTTCGATCCGTTGACCAATCAGCATCCCAACCCGATGCGTGAGTTTTTGAGTTGCGCTCTTATCACAACCCGAAGCGTCAGCGAGGGAATCTTTAACTTGGCTCGGTGCCTCGCTGACGCGCCGGGTTATGATTTTTGAAGCCTCACGCTCTCAAGAGCCACTCCTCACTCCTCACTCCTCACTTGTTTCTCAATCATCGGACGCGTCCCCATGCTTGGCTGGGCGCCATGGCGTGATGCCGCGATTGCCCCCGCCGCGCTGGCGAATCGTACGGCCTGGATCAAGTTGTCGGTTTCGGCCCAGTGAACGCCCAAGGCACCCGCAAACGCATCCCCTGCGGCGGTCGTGTCAACGGCGGTAATAGGGTGAGCCGGGAAGTGGTGCAATGTGTTGTTTGAGTACAGCACCGATCCGCGGTCCCCCAACGTGATCACGACGTTCTCGCATCCTCGGCGGTGTAGTTCTTGGGCCGCGTTGTTCGCATCTTCGATCGTTTCAACGGGACGCCCCACAATCGCAGCCGCCTCGGTTTCGTTCGGGCAAACCAAGTCCACGCCCAGCAGTTCATCGCTCCACACCTGGGGTGCGGGAGCGGGGTCCAGGATGGTCCGCACGCCGGCTTGCTTGGCGATTGCGATGGTGGCGAGTACCGCATCGAGCGGGATTTCAAGCTGCAACAGCACCACTTCGGCCGTCTCGATCACATCACGACGCGTTTCGATATCCTCAGGCGTGACGCGTCCATTGGCTCCTTGGACCAACATGATCGAATTCTGGCCGCTGGCTTCCACCGTCACGATGGCAAGTCCGCTGGGGCAATCTTGGGTCGTGATCACGCCATCGCATTGAATGTCGTGCGATTTCAAGTTCTGACGTAGAGTGCCAGCGAAGGCATCGTCGCCGACGCGGCCAATCATTCGCACATCGCTGCCCGCCAAGGCAGCGGCGACCGCTTGATTAGCACCTTTGCCTCCACTGATCTCGGCCGACGAAGTTGCCGTGATCGTTTCTCCAGGACGAGCAAAACGGTCACAGCGAACGACCAAATCCATATTGATCGATCCAACGACCGTGATCTTGGGGCGTTTGCGTTTCATCGTTTTGCCTCGCCGATCGAGTCGCGGCTCACTAAGTGTACTTTCATCGAATGTTTTTTGATTCGGGGACGTTTGCCGCTTCGCAATTGTTGGGTGATCAGTTCGGCGGCGGTGCGTCCCAGCGCCGGGACGTCTTGTGCGATGGTGGTCAGCGGAACACTCATAAAATCGGCGAAAGGAATATCGTCAAAGGTCACGATCGACAGATCCTTGGGAACACGCAGCCCCATTTCCGAAATCAGCCGCAGGGCTCCCAAAGCGTTTGGAGTGCTAAAGGCGAAAAAGGCAGTGATGTTCGGATGCAGGCTTAGTAGTCGTTTGGCCGATTCGTAGCCCGAATGTTCACTAAAACTGTCGCCGGCGATCATCGCCGAGTCCAATTGGATGTCATGTTTGGCTAATCCCTCGCGAAGTCCTTCGATTCGTTGGTCGTTCGGTAACGTTCCCGGTAATCCTTGCAACACGCCGATGGATCGGTGTCCATGGTCCAGCAGCAACTCGGTTGCCCGCTGGGCACCGCAGCGATGATCCGATGTGACTTGGACGAGTTTACTTTTGGCAAATCCGCGATCGACCAGCACAACCGGCAGCCCTGTACCATCGATTGCGGACAGATGTTCGTGTCGTCGACCGACGGGACAGACGACCAGGGCTTCGATTTGTCTGGCAAGCAGTTGTTCGATTAATTGTTCTTCGTTTGCGGTGGTTTCGCGGCTGTCGGCAACGATCACTGAGTAGCCTTCGTGTTCGGCGGTCAAAGT